>CAJXEC010000005.1 GCA_913052165.1 uncultured Rhodospirillaceae bacterium
TTTTAGGAAAAAGCCCGAAAAAATTTCGACCTCAAAAGCGTTTTCTGAGCCTGATATCAACAGGTGATAAAAGTGCCGTTGCTTCTTATGGCAAGCTCTGTGTCAGGGGTTCTGCAATTTGGAAGTGGAAAAACTGGATCGACTCCAGGTTTATGAAAAAATTTAACGACCTTCCAGAAATGGAGGAAGTTGAAAAGACAGATCTGCCAAACGGATTGGCCAGTGCGGAGGTTGTCCAGGAAATTTCTGCGATTGCGATGCGCTGTGGGGGTTGTGGGGCCAAGGTTGGCGCCACAGTGCTAACACGAGCCCTTAGCGAGCTTAAACCCGCGCCCAGGAAGGACGTATTAATCGGCTTGCATGAACCTGATGATGCGGCAGTAGTGGAGGTGCCAGCCGGCAAAGCCGTGGTTCACACGGTCGATTATTTTCGATCAATGGTCGATGATCCTTTTGTATTCGGAAAGATTGCTGCCAATCACAGTCTTGGTGATATTTACGCAATGGGAGGGGAGCCTCAAACAGCTCTAGGCATAGCGACAGTCCCCTTTGGCGTTGAAGAAAAAGTAGAGGACACCCTCAAGCAGATGATGGCCGGTGCGATGGAAATTCTCAACGATGCAAATTGCGCACTCGTTGGCGGTCATACATCAGAAGGTCCAGAGCTGAGCCTTGGCTTCTCCGTTAATGGTTTGATTGATCAAAAAAAGATTATGAGGAAAGGGGGACTTGAGCCTGGAGATAAATTGATAGTGACCAAGCCAATTGGTACCGGCACGTTGTTCGCGGCTAATATGAGACATAAAGCAAAAGGTCGTTGGATTTCGGCGGCCTTAAATCATATGTCTATGTCTAACCGTATGGCTGCCGAATGTCTGGTGAAGTATCAATCTCGGTCTGCCACTGACATAACAGGTTTTGGGCTTTTGGGGCATCTGGTGGAGATGGTTCGAGCTTCGGGTGTCGATGTGAACCTAGAGCTCTCCGCAGTTCCGTTCATGGATGGTGCCGTTGACACAGCTAAATTAGGAATTTTGTCATCGCTTCAACCTCAAAATGTTCGTTTGCGAAGAGCTGTGGCAAATTTAGAGGAAGCGGGAAGAGATCCTCGTTATCCGTTGATTTATGATCCCCAAACTGCTGGTGGGCTTTTGGCCGGAGTTCCAAACGCCACGGCGAATGAATGTGTGGATGAGCTCAGAAAAATAGGTTACACAGAAACCAAAATTGTTGGTGAAGTCCTCAAGCAATCCGAAAAACTCGAGCCGATCACGATAAAGCTTTAATTAATTCCTTCCATTTTCTTCTCTCCAGTTCGGGTTGAAAAAGCTTTTGCCTGCTTGTGACTTGTGACTCCAGCTTACTTAAAAAATTTATGTCGTTTTCCGCTCGACCCAGTGTTTCGGCCAAATCGATTTCATCTCTTACCCTAAAGTAGCCCTCATAATCCCCTCCAAGCAGGCCAATATTTCCATCAATATCGGAGGCGATCACCGGCAAACCGCAAACGATAGCTTCCGATAAAACATTGGCGCCCCCTTCCATGTTGGAACTAATTATCATGGCATGGGATCTTAGGTATTGACGTCTTACTGACCAACGGGGCACCTCCCCTCTCCAATCAAAACGGGTATTAAGTGAAGCTTCGAGCTTCACTTTTTCTTCCCATTTTGCGTTGTGTGCTTTTCCTAAGTGAACGATCCGGATCCGAGAATTTTGGGGTAGGAGGCGGGCGGCTAAAGCGGGGCGTAAGCTGTCTTTTTCGTCACGTAAATGACCGACCACGCAAAGTTCAAATCGGTTCTTCGACGGAGATCGAGGAACGGTCAGTGGATCTGATGATTGATAAATTACTTTTAATTTTGCTCGAAAAACCTCGGGAATGGAACGCCACACAAGGTCATGCAAGCATACCAAAGCGCTCGCCCTTTCCATTGATTCGTATGTTTCTGAGGGATGGGAGTTTTGAAAATGATAAATATCTGTCCCCGCTAATAGAACGATGAGCGGACGATTTGGGTGCGCGTCACTAAATGCTTTTATCGATTTTAGAGAGCGCCAGGCATGAATGGCGATCATCATGTCCGCGTTTGAGTTCAGACTCTCTGTTAAAACCTCTACCCGATGGCCTAGATCACGTAATATTTTGGCCCAACGAACGGCCGTCGCACGATTTCCGGCCCGGGACTGTTTCCCCGCGGGAGTGATGACGCTAATCTTCATTATCGCTTCCTAACTTGGTCAAGATGCCTGAAAAAAAAAGCAAAGAATACCTTTCATCTATCATGCAAAGTGCCCATCAGCGAACACTGGAGCTGATCGACGGCCTAGATGCAAGTCAGCTGATAGGTCCTAAACTTCCTATCTTAAACCCATTATTATGGGAAATTGGTCATGTGGCGTGGTTTCATGAGCAATTTATCTTGCGGAGGGAATATGGCTATCCGCCAATGCTTGGGCGCGGGGATATCCTATACGACTCGATAGCGATAGCGCATGACACGCGTTGGGACTTACCCCTCTATACTTTGCCCGAAATGAGAGATTACTTGGAGAAAGTATTAGATAGCTGTCTTAAGCGACTGGATGATGGGATCGCCAGTGAACGAGACTCATATCTCTATCAATTCACCACCTTTCATGAAGACATGCATGGGGAGGCTTTTACGTGGGCGAGGCAAACCCTGGCTTATCCAACCCCTAGGTTTGCGCCCGACGGTTTAGGGAAGAATTGTGCAGCAACTGCCAGCCAAAAAATGCTTGATAACAGCGACGTACAAATCCCTGGCGGCATTTTTGAATTTGGTGCTAGCCGTGATGCAGCATTCTATTTTGATAACGAAAAATGGTCTCATAGTGTTAATGTAGCGCCGTTTCGGATGGCGAAGACCCCAGTGACTAATCTCGAATTTTTAGAATTTGTTGAGGACGGGGGTTACGAAAACGACTCCTTATGGTCTCTAGATGGTATTAATTGGCGACAATCTGTTTCTGCGAATAAGCCAATTTATTGGCGACGGAAAAAGTCAGGCTCCTGGGAGATGCGGCGTTTTGATAAATGGATTGATCTTCCGATCAATGAGCCCGTAATCCACATTAATTGGTATGAAGCTAACGCGTTTTGCAAATGGGCTGCACGTCGTTTGCCAACGGAGGTGGAATGGGAGTTCGCCGCAACCATGAGAGATGACGGGAATGGAAAGCTTAAGAAATATAAGTTTCCCTGGGGTAATGATCACCCAACCCCTAACCACGCCTGTTTGGATGGTTATTCGCTTGGCTGTGTTCCTATCGATCACTGTCAAGAGGGTAAAAGCTTCTGGGGATTATCACATCTGATAGGGAATGTATGGGAGTGGACGAGCGATACCTTCGGGCCTTTTGCTGAATTTCAACCGGACGATTATAAAGAGTATTCAGAGCCACTTTTTGGTTCTACCAAAGTGCTTCGAGGGGGCGCTTGGACCACCCGTTCAAGATATGTCACGGGTAATTATAGAAATTATTTCCAACCTGACCGGCGGGATGTTTTGGCTGGATTTAGAACCTGCGCTCTTTGAGAACTAGATCTTTCCACTCTCTTTCCAAGCTTTTTCCAGTGGGGTTTTACGCTCTGGTGTCGTAAAAATAACCGGCTCCCGACAACCTTCTGCGGCCTCGTCAGGAGTAAGGGATTCGTCCCATCTTTCTGCTACGTATCTGCATCCGGTAATGCCATCAGAGGCGGGGGAGGCTAACCAAACCGAAGGTTTTTTTATCACCTTTGGATCTAATCCCCGACCCTCTATTTTACCGGTTCCAAATTTGGTGTCCACGGCTCCACCAGGGCTTAAGGTGTTAACAGTGATGCCAGTATCATAAAGCCACTCAGCCCATGCTATCGTTGCGGCATCCAATGCTGCTTTCGATGGCCCGTAAGGTGTGATTGCCTTTCGGTGCATAGAGTCGGTTCGCTTTGATATATTAATAATCCTTCCCCAACCTTCTTTCGAAATGAATTTACCTGCGGCATGCATCATGAGAAAAGGGCCCAAAACATTGGTGTCGATGACATCCCTGAAACCCTTCGGATTTACATCCCAAAGGTTTAAAGACCCATCGCCATGGTGCACATAGCGCCCCGCTTTTCCTGCGTTGTTGACTAGAATGTGAAGGCTCCCGAACTTATCAATAGTTTCAGAGACTGATTGCGCGCAATCAGTCTCTGAAACTACGTCAGCAACTACGCAATGAGCTTTCGATCCTTGTTTCTCAACAAGAGCCTTTGTTTCTTGCAATTCGGCATCAATTAGAGGCTTATCTTCATCGGATGCTGCCGCTGCGGTTAATGTGATGGCCGACACACCAGCTTCAGCAAAAGCGACAGCCATCTCTCTGCCTAATCCTCGAGATCCGCCTGTTATAAGCGCAGTTTTTCCTTCAAGATTCACCTTAATTCCTTTTTTTACACTTAGAGGTACTGAAAGTAGTTTTTATTCTGGCTTTTAACCTTGGATTACAAATAGCACACAATACGCCGGAGCGCCTCGGATTGGCGTGTAGGTTTAGAGATATCCGTCTGCCACTGCATCGAGTTTTTTCACCATGTCGGGATCTCGCGCCTCTTTTGGCGTTACAATCGCTTTTGCTAAGGCTTGATGACATCCCATAGCACAGGAAGTTTTGCGTTCGGAGATCATGGGTATCAAAGCCTTTAATAATTCTTTTGCAGTGGCTGCATTTTTGTGAAGAACGTCTATCACTGTTTCGACATTCACGTCATCATGTTCCAAATGCCAGCAATCATAGTCAGTGACCATGGCCACTGTGGCGTAACACATCTCGGCTTCGCGTGCTAGCTTCGCTTCCGGCATATTGGTCATGCCGATAACATCACAATTCCAACTCCTGTAGAGCTCGCTCTCCGCTCGGGAAGAAAACTGGGGTCCTTCCATAACTAAGTATGTTCCTCCGCGCACTACTGGGAGCCGTATTTCCGAGGCGGCTCGTTGTATGAGATCTCCAAGACGCCCGCAGACAGGATCAGCCATCGAGACATGCGCCACAAATCCTTTACCAAAAAAGCTTTTTTTCCTATCAAAAGTTCTGTCGATGAGTTGGTCAACAATTACAAACGTGCCGGGGCATAATTTTTCTTTCAATGATCCTACAGCGGATAATGAGAGGATTTCTGTGCAGCCAGCACGTTTCAGCACATCAATATTGGCACGATAGTTAATATCCGACGGCGAGATATTATGGCCTCGTCCATGTCGGGGAAGAAAAACTACCTCTTGTCCCATTACATTGCCGAAAACAAGGTCATCGGACGGGGAGCCGAAGGGAGATACTATCGACTCCACTCTGATATCTTCGACCCCTTCGATATCATATATCCCGCTACCCCCGATAATACCTAGAATTGGGTTTTTGGATCCAATAGCCATTTTGTAGATTCCACAATCAAGTTTTGATCTGAGTATATCGACATGCACAAGAAAATGGGAATCCCAACTGTAGTTTTATAGGAAAGTAAGGAGGTCAAGCGCGGGATAGGGGAGGTTTTTGTGTCATTGCCAAAGGGCAGGTAACCAGCTCTTTACAAGAATTGCATGTAGTCCTTGCCCATATCTTGTGCGAATATGCAGAAAAATTGATGTTTGGCGAAGAGTCCGTGGCTGTAATAATGCGCAATCAGAACCCTTTTTATTCGGATGCCTTTGAAATTCAAGAAACGCCAGGTTTTTTATTGGTGGTCAATTCACTCCCCTGTTCGGCCTGTGGTTTAGAGAAAAAAATCAGATCCGCAAAAAGAACTTTTGTGTGTATCTGGCTTAAAACTACAGTTTTGTTGCAACGGATCTTGCTTGATCATCTATGGTTGAAGAGGAGCTGGTAGTTTGGAGGCAGTAGTTGGCATCGGCTCGGGTAACCGCTTCTATTCGATGTTGGTCGCCGAGTGATCCACGGGAATTCCATAGGCCATAAAAGCGGCCGACCGGCTGTTTTTTTTGATAGAGATGGCGTTTTGAACAGGGATACGGGCTATGTTCACCGCATTCAGGACTTTGATTGGAAGCCGGGATCCAAAAAAGCAATTCAATATTTAAATCAACTTGGGTTTTTAGTGTTTGTGGTAACCAATCAGGCCGGTGTAGCGAGGGGTTATTATGAGATCGATGATGTAATCTCACTCCACAATTGGATTAACCTCCAGCTTAAAAAAATCGGCGCTCACATAGATAACTTTTATTTTTGCCCTCATCACCCGACTGCTGGTAGCGGTAAATTCACTCGTCACTGTAGTTGTAGGAAGCCAGAGCCTGGAATGATCCTATCGGCATTTGCTGAGTGGCATATCGATAAGAAAGCGAGTTTTTTGGTCGGTGACAGACAAACGGACCTAGAGGCAGCCGATAGGGCAGGAATTACAGGCCATCTTGTTGGAGAG
Source organism: uncultured Rhodospirillaceae bacterium (assembly GCA_913052165.1). Classification (GTDB taxonomy): domain Bacteria; phylum Pseudomonadota; class Alphaproteobacteria; order MPNO01; family UBA2964. Next base: position 6,431 of record CAJXEC010000005.1, read on the forward strand.
CAAGATCTTTATTCATTGGTTAGGGATATAGTGGAATCATCTAATTAGATATGAATAACATTTATGGTAGTTGGATAGATCGACTTTATTAAATTAGGGGCGAAAATTATGGCAAGCATAAATGATTTAAAGGTCAAGGTTTTTGCGGACGGTGCTGACTTAGACTCAATGGTTGAGTTTTCTAAAAACCCGCTGATCCAAGGCTTCACAACTAATCCAAGTTTGATGCATGCTGCGGGGGTAAGGGACTATCCGGCATTCGCCAGAGAAGTCGTTCAGGCCATACCTGACCGCCATATTTCCTTTGAAGTTTTCGCAGATGAGTTTTCCGAGATGGAAGCCCAAGCCAGGGTGATTTCGACGTGGGGCGAAAAAGTTTACGCAAAAATACCCGTTACAAATTCAAAGGCAAAGTCCTCTTGTGATATCATCAGAAAGCTCTCAAAAGACGCTATAAAGTTGAATATTACCGCGATCTTTACACGTGAGCAGGTGGAGGCAGTGGCAGCAGTTTTGTCTCCGGAGACGCCGGCGGTAATCTCAGTTTTTGCTGGGCGCATTGCAGATGCCGGGATAGATCCAATGCCTGTAATGAGGGATTGTAAAGACATACTAAGTAGCTTGCCGGCAGCGGAGTTGCTTTGGGCAAGCTCAAGGGAAGTCTACAATTTGTTCCAAGCCGATCAAACAGGGTGTGATATAATCACAGTCGCGAGTGATGTTTTGGGCAAGCTGGCTACAATTGGGAGAGACCTTAGCCAATATTCACTGGAAACTGTCCAAGCTTTCTGCAGAGATGCAGAAAATGCAGGATTCAGCATACCGACCGATTGATTTTTTTTATAGCTTGGCCTGTTTCGGCATTAGAAAAATAAGGGAACGTATCATACCGAGCTTTGTGTTTTCGTCGAAATAAATTTGGACTAGCGGGTTTATCATCAATTCTCTTGGTGAGATTGGTTGAACAAGAAAAGTCGTGTGGATTTTTGACTTGGCTCTCATGGCCTACGTATATTCACGTTTGACCAAATATGTATTCCATTTCTAAACCAAAATACTTTTATTAGTGTATACGGACTTATGTGCGCGATCGTTTCGGATCAGGAAGCCGAAGTCGGTTTTTTTCATTTCTTGATCCTATTCCTACTCCTTAATTCTCAACAGAGCTGAGAGCGCCGCCGCGCAAGTTTCGGGACAGTTAAACGCCGGAATATTGTTTCTGTTCAATCTTTTAATGATCTCTGGGGCCGCTGGGCTCGCATAAATTATAATCGGTTTTTCGGCTTTTGCTGACAATTCGATAACTGGCTCAGCCACCAAGTCTGGGCGCCCTACACCTGAAGACCCAACTATCGAAATGATAGCGTCATATCTGGGACTCTCCAGAAGTGCTCGGATTGCACCCCTAATTATCTTTGGCTTGAGACCGGCAAGTGTTAAGTCAATCGGGTTACGTTCGGAGGAAAATCCGGAATGTTCAAGGAGGTTGTTCAATTTAATCTTGGTTATTTTGTCAGGATCGGGAGTAGTAAACCCAGCAATCCCACAAATATCGGCTATCAAGCTTCCTGCTCCACCCGTAGTGGTGAGGACCCCCAGTCTTTTGCCCTTAAGAAACTTATTGGCTACCAACATCTGCGGAACGTCTAGTAGGTCATCGTAGCGTTTAGCCCTTATGATCCCTGTCTGCGCAAAAAAGCCATCATATATCTCATCTTTTCCCGCCAATGCCCCTGTGTGAGAGGCGGTGCTCTTTATTCCAGCTTTAGATCTCCCTACTTTATAAGCTATTATGGGTTTTCCCGCTCTTTTGACAGAATCTGCTGCCTGTTCGAATTTTTCCTTGTCCCGAATTGACTCAATGTAAAGAGAGATCACCCGGGTATTTGGATCTTTTGCATAAGCGCTCATCAGATCAGAAATCTCAATATCAGCTTCATTGCCTGTGGCGACAAGGTGGGAGAGTCCAATGCCTTTTTCCGCTGCTCTTGAGAGCAAAGAACCGAGAATGCCGCCGCTTTGAGAGAGAATCGCTATATTTCCCTTTATTCTATCTTTGATATCCAGGGCTCCCGATGCTGATAGCGTGATGCCATCGATAATGTTAAGCATTCCAATGGTGTTAGGACCAAGCAGTCTCATATCGCCCGAGTATTGCAACAGAGCGTCTTGAATTTCTTTTCCTTCAGATCCTATTTCGGCGTAGCCCGATCCAACGACAATGGCTGCGGCGCAGCCGAGCTCAGACAGTTCAGCGACCGCCGCTTGAGTGCTTCTCGGTCCTAGCATGATGATCCCCACGTCAGGAGTATCGGGTAAATTTCTAATGGTATTAAAGCACGGAATGCCGTCTATTTGAGCTCTGCCATGATTAACAGGCCAGATCTTACCGTGGAAACCATCTTGTTGGAGGTATCTAAGAGGGCGCCCTGACGTTTTATTTGGATTGGATGATGCACCAATTATGGCAACACTCTGGGGCTTTATCAGACGCTCTAAGTTTTTCCAACGGACACTATCCATCTGATTCTTTTGATCTATCCAAGAATTCACTTACTGACTCTTGATGAGCGTCTGTGGTGTAGCAAATTGCTTGGGCCTGGCAACCCAGAGCAAACACTTCTTCGATGGAGAGTTCAAATGTTTTATCCATGATAGATTTGGTAAGAGCTAATGCGTCTGGGGATCCTTTAATCATACTATTCGCCATCAGCAACGCATCGTCGATTAAGCCTTCTGGTTGCGAGATCGACTCGATCATATTCATGGACTGGGCCTCGTCTGCGTTTACACGCCGAGCAGAAAATATCAGTTCCTTTGCTCGGGCTAAACCAACTCTTCGAGGTAACAAATACATTCCCCCACCATCGGGAATTAGGCCGCGAGTTAAATAACTGAAGATAAAAAAGGCACTTGTGGAGGCGATAACAAAATCGCAAGCGAGTGCCAAGTCAGCACCTAGGCCAGCTGCTGGTCCATTAACCGCTGCTATCGTCGGGATTGAGGCCTCATGAACGGCTTTAATTGCGTGATGAGTGCGCCGTTGCCTTTTCCAACCGTTTACAGCTATCTTACCCTGAGGCGCGGCAAGTCTCTTCTGCATCGCAGAAATATCACCACCTGCGCAGAATGCTGCGCCACGGCCAGTGATAATCAACGCTCGGACTTCCTCCTCTTGCTCCGCCCAATCAATCATTGCCATTAAATCATTCCGCATGTAGTCATCCACTGCATTACGAGTTCTAGGTTTGTTGAGTGCGATAATTGCAATCCCCTCTCGGAGCTCCAATTCAATGTTTTCTGCGGTTGGAATATTTATCGGGGCAGTTGGCATTGGTATGATCCAGTCGTAGATTTTATATTCATATGATAGAGACCTCACAGAATTTGGTACAGTATCTGATTGTGTCAGAGATGATTTTCATTTTGTTGTAAAATTTAGGTTTGATGCGGGCCGGGCAAGCTATGCCGGTGCATTCAGGGTTCGGCGCGCTGGAGCAAGAGAGAGGGGTTAATTATGCCACCGTTTGAAGGAAAGATTTTTGATTATTTAGTCATTGGTGGCGGCAGCGCTGGTTGTCCACTCGCCAGCCGGCTTTCGGAGGATCCCACCAAAGAAGTATTGATGCTTGAAGCTGGTGAAGATTTCCCACCGGGTGAACAGCCACACGACTTAGATCAGGCATTTGTAACAAGCTCGAAGAATAACCAACGATATGTTTGGGGTGATTTGAAAGCGGCGTTTTTTCCTCGTCCCTCTAATGCGCCCGATGAGCGACCGCGACGCCGCTATCATCAAGGTAAATTTATCGGAGGAAGTTCTTCGGTTAATGGGATGTGCGCTGTAAGGGGTATTCCTAGCGATTTTGAGGATTGGGAAGCTGCGGGAGCTTCTGGTTGGGGCTGGGAGGGTGTCCTGCCTTACTATAAAAAACTTGAAAAAGACTTAGACTTTGCGGGACCTTTGCACGGAGACCGGGGGCCAATCCCGCTCCGCCGCCTTCCCAAAGAGGTCTGGCCAGGCTTTACCGCTGCTGCGTGTCGAGCTTTTGATGCTGCCGGTTGGCCGGATTTGGAAGATCAAAACGGAAGGTTTGAAGATGGCTATTTTCCAATCGCCATGAACAACATCGATGGGAAAAGGATCTCCGCTGCTGTTGGTTATCTTACAACCGAAGTGCGTGGCAGACCTAACTTTAATCTGCTTGATCTCACGCATGTTCGACAATTGCTTTTTAAAGACCGCAAGGTCATTGGAGTTGCCGTTACAAGAGACGGATTAGATTTTGATTTAAAAGCGAATGAGGTGATTTTGAGCACCGGCGCGCTTCACTCGCCTGCTTTATTAATGCGTTCCGGGATCGGTCCAGCGGAAGAACTCTCTATGCACGGAATAGAAACACGTGTCGATCTTCCTGGTGTTGGAAAAAACTTGCAAGAGCATCCTGGGGTAAACTTTGGCGCTTGGTTGAAGCGGCGCGCAAGACTTCGAGGGGATTTGCCCACGCATATGATCGCATCATTGCGTTATTCTTCCAATTTTGAGGGTGTACCAAATGGAGATATGTACATCGTGCCGACTAATAGGGCCGCTTGGCACTCCATTGGTAGCCAAATTGGAATTATGCAGCTCTGGGTAAATCGGTCTTATACTCGAGGCGAGGTTAAGCTTGCGAGTGCAGACCCAAGGGATGAGCCATTGGTGGATTTTGATATGTGTTCTGATCGGCGAGATATGGAGCGGATGATTGCTGGCGTCAAATTTATGGCTGAAGTTTGCGAACGGCCAGAGTTCAATGATGATGTTGTCGAGTTTTTTCCGGTAAGCTATTCCCCGAGGGCTGCCAAATACGGAGTGTATAATACATGGCAAGCCTTTGAGACCTGGGTGGGGTCGCTTTTGATGGATACAATTCCCCCGGCACGACGCTGGATTATCGATAATATGATAGCAGATGGTCCGACAATTCGAGAGTTGGCCTCAGATGAAACTATATGTGAACAATGGATTCGAAAAACGGTGCTTGGCCATTGGCATGCGTCTTGTTCTTGTAAAATGGGGGCGGCCACAGATCCGATGGCGGTCACTTCCCCATCCGGGAGCGTTTATGGTGTGGATGGCCTTCGCGTTGCAGATGCGTCAATTATGCCAATTGTCCCTTGTGCTAATACCAACCTTACATCCATTATGATTGGGGAAAAAATCGCCGATATTTTAAAATCAGAGAACATTTGAGGCGCAGCTAAGATGTCTCGGAAGCTTCCACTTGATATTGATATTGAAACACGATGTCGTTTGCCGAGGGTCGACAGGTCAACACTGACCGGAGCGGCGGCAGATATTTATGATCAGCACGTGGCAGGGACTAGCCAGTCCCTAAAAGGATTAAATGGTCCTGGTGGGATTAGGTTGCACAGTCCGGAGCTGGCATCTGTAGCTAGACCCTATGCGCGTTATCTGAGATTTGAGTCTGGTCTCGAAGGCGACTTGCGTGAGTTGACAATTCTTATCGCTGCTCGTGAGGCAGATAATAATTTCGAGTGGTCTGCGCATGAGGCCGAAGCGCTTAAAGAGGGACTATCGGAATTCACCATAGAAGTAATTAGAAAACGGGGTTCGATCGAGGATCTGCCTGAACGTGATGCAGCGCTTATTCTCTTGGGAAGGGAAATTTTTGGTGATCATAAGGTCGGCCCTACAACGTATGCGCGTGCCCACAAAATTTTTGGGACGCGGATGTTAGTAGATATAGTCGCCCTAATGGGAATTTATATTGCTACCGCCGGGCTTCTGGCCTGCTTTGACATGCAGTTACCTGAGGGAGAGGAGCCCAGACTCCCTAATTGTTAGAATATTACGCCGCTTGGCTGTGTGGCTTTAAATGCTTGGATTTTTAGCCCTTCGCTTTATTTTTTACTGCCTTATATTTGCCTCTTGGAGAGCTTTCCATACCTTAAGTGGGGTAGCGGGCATGTCGATGTGTTCAACCCCCATCGGGAGTAAAGCATCATTAATTGCATTCATAATCGCTCCCAAAGCTCCCACATTTCCAGCCTCACCAGCGCCTTTCGCACCTATCGGGTTTAACCCGGTGGGTACCGGATTGTTCTGTAAGTCAAAGTCGCACATGTTGTCAGCCCGAGGCATGCCATAATCAAGGAATGATCCTGTGAGTAGTTGTCCACTTTTGGGATCGTATATGATTTGTTCACTTAATGCTTGTCCTATCCCTTGGCCTATCCCGCCATGGATTTGGCCTTCCAGCGTCAATTGATTTATGACAGTTCCTACATCGTCAACAACCGAATATTTTATGATTTCTGTTATTCCCGTTTCTGGGTCTATTTCCACCTCACATACATGGCAACCATTTGGAAAAGTCGGGGCGTCGGGGACAAAAGTATCTGTATCGAAGAGACCAAGTTGCATGTCACTCGGTATCAAGGTGGGATTATACGAGGCTCTCGCGACTTCTTTGATAGAAACGGAGCGATCAGTACCGGCAATGCTAAAAACACCGCGTTCATAATCAATATCATCTAACGCGGCCTCCAACATGTGCGCAGCAATTCTTTGGCCCTTTTCGATCACCTTTTCAGCCGCTCGAGAGGCGGCAGATGAACCTAGTATTGCAGTTCTTGAGGCGTATGTGCCTGCGCCAAAGGGGAGCATATCGGTATCGCCAAAATCAACCCTGATATCTTCATGATTGATACCTAGCTTATCGGAGACGACGATTTTATACATTGTGTCGTGACCCTGTCCGTGATCTACCGAGCCTGCGACGACCGTAACAGTGCCCGAAGGGTCAAAACGGATGGAGACGGTCTCACCTTCTGTTTGAGCCGTTTGTTCGATAAAATTAGCGATTCCAATGCCGCGCAGTTGCCCATCAGCTTTGGCTTTTTGCCTTCGATCTTCAAAATTTTCGTAGCCAGCAGCGGCAAGAGCCTTCTCTTGGTTTTTATCAAATTCGCCACAGTCCAAAGTAAATATTAAACCTGTTTTGAAAGGATAATCCTGCTCACGAACAAAGTTTCGGCGTCGGATCTCGGCGCGATCCATTCCAATTTCTCGGGCGGCCGCATCGATAATTTGTTCGAGAACATAAGCGGCTTCAGGTCTACCCGAGCCACGGAATGGGCCGTTGCAAGCAGTGTTGGTGAATACCGCGGATGACTCCGCGTAAATCAGCGGTGTTCTGTAGGTTCCTGCGAGACCACCAAGGTGGCCTGCTGGTGATATCGTGCCGCCGGGCTCCAAATATGCGCCAATTCCACAAGTGCTGCTTACTTTCAATGCGAGAAACCGGCCGTTTTTATCAACAGCTAATTCCACGTCTGTTGTTTGGTCGCGGTCGTGATAGTCAATGGCCATTCCATCGGAACGGTCGCTAACCCATCGGACGGGAAAACCTACCTTTTTTGAAGCCCATAAAATCATGTGGTTCTCTGGATGATGACCACCTTTCATTCCAAAGCTTCCGCCTACGTCAGTGGTCATTACTCGGAACTTTGTTTCTTGATCTTGGAAAACATTTTCTGCGAGGGTGCGGCGTACTAAAAATGGGCGTTGTGTGCCGCAATAAAGAACATAACGGTCATCATGGGGGTCATATGCTGCAACCGCGGCGCGTGGTTCCATGGTGGCTGGTGTAATACGATTAATCACCAGCCGTCGCTTGGCGACAAAAGGGGCCTCTGAGATTACCCTTTCAACAGCGATCTTATCGCCGGCTGCATAAAAATAGCTCTCATTATCAGGATTAGCGTCATGCAAAATGGGTACGTTTTCTCTCAGGGCCTCGGTTGAACCAATCACAACGGGTAACGCTTCATAATCAACTTCGATTAATTCCGCAGCGTCTCGAGCTCTATCACGCGTATCAGCTATAACAACTGCAACGGCATCACCAACTACTCGCACTCTGTGTTGATTCAAAGCGGGCCGCGGCGGACAGAAAAGAGGTGAACCATCCCTTCTCTGCCGAGGGTGACCGGCCGGGTGCCAACCCATTTGATCACCTTCCCAATCTGAACCCGTGAACACCGCAATGACCCCAGTCAAAGATCTGGCGGCCGAGGTGTTGATGGAAACTATTTTGGCATGGGCGAAAGGGGATCTGAGCACCCAGGCATGCTTGCAATCATAGAGACGCACATCATCAGTGTAACGACCCTCACCCCTAAGTAGTCTTGGGTCCTCTATCCGAGGTACACTCTGCCCGATAGCAAACTGGCCCATTTGTTTCCTCCCATATTTTTATGGCACCCTCAATTATCCTGCCTGTTGTGACAACAGCAATCAACCTGGCAAGGTAAATACAGATTTGTGTCATAATAAGTTTGAACTAAATGAAGGTCTCCGAAATTTATTTGACTGGGAGGAGCGAGAACTATTTCCAAAAATGTAAGTTTGAGCCTTGATCGGCTCTATAATATCGCCGTGAGCTATTCTCAGCGTTACCTTGTGTCCGAAGCTAAATTGATTGAGTACTTGTCCAGAAAAATTCATTTGGCAACAACAAACGATGCGGAGCGAGGCAAGCTTCTGAGTCAAGTGCCTTCCATAGCTTCAAAGCTGGCCAGGTTGGGTTTGGTTAATGACAAGCAGGCAGCCTCTGCAAAATTGAGATCTACCCTCCGATCAGGATATGCTCCAAGACTTGCCTCCAGTTTGGCCGCGTTAAAAGCAAAAGTCGACATTGACGTATCAAATGAAATGTTGCCGGAAACATTAAAGGAGTCGTTTCCTGATTTGGAAGGAGGGTGGGAGGAAGAGAGTAATAAGGGTGAATTTTTTGCGAGAACCGCACTTAGCCGCTCCCGTCGTGGTCCTTTCCGGATCTCAGACAGAAATAAAAAAACCGATCAGCGAGACATAGCTTGGTTGAGGCGGCGTGGTTATCGATATGAGGATATATGTAAGGCTATGGACTTAGAGCCCGATGATTTGTTTTAAACAATAGCGCAATGAAATATGGGTCCGTCTTTCGGAATAAGGACTAATGTTTAACGCTCGCAAACTTTGTCGAATAGAAACACCTGAGAAAAGCTTAAATTAAAAGCGATGACTGTTGGCTTCTATTCCCAGAAGAACAGCACCTACGGGCTCAAAATTTGAATGGTGCGATTGCCCCTGCGCGGAAATTGCCTGTAAATCGCGAAAGCGCCTTTCAAAGGGGTGCATCTCAAAAATCCCGTTTGTTCCTGTAGCATGGAACACCGCATTTCCGACCTCTCTGGCTTGGAGCATAGCCCAAGTTATCGACATCCTAAGCCTCGCCCTAAGCTCGAGGGGTGGATTGTTGGTTTCCAGCATATTATCCCAATACTCCTCCACTGTCTCGACCCAGAGGGCTCTAGCGGACCGGAGTTTCGCCTCGTTTTCGGTTGTTTTCGATTGGATGACCGCATTATCTCTAAGCATTGCTGGTTGACCGTTTGGTTTCCCGTGACCTCCCGCAGGTTTTTCGGAAGCGAGTTTTTTGAATTCTTCCAAAAGGGAGCGAGCGACGCCAAGCGAGAGACCAGCAAAAATGATCCCGTAAGCGGTGAGAAGTGGCACCGAGTAAAGAGGTCCGAATTCCTTTCGATCAGGCTGAGAGTCGCGCCAAGTCGTATGTGCCTCATCTACGAATAAATCTGTGGCAACATAGGTATCACTGCCGGTGCCTTTCAACCCCATGACATCCCAAATTCCTTCAAAAGTAACCTCATCTTTGGGGATCAGCATGGTTCTCATTTTTGGAGAGCCATTGTCATTAAGTACGCGATCGCCATTTTTATCGACTACAAAGCTGTGTCCGCCCACCCAGGTTGCATTCAAACTGCCACTACCAAATCGCCACTTACCATTGGAGTTGTAACCTCCTTCGATTTTTTCTGCCTTAGCAGATGGGTTTGGGGGACCCCAAGCTAAAACAGCATTGGCAGGTTCGAATATCTCTCTGGCAACCTCGGCTGGGATGTATGCTGAACACCAGCTACACCCGCTGGCCTGTCCAACGCACCAAGCTGTGCTTGCATCAGCCTTTGCAATGGCCTCTGTCGCAAGTGCAATTTCTAGCGGCGTTGTTTCCCCGCCTCCTACAGATTTAGGCAATGCCATTCGAAAAAGTTGTTGCTCGTGTAGGGCGGCCATAACCTCATCGGTCACACGTCCACCAGACTCTGTTCTCTCCGCGTTTGCGCTAATTATTGGTTGGAGGCTTTCTGCACGTCCTACCCAATCAATAGAGTGCCGAGTTATGTCTTCAACAAGCTGGTCCATAATTTTCCCCTGTTCGCGAACAAGTCTATAATAACAAAACATTGCCGGTTGGCTAGAGAATAGAGCACCGGTATAAGAAGCTCTTATACAATATAGTCTAAACTTCGAGAGTGACAACATGTCGGATAGCCATCAGGTAAAAAGTAACCAGCAGCGGAATGAGGGTTACTCAGACCTTCGAGATCTCATCGAACGTTTTGAAGAAATGGGGGAAATCGAAAAAGTTAATGGAGCCAATTGGAACCTTGAAGTTGCGGCCGTCGCAGAAACGGTGGCCGCTCAGGATCCTGGCCGGGCCCCTGCGCTTCTTTTTGATAACATTGAGGGCTATCCAGAGGGCTTTAGGATTTTAGCGGGCGGCGCAAATGGATTGCGGCGTCTCGCAGTTGTCATGGATTTGCCAGATCCTGAAACCGAGATGGATTTAGTCAGATCAATGCGACGAAGAATGCGAACAAAGTTCGAGCCGATTCCACCCCTAAAAGTCTCTACCGGGCCTGTTATGGAAAATATCGATCGTGGCAGTGACATAAATATGTGGAAATTTCCGGTCCCATTTGTCCACGAACTTGATGGGGGGAGGTACATAGGAACTGATGATCTCGTTATCATGCGTGATCCGGATACGGGTTGGGTTAACTGCGGCACCTACCGAACAATGGTGCATGACGAGACAAACGTCGCCGTTTGGATGTCCCCTGGTAAGCACGGGAGGTTAATTTCAGATAAATACTTCAAGCGCGGGGAAGACTGCCCGGTTCTGATTTCTTGTGGGCAAGACCCTCTCCTTTTTATCTCCGCTCACCAGGAAATTGATCCGGAGGTAGACGAGCTTGCGTACGCGGGTGGGCAAAGAGGGCGGGCGATTGAATATATCCCTTCCGAAGTCCACGGATTACCCATTCCGGCGCACTCGGAAGTAGTAATTGAAGGCACAATGAGCCGGACCGAAATACGCGAGGAGGGTCCGTTTGGTGAATTCATGGGCTATTACGCATCAAACGCTAGTGAATTGCCGGTCATAAAAGTAGAAAGGGTGTATTACCGAACAAATCCAATACTTACGCTTGCTGTTCCTTCTCGTCCCCCTGAAAATTTCACTTTTGCTCGGGCAACCGTGAAGTCAGCACTAATTTGGGATGAAATGGAAAAAGCCGGTATCCCCGGCGTGAAAGGGGTTTGGTGCCATGAGGCGGGTGCTGGTCGCTTGTTCAATGTGGTTGCAATAGAACAGCTTTATCCCGGGCACGCGTCCCAGGCCGCGATGGTCGCAACCAATTGCCACGCCGGCAATTATGCCGGTCGATGGGTCGTAGTCGTTGATCAAGATATAGATCCCTCGAATATTTTCGATGTAGTTTGGGCCATGTCGACGAGATGCGATCCGCCTGAAGATGTTCAATTCATTAAACGGGCTTGGTCCACTCCGCTCGATCCCCTCTTGCGAGAGCCACCATGGCAAAATAATCGAGGTATAATTGATGCTTGTAGACCTTATGGTTGGAAGGACGAGTTCCCGAAAGTAGCGGAGGCATCTCCTGAACTAAAAGCAAAAATAAGGGCAAAATTCCCGCAGCTTTATAAATAAGCCGCCGCGGTTGGACCTGATCTAAAGGAAGGGAAACAGCACCGTCATTCAGGTGTCTTAGACCTCTAAAGCTGCAGGTGCTGTGTCTGCCGATCGGCTCAGTCAGATTTCGATTGAAAGAATAGAAACTTGGACTGGTTATCCGTGTCAATAGAAGGGGTTAGGACGGTGTTACTGATATAATTTTATTGTTGTCAAGCAGCCTAGCGAGTTTTTAAAGGTGGTGACGCTAATTTGTCTAAACAGGCTCAGAACCGGCCAGTAAAAAAGGTTAAAAAATACCGATTTCTGCCCCAGCGACATACAAAAGGCGAAGAGCTAGGGCCGTCATCAAAATTTTGAACGTCCGTCGAAACCAATGTTCGGGCATTTTGTTAAGGAAAAAACGGCCAGCAAAGTTGCCTAAGATGCCACAGGCAATCATCGCTGCGATCAGAGGTAGGTAAGAACTCAAAGAGATACCCAGCAAGCCAAAAGCCACTAATTTGCAGATGTGTGATATTGCCATTAGCCCCGCCATGGTGGAGGCATGGTTTTGTCTGGTTTCCGAAGCTCCAGCCACGAACGGTCCGACCATTGTCCCCGTGGCGCTGACGAACATACCGATGTTGGTTGCAGCAAAGCCGAGTATTCCGAAGCGTTTTTTAATTGGCCCCAAAACGGTAAAACTCGGCATCCAAATCAGTACAATTATCATCAGGGCAATAATTCCCTGCAAGGCTCCGGTAGGGAGAGCAATATAAATTTGGGCTCCCAGCGCGGCTCCCAGCACTGCCCCGATGGTAAAAGGTAAGAGAGTCTCTTTTAGGACATATCGCCACATTATAATTGCCCGGCTAGAGCCAACACCCAGCTGAATAATAGTGTGCAAAGGGACCAAAATTGAGGGTGTAAAAAATATCGCCATCACTGCCAAAAGGCCGAGCCCTCCCACGGTTCCGGTCAACATGCCGAGCATGGTGGTCGCAATGGTGGTTATAGATAAAAAAATAAATAGCCAGAGAGGGACGTCGGGCACGCCTAGAAAGTTTGCTTCCATTAGGAGTCCAATTTGATAACTTGATTGCTTATAGCCTTGAACGACCCTAGTTTATAGTTGCTCGTTGTCGCTGTTTTGAAATGCGGTTTGGCTTGGAGGCAATCCTCATAAATTTAGGGCTCTGGGGGTAGCGCTGAGGGACTGCTTGCGGCACTATTCGCATTGACAAGAAATTTTACAACCTAGGATTAGTAGGAGAAACCTAATATGGATCAAGTCCGTTATGAAGCGCCGAATTCACTCGACGCTGCAGTCGGGTTGCTGTCGGGATCTGATGGTATGGCAAAAATTTTTGCTGGGGGCACCGATGTTATGGTGCAGATTCACTCGGATCTTATCGAGCCAGATTTAATTGTTAACGTGAAGAATATTCCTGAATTGACAGGCATAACGCATTCGAATGGCTCCTTTACAGTCGGAGCAGCGACGCCAGTAGTCGAAATGCAGGAGCATAAAGAATTCTGCAAAACGTGGCCTGGAGTTATTGAAGGAGCGGAATTAATCGGTTCAGTTCAGGTAAAAGGCCGATCAACGATTGTTGGCAACCTGTGCAATGCGTCGCCTGCGGCAGATTCGGTACCGCCGTGTATTGCTGCGGGAGCTACAGTCCGGATTGTTGGTCCTAACGGGGAACGTCAAGCGGCAGTGGAAGATATTGTTCTGGGACCGAGAAAAACATCTCTGGAGAAAGGTGAGATTATTGTTTCGACCACTTTTCCTGCCAGGCCGCCGCATTCAGGTGATTGTTACTTGAGGCTTACGCCTCGGACAGAGATGGATATTGCCATTGTCGGTGCTGGGGTAAATCTGACACTTGATGACGCAGGGACCTGCATTGCGGCTCGTGTCTCGCTTGGCGCAGTGGCACCGCGATTTCTCTTAGTGAAAGAATGTGCAGATGCTTTAATAGGAAGTAAGGTTGACGATGAGGCCTTGGCGGCAATGGCGAAAGCCGCATCAGCCGCTGCCGATCCGATATCTGACAAACGTGGAACAAAGGAGTACCGCATCAAGACAGCGGCTGTAATGGCCCGTAGGGCCGCGGAAAAGGCACTCGAGAGAGCGAGAGAAAACTAATGGCAAAAGCACACGTGACAACAACAATTAATGGGGACGAGTACGAATTCCTCTGTGAACCGCAACAATCGCTCGTGGATGTATTGCGAAATGAGTTGCGACTTTCTGGCACAAAGGAGGGCTGTTCAACAGGGGATTGTGGGGCATGTAGTGTAATGATGGATGGACGCCTTGTTTGCTCGTGTCTTGTTCTTGCTGTTGAGGCCGAAGGGAAAGAGGTGGAAACCATCGAAGGTATGGGGACCGCAGATGATCTCCATCCACTGCAAAAACGATTTTTGGAGATCAACGGACTGCAATGTGGGATCTGCACGCCCGGGATTTTAGTGGCAGCCAAAGCGCTCCTCGAGGAAAATGATAACCCCACCGAATCTGAGATAAGGTATTGGTTGGCCGGTAATCTGTGCCGGTGCACGGGTTACGATAAAGTCATTCGCTCCGTGCAGGCAGCGGCTGAGGATATGAGAAAGGGATAATTTCATGGCAACGATTCTCGAAGAAAGTGGGTTTAACCCAGATGCAGATCTTAAAGTTGTTGGAACCAATCCGGTTAAACATGATGGTTTAGATAAGGTATTAGGTCGGGCCAAGTTTGGAGCTGATGCTTACCTACCTGGAATGCTGTATGGCAAGATTCTGCGGTCACCGCACGCCCATGCGATTATTAAATCAATTGACACGTCTAAGGCAGAGGCATTGCCAGGCGTAAAGGCAGTTATAACTTCAGCAGATTTCCCGGAGATTCCCCAGGGGACAGGCTGGGGAGATATGAGCCGTAATACCATCGCTCGCGAGAAGGCTCTTTTCGATGGTCATCCCGTCGCAGCGGTTGCAGCAACCTCAGAACAGGTGGCAAAGCGTGCTTGCAAACTTGTAGAGGTTGAATATGAGGTGCTTCCGCATGTCATCGACGTAGAGGACGCAATGGCAGAGGGCGCTCCTATCTTGCATGACTATATGCGCACGAAGGGTGATGAAAATGCGCTCGATGTACCGACTAATGTTTGCGAGAAAATGGTCAGTAAGCTGGGTGACGTTGCTGTTGGTTTTGAAGCGGCCGATTGCGTAGTTGAACACGAATTTGACTCAAAACCCATGCACCAGGGCTACATCGAGCCTCAGGGTTGTATCGCCGATTATTCCGAGGATGGCCTGGTCGAAGTCTGGACCTGCACCCAAGCACCATTTGTCTACCGGGATCGTCTGTCAGCAGTGCTGAAAATTGACGCGGCTAAAATCAACGTGCAGCAGTCTGAACTTGGTGGAGGTTTCGGTGGTAAAACCGGTTTCTATGCGGAACCTTTAGCTATTATTCTGTCAAAGAAAGCGAGCGCTCCGGTTAAGATGACTCTGACGCGGGCTGAGGTCTTCAGAGGTACAGGGCCCGTCTCCGGGACAAAATCGCGCATTAAAATGGGATGCACCAAAGATGGTAAGATTACGGCGGCAGAAGCGGATTTATATTTCCAAACGGGCCCCTATACCGGCTCCATGTATTTTAATGCGCCAAACGCAATGTTCACTCGCTATGAGTTGGAGAATGTCTACATAGAGGCTTATGAGGTTGTTTCGAATAGACCGAAAGTTAACTCTTTTCGTGCTCCTTGTGTTCCACAGATTGTCTTTGGTGTGGAAGGTATCATTGATGAAATGGCCAAAAAGGTTGGTATGGATCCCATTGATTTCCGGCTAAAAAACGCCGCGAAGGAAGGGCACACAACGATCTATGGTGATACTTGGGGACCTGTTGGTTTTATAGAAACTTTAGAGGCAGCCAAGGAGACTGATCATTACAAGACACCGGTAAAGGACGGTGAAGGCCGAGGAATCTCATGTGGATTTTGGTTTAATCGAGGGGGTGAAACTTCCTCAACTATGACTCTGGCGCCTGACGGAACTGTCACCATCGCGACCGGGACCGCGGATGTGGCTGGGTCACGTATATCGATAGCCATGATGGCCGCAGAAGAACTTGGAATTAGTGTTGATAAAGTGCGGGTACGTATGGCTGACACAAATTCTTTGGGGTTTAACAGAGTTACAGCCGGCAGTAGGACAACATTTTCTGTAGGTATGGTTGTCGTTGACAATGCCCGTAAGTGTATCACTGAACTGTGCAGACGCGCCGCCAATATTTGGGGTGTTGCGGAAGAAGAGGTGGTTTACGAAGATGGGCAGGTTAAACCCGCCAGCTCGAATGTTGGAGACTTTGAGCCTATGTCCGTTGGTGAAATAACATCTAAAACTACAATGACCAATGGGGCTATTGTTTCCTCATCATCAATGAATGTGACTGGGGCTGGTCCCGGGTTTGGCGTGAACATCGTCGACTTAAAAGTTGATGAAGGCACTGGGCGTGTTGATGTTCTTCGGTGGACTGTTGTTCAGGATGCTGGAAAAGCAATTCACCCGGTCCAGGTGGAAGGACAACTTCAGGGTGCAGCAATTCAGGGCATGGGTTGGGCTCTCAATGAAGAATATATTTACACAGATGAGGGTAAACTCGATAATCCTGGTTTTCTTGATTATAGAATGCCAGTGGCATCAGACGCGCCCATGGTTGATTGTAAGATTGTCGAAATCCCAAACCCCAAACACCCGTTCGGGCTGAGGGGTGTTGGCGAGGTGCCGGTGGTCCCAACGATGGCTGCTGTTGGCAACGCGATCACCGATGCGATCGGCATCAGGCCGACGTCTTTGCCGATGTCACCACCAAAACTCTTGAAGTTAATAGAAGAACGAGATGCCGGTTAAGCGGCATCAAATCTCTTTTTTAAGGGGGAGCTGAGCTCCCCCTTTTTTTTTGACAAACAAATTTGTCTCAGTCGCATAAATGTACCAAAAAATGATGTTCGAATGGATTCTCCCAGGCGTTTTTTAGAAAATGACAATTTGCGAGGGATCTTTTGGATGACCGCAGCATCTTCTTTAGTCGCAGTGGCAGCAATTTCAATTCGTCACTTATCGACTGAATACACGGCGTTCCAGCTGGTATTTATCAGATCGGTGCTTGGAACGGCGATGCTATTGCCATGGATAATAAGGAATGCCAGAGCAGGGCGATTAATCTCTACGCGCCTGCCAATGTATTGCATCAGAACAGGGCTCAGCTACTCAGGGATGGTTTGTGTCTTTTATGCGCTATCAGTGATACAAATTGGTGAAGTTTATTCACTTCTATTTATCGTACCCCTGCTTACCGTCGTAATGGCTGTCTTTTTCTTGAGAGAAACTGCTCGGCTCTATACATGGTTAGCCTGCATGATGGCTTTTGCTGGAACACTCGTTATCTTAAGGCCAGGCAGTGTACCATTTAATGCTGCGGTGGGAGCCGTGCTCTACACGGCATTTGCTTATGCAGCAACAAATATTTGCATTAAATCGTTGAGTCGGACAGACGATCCTGTGCAGATCACTATCTACGGTAATTTTTTGTCGCTGATCGTAGCCGGGGCAGGAGTGCTGCTCATCGGGGATAGTTGGGAGGGTTTTAGTTTGGATGATATCCCCTGGATGTTGGGCCTAGCGGTTTGTTATCTCTTTGCAGGGTTATTTCACACACGCTCAGTCGCTGCCGCCGATGCACGTGTAGTCCAGCCTTTTAACTTTCTTCGGCTACCTGTTGGCGTATTTCTGGCTTGGTGGCTATTTAATGAAATACCAAGCGTTTGGACTTGGGTAGGCGCATTTATGATTTTTACCAGTTCCTACTATGTACTATGGCGTGAGAAAGGGCTGAATTGATCCAAAGATAGGAATATTATCTCCCATAAAAACGCTTGACGGTATCGAAAGCGACTTTTTGCAGAAATTTAGCATCGGTTTCCTTCACTCTACCGAAATAATCATAATTATTGCCAACGGGGGAAGTCTCATAAAGGCTGGTAAAAACCACGCACGCTGC
This sequence comes from uncultured Rhodospirillaceae bacterium, assembly GCA_913052165.1. Taxonomy (GTDB): domain Bacteria; phylum Pseudomonadota; class Alphaproteobacteria; order MPNO01; family UBA2964. Next base: position 24,312 of record CAJXEC010000005.1, read on the forward strand.
CAAATAGGTTCCCAACAATGAGGGATGTGATCCATCGAAATCTTTATGTAGTTTAACATCAGGTTTACGCGCATAAGCTTCGTCAAAAGCCAGACCTACTGGGATCACAAGTGCTTTAATAGCATTACCGGTCTCAACATATCTTCTCGCGAGCACCGCTGTCATGGCAGCGTCAAAACGTCCGTGGAATTTCGCGTAAGCGGGCGTCATGTAGAGGATTGGAATGGCGCCGGCTTCAATTATTTTTTGGGAGAAATATTTTACTGTTTTATTGAACAGAAGATGACGCTTTTTTGACCAACCAAGGGCACTCCCTTCCTGTAAAATTACAAACTGGAATGGCCGATCAATGCGCAGTTTGCCTGGCTTTAAATAGGCGTCTAAATGGTGATCCCTAAGAGCTCCACCGCTTATGGTGATAGATTTGAATTTTAGGTCTTTCTTAGAATGGATACGAGCTGCAACAACCATCCGGCGGACGTGGTTATGAATGCTATCGTTATAGTATAGATAGCTATTCCCCATAAAAAGAAGATGCGTTGGATTTTTTATATTCAGGCTTTTTACCAGAGGTTCAAGACAATGAGCCGGGTTTTGGATGAATAAAAAACATATGAAAAACGCGAATAGGGTTGTTCTTTTAGAACTCAAAGAGGCTTTCCTTCACTTGTCTCCCAAGCTTCTCCCATAAAAATATTGGAGGGCAACGTTTCATCTAGGACCTTACGAGCAGCCTCTGGTCCGGCCAGAGGCAGATTTCCAGCATCGAGGACCCCAATTTGTTTTAGCGCGGAACCTTGATCCCAATAGAGGTGCTCATGGCATACTCGGTCGCCGCGGAATTTTACAATAATTACTGTGGCGATTTCGACTTCTTTTCCGGTCGGCTCTATGCCCGGAAAGTATCTGTCTATCACTGAGTCGTGCCGAAACTTTGTGTAGGTTTCAAGTACGACCCGATTGGGTCCCATCGTGTAAGATATGCGAGTGCGATCGCGACCACCTGCATTCTGATCGACGAAGTGATATTTGTAAAACCGCTTAAGCATATCATGCCCGACTCCTCCAGCCAGAGTGGGTACGTGGTTAACGTACGGTTCCTCTATCATAGTCGCCATTGTCGCATCGACGTCTTTAGTCGTGAATTCGTGATGAACATGCTCGGAAAATAAGGATACAAAATCGTAATAGGGACCGACAACTCTCCTTATCAGCTCTAAAGTTCTTGTATGCGCTAGATCATCAGCTCGCGGATTGAAATTGGCGTTCTCTGGGTCGGCGAAGCCCGGAGCGCCCTCTTCCCATATATAAATGCGAGATCCATCTTTTCTTTTAAATTTTGATTGAAGTGTTTTTGGATCCTCAAGGTGGCGGTCTCGGTTAGAGCCGCCAAAGTGACAAACTATTGGGCACGAGACTTGATCTAAGAGTTCAGGAGATTTGATAAGTTCTTCCGAGTCAAAACAAATGATACCTTTGAAAGCACCATTTTCTGATGACCTACAGATGAGTGAAGCTCCCTTTCCATATCCGACAGCCACTAATCCCAGTTCTGTTTCAGGCAGTTTTTTCAAATATGCTGTTGCCTTTATTAAGTCCCCTTCAGAGGCGTTCCCTGCTATTGCTAGCACCGAGTAACCCTCTTCGGCGAAGAGGATTGCTCTAGAGCACATTTGTTGGCTGAGGGAATTACTGCCGCTCACTAAAAGCAGCCCAGGGCCTGATCCGCTGTTATGAACCGCCCTAAAAACCATTATTTTCTGATCAAAGAAGCGCTCAATCAATTCGCCCTTTGGGGTTCTATAACGGGGGATACGGCTTTCGTCTCCCATTGAATTTACTCCTGCCTTTTGTTGGAGCTAAAGTCGTAGTCGGACCCGCTTTCGCAGGAGAAGCGCCAGGTGACTAAATTTCGATTACGACCTGGTGTAAAAGCCCATTCTAAAAATTTCCGTTGGTCAGCGAGTGCCGCCTCTGCAGCTGCTTTCCGATATCTGCCTGGCATCGTGTCGTTTAGCCATCCATGTGGTGCTTCATTGTAGACATGTATCTCATAGGACTTTCGGTGTTTTTCGAGGGAATTTCTCAGAAGCCCAATGTGGTCTAGGCTAATCATGTGGTCTCCTTCTCCAAACATTCCAAGGACGGGGCAATCAATTCGGGCTATGAGTTCATCCAGTGGTTCCGGGAAGAGATCATTTTGTTTCCATTGTGAGTCTTGGGCGGCGCCATACCAAACAAGGGCCGCGGCAATTTTGCGATGGGCTGCGAGCACTAGAGGGTGGCGGCCAGTCTGACAGACACCTTTAACAGCTATGCAGTCTTTATTTACTTCGTCGAACGCCTCTAAAAAATCTACTGTTTGTGAGAGGTGTTCTACGGCCTCACCATCGGTTATGTCGTATCTTGAGGTTCCTGCGTGCAATGACGTCTGGTCTGTGGCTCGAAAGAAGCAGTCCGGAGCTGCGCAGATAAAGCCCTCTTGCGCAAAACGTTCGGCAAGATCTTGTGTGTGTTGAACAAAACCATAACGTTCATGCATTAAGACAATTCCTGGCACGGTATCCTTAAGCTTGGCGGGACGTGCTAAAAAGATTGGCAATCCATTTGTGCCTTTGATGCTTTCGGTATGAATCGCGGACATATCTCTACTCCGATTGCATCAGCGTTATAGCCTGATCGGTTGTCATTACCCGACCCATGCGGGGAAATACACGCTCTAAGAAAAACTCATTGTTATTGCCACGCATGGAATAACAACAATCACTAATGATCACTAGACCCAGATCTAGGTCGCGTGCCGCAAAAGCGGTGGAGGCAATCCCTACATCTGTTGACCCTCCCGCTAAGATAATCGTATCCAGGCCCCGCACCTTAAGAGAGAACTCCAAATCAGTTTGAAAAAAACTATTCCATCGATGCTTTGGAATGACGACATCGCTATTTAAAGGGGCAAGTTCCGGAGCGATCTCAGCCGCTTCAGATCCTTTGTAAAAACCTGGCTTGATAGTCCGCTCCCCACTATTTATAGGTCTGAGCTCCATGTCTGTATCCGTTAGACGGGCTACCGTATCAACCCCCCCGGGGGCATGCTGGCCGATAGGATAGAAGCTGATCAAACCCGCAGCCCTCGCGCCAGAGAGGAGCCGTTCCATATTCAACAGAATATTGCGTTCGTTGAGAAATTTTTCTTTATCTGGGTTGCCCGAGTGAAGATAACCGTTGAGCGTATCAAATAAGACTAATCCGGTATTTTTTGCTGACAGAGTTTCCGAAACTCTTGAGATCGCGGCCATAATCATCCCTTGTAGTAAGTTTAAATAAAGTGGAAAGGAAAATCCCGGATCAGTGATTAGTCAAGTGTATGAGGACAGGATAAAGTCCAAATTCGTTTAGGGAGGCAGTGATATGGCCATAATGATCTCAGATTCTGACGTTAAAAAATATTTGTCCATGGAAGATTGCATAGAAGCCATGCGGGTGGCTTTCTCAGATTTTGCGGCAGGTAAGGCAAATTCTCCGCCTCGAGTTCGTTATATTTCCGAGACGCCAGATCCCGAGAGACGTTATTGGTGTAATGTCCATGTTGGCGCGGTTCCGAGTTACGGAATGGCGTGCGTCCGAGCTGGATCACATGTCATCGGGTTTGATCCGCAGGCTAAATCTGGGCGAGCACGTTCTTATCCTGATCCAATTAACTGGACTGTTGTGATATTGTATGACCTGGCCACTGCAGAACCAAAGGGGTTCATGCATGAGTCTTATTTATCGGGTATGCGGGTTGCAGCTACCAGTGGCGCGGTTGTAACTGCCGTCGCCAAAAAAGATGCCAAAACGCTCGGTCTGTTTGGGACTGGGCGGCAAGCTAGAGCCCACGTGACTGCGATTTGCAGTGCACGGCCTTCAATCAAGACTGTTTACGTATACTCTCCGACGCGCAAACACAGAGAAGCTCTCGCGAGCCATGTGGATTTGCCTGGCGTAAATATTGTGTCATGCGATGCCCCAAGGTCTGCAGTAGACGGTTGCGATATAATCTGTGCCGCGACAGCGAGTTCAAAACCTGTTTTTGATGGTGATTGGCTGGTTGGTGGCCAACTCGTAATTTCTATTGCAAATTCGGATCTCAATTTAAAACGATATGAAGTTGACGATACAGTGTTAAAAAAAGCAAAAACGATTTTAATCAACGATTGGTACAGCGTTGAATTTAATAAACAGGTCGAGCTACTAGACTTAGTGAAGTCTGGCGATGTCTCGAAAGATAAAGTGCAAGAAATTGGTAGTGTCTTCTCGGGCAAGGTCCAGACTCGTCACAAGCCAGATGAGATCATCTATTACAAGAATAATAGTGGGCTAGGGATGCAATTTGCTGCCGCTGGTGCAGTGATATACGAGCGGATGAAGGATCTTCCAAACAATAGGGAGATCCCGCCTGAATGGCTGGGCGCTGAGGCGTACTCTCAGGGAACTGGCTAATGACCTAGTTGGTTTTCTATCAAGCGATTAAGAACTCGCCGGACCTGAAAAAGCGCGCTGTCTGCCGCGAGATCTACCCGGGGAATTGTGTTGGTATAACGTTCTTTTTGAGCCTCCAAGATAACCAGGTCTTCGTGAAAAGTTTCAACGGATTGTTCACAAATTAATTTTTCTTGATCTTCCGTAAGCGCTCCCTTTTCGTGCACAGTTGTCCAGAAATAATGAGTTTTGGAGTCAGTTTCCGGAGTCGCAATGTGCAGTGTGCGACGGTCAAGCATTAAATTATCTCTCGCTGCATTCGTCATCCCAGCGCCGGCTTTGGCGACCCCAACCGTAAGGGCCATGAAACTAGGTGGCGTGAAATCAACAATCTGCCATCTATCAACTTTGCCCTCATGACCGAGTGCTTTAATATGGGCCGGCGCAGGATCAAATGTCTTGCAATATTCTGAAAAGCCTAACGTGATCGGGATTGTCACGTTCTTTAGTCTGCTCGTCTGTCGCCTCAAGTCCCGCGGCCCCGATGGTGTTTTTGTGGGACCAGGGTACGTAGGTAAAATCCATAAGATTATTGACCAAAAGCTGCCAGGAGCACTCTGCATAAAATTGAGCTTGCATATTGGTCCATCCCTCAAGCGAAAGTTCATGGTGGATGTAATGGGGAGTATTCAGTGCTTTGTCGGGATCGCCAACAAAAATGCGAATGTAATTTTGATCTTCGAGTGTTGGATAGCACCTAACGCCGGCGTCTGAGGGGATGTTTCTGACTGGGTATTTCTATCAACCGTCCTTGCGCGTCGAATTTGAGTCCGTGATAACGGCAACGAAGATCGTCGCCTTCGATCGTGCCAAGGGATAATTTGGTCTACCTATGACAGCACCTGTCCTCAAGGGCGATCGGCGCGCTATCGGTTTTTCTGTAAAAAACGATCGGTTCTCCGCAGATCGTGCGACCGAGTGGTTCTTGGGTGAGTTCTTTTGACAAGGCTGCGACATACCATCGATCTCTCAAAAACATTTTGATCCCCGGTAAGTCAATGTATAACGAGAAGAATTACTGCTCCCAAACTTAATTGGGTAAAACATCACCAAATTTCTCCCGAATACGCTTTTCTAGGGCATCGCTATTGCGTGCTACAATTGGAAAAGTATCCCTGCGTTTAAACGGCTTACATGCGTCGACTACAACACGAGAATTGCGTGGGTCTTCGTGACTATAACTCATAGGGTCTAAGTGTGTGCTCCAGCAGCCGTTCAATATGTCTACCCCTTCGCGAGGATCACAGCGGGTACACATCGACCATAGAACATCATTCATATTTGCCGGGTCGATGTCATCATCAACAACTATGACCCATCGATTTGCATATGCCCCAGCGTGGCATTGAGATGCCACCAAGCCCGCTTGTTTTGCATGGCCCCCATACATTTGCTTTATTGATACCGTCAACCACATCCGACTTCCGCCCGCCTCGTGCGCCCATACTCCTCTCACCTCGGGAATTCCGGCGGCCTCCAATTGGTTCCAAACGGCTCCGCATCGATAGGTGCCACGATAAAATGTATCATCATTCGGCGGCACAGCAGGAATGGCGCCCATCAGAATTGGGTCGTTACGATGCATAAAAGTCTCTATTCGGATTGCTGGTTGTTTCGTAGTGCCGCCAGCATAATATCCGGTCCATTCACCCAAAGGCCCTTCGGTGACTCGGTCATCGGGGTGGATAAAGCCTTCGAATGCAATTTCAGCATTGGCGGGCACGGGAAGCCCAGTTTTCGGCATGTTGATCACTTCAACCCCCTCGCCGAGTAAACCTCCAGCCATGTCGTATTCATTTTTGCCGTAGGGTACCTCTAAGCCTGCAACCATAAACAGAGAGGGATGCATACCCGCTACCACAGCAATCGGACACGGTTCTCCGCGATCATGGTACTTACTTCTGAGAATATCGCCATGTTTGCCCTTTGAGGTCATCAGTGATGCTACATTGCTCTCGTGAGCTTGAACTCTGTAGGCACCGTAATTAATCCAGCCCGTATCGGGGTCTCGCATGATCACCATACATGCAGTACCAATAAAATAACCGCCGTCCAGTTCATGCCATTTTGGGGTCGGTATTTTGGTGATATCGACGTCTTTTCCTTCATAGACATTGTCGAGCAGTGGACCGCCATTAACTTCAACCGGCGGAATTGAAGTCTGGTTTTTCATGTAGTTACGCCAGTAGTCTACAAGCTCGACTTCGGTTTTATTAACGTCTTCGCCAAGGGCGAGGTTTACTCGGGGGACAGCTGTCAGAATATTCGCGAGTACTCTATAGCCTTTGGGATAGCCGGGGATTTCATCGAACATGACAGCGGGATTGGTCATTTGGCGCATGTAGATATCCACAAGGGCACCAATTTCTTCCTCTCGTTCAACACCTGTAAAATGTTGAACTTGTCCATTCGCCTCTAGATCAGAAATCCAATCGCGTAAATCCTTATTGGCCATGTGTAAGCTTCTCCAAAAGTTCTTAATTTTGGCTCTTGATGATTTCTTTGAGCCTTTGCGGTGATACAGGGATTTGTTTTACCGCGCCCGGTATACCAATCGCGTCATCTATAGCGCTTGCAATTGCTGCCGCTGCGCCGGTAATGCCGGCCTCGCCAGCACCTTTTATCCCTATTGGAGTACGAATAGAGGGGAAATCCTCAGTAAGAAGGATTTCTGGCTTGGGCACCTCATGCATAGTTGGGATAAGATAGTCAGCGAAGGTAACGGAAAGAGGTTGTCCCTCAGCATCATAACAAAACTCCTCAAAAAGAGATCCCCCAAGTCCCTGAGCTAACCCTCCGACAAGTTGTCCATCCACAAGCATTGGGTTAATGGATCTGCCTATGTCATACGCGATGAAATATTTTTCAATTTCGACACCACCTGTCTCGGGGTCAACCTTCACGACGCAAATATGGTGCCCATAAGGGTAGGTTTGATGATCAATATTAAACCATTCTTCGGCTGCAAGGTAAGGCACCTTCTTCCCGCGTTCTTTTGCAGTCGGCAGTAAGGCTTCTGCTATTTCTCCTAAGCTGAGAGACGGACCTTCCGAATTGCTTTTCTGATGAACAACGCCGCGAGATATTGTTAGATCTTCCGCGCGCATTTGAAGAAGCTCCGCAGCTGTCTCCAGCGCTTTCTTTCTTACCGCTAAAGCTGTCGCATTTACCGCACTACCTGTAAGAACACTTGCACGCGATGCGTGAGCACCGACACCATAGTCAATACGGTCTGTGCGGCCATGAACAACATTTATGTTTCGATAATCAGCTCCAAGCGCATCTGCACAAATTTGGGCCATTGCTGTCTCAAATCCTTGCCCAAGAGACGCACCTCCTGTGACAACTTCGATGTGCCCCGTTGTGTCGACGAAGATTTTTGCCCCATCGGATGGCCCAAGCCCACTTTTTTCGAAAAACATAGAGAGACCAACCCCCACCATTTCCCCTTTGGACCGGCGATTAGCCAACTCGGCTTTCAAATCGTCCCATCTTACAGCGTCTAAGCCCTGATCTAAAAGGCCTGCGTAGTCACCAGGATCGTGTTCAACAGAGTCTCCAAGGACATCAAGATCTCGCCCGTAGGGCATTTCCTCAAGGGAAATCAAGTTACGACGCCGAACAGAAACTGGATCTATATCCATCTCGTGCGCAATTTTATCCATCAGCCGCTCGCGGACAAATGTCGACTCGAAGCGACCTGGCGATCTGTATGTCGCCGCGGGTGTCTTATTCGTTAATCTGAAATGGCAAATTGAGCGGTAGTTGGGTATTCTGTAGGGCCCGGGCAAAGTACCAGTCGTCATATTAGCTACCCTGGTTCCATGCGTCCTGATATAGCCACCCTGATCGAGAAATAACTCGTCATCGATCGCTATTACTTCTCCATCTTCTGCGACCGCTGCTTTGCAGATATGACGTTGCTGTCTGGAGTGGTTTGCGGCCATCAAATTTTCTTGTCGGTCCTCTATCCATTTGACAGGGCGATCAAGGCGCATGGCCGCGACACAAACTAATACATCCTCGGGGTAAAGCTCACCCCGTATCCCAAATCCACCACCGGTGTGCCCTTCGAATAAATGAACTCCCGAAGATGGCCTATTCAGCATGCGACATATAGTATCTCTATTTCGATGTGGAACTTTCGCAGCCCCATACAACTCTAATACGTCCCGTGCTGCATCGTAGCGCCCGATGGCCCCCCGCGTTTCCAGGGGGACTCCCGAGTGGCGACCGACTTGGACGTCAACTTCCACAATCTTGAATGCCTCAGAGAATGATTTTTCTATATCACCGTAACCTTGTTCCACAAGCGCGGCTTCGGTTGTGTAGCCCTCTTTGAAGGCTTGGGGTGGGTCATCTGCGTTAATAAGAACCTCCAATGGTTCAATATCAAGCGTGACAAGCTCTGCTGCATCCTCTGCAATATATGGGTCCTCGGCAAATACCGCGGCGACCGGGTCACCAACATACCTTACTCGATCTCTTGCAAGCGGATATTGCCTGAAAAGCGCGAGTGCAGGATTGCTCCCCTCACGAAAATCAATCGGTGGAACGTCTGCGATGTCGTCAGTTGTCCAGACTGCGATAACCCCGCTCAATGACGAGGCAGCCGCCTTATCTATTGATTTGATTTTCCCGTGGGCAAGTGGGCTCCTCACTATCCGCATGTGTATTTGACCAGGGAAATTGATATCATCCGCGTAACGACCTTTGCCAGTGATCAGAGGCGGATCTTCGAGTCGAGGCACCGAGTCGCCTAGGTGTCCGAGGAGTTCGTTCGTATCTGTGCTCATAGTGTATAGATAGCCTGTTTCAGGCCATCAGAAAAGCCATGCAGACCCAAAACCTATTCTTCAGTTTTTACAACTCTTTAAATTTTTGATAAGGGCACCTAAGTTAAAGCCAAAACCATGATTTTCAAGGAATTTCAAAATGCCTGACGGTAAACTTTTTGGGAAAGATATTAAACGGCTAGAAGATCCAGTCCTATTACGAGGCGAAGCTCATTTCGCAGATGATATTTGTTTGCCAGAAATGGCTCACGCCTGCTTTGTCCGAAGCCCTTTCGCACACGCATTAGTGAAAGGAATAAATAGCTCTGCAGCAGAGGAGATTGAGGGGGTAATTGCCGTTGTAACCCTCGCTGATTTGCGTCCCCAACTTCTAAGCGAGCTGCTTGTTGTTGGGCTTCCCAGCCCCAGTTACCGACAGCACAGTGATCGTCCGGTGCTCGCGTTTGAGGAGGTTTCTTATGTTGGTGAACCGGTTGCTGTAGTGGTTGCGAGGTCTCGCCATATTGCGGAGGACGCCGCCGCAATAGTTGATGTCGATTACGAAGCCTTGCCAGCGATTAGTGACTGCAAGAAGGCCCTCGAAGATGGTAGTCCGACTGCTCGAGCGGGTGCTCCGCATAACCTCATGGCGGAGTTCCTGCAAGAATACGGGGATGTAGACGCGGCGTTTTCAAATTCACCGCACGTTTTCAAGGAGTCCCTTTTGGTTCATCGAGGTGGCAGTCACTCCATAGAGTGTCGGGGTTGCGTGGCTCGCTACGAGGATATTACAGATGAGCTAACTCTTTGGACCTCTCATCAAATGCCACACTCGTTGATGCGGACCTTTGTTGAAATCACGGGTTTAGATGAGAACAAAGTGAGAATTGTAACTCCTCATGTGGGTGGCGGTTTCGGCCCAAAACTGGTCGTCTACCAGGAAGATGTTAGCCTTTTATTGGCCTCAAAACTTCTAAAACTTCCAATTAAATGGATAGAGGACCGTCGCGAGCATTTTACCAATACCACGCAGGAGCGTGATCAGTATTGGGATGTCGAAATTGCAGTTGATGAAGAGGGCTTAATTCAAGGAGTTCGTGGTGGAGTGATCCACGATCACGGTGCTTACACCGCGAGGGGGGTTAACCTGCCTTATAATGCAGCAGAGACGATCCCGCTCGCATACGAAATTAAAAATTTCAAAATGGCAGTGCGTGTTGCACTGACAAACAAGGTGCCAGTGACGCCTGTGCGTGGTGCGGGTCATCCGCAGGGAGTTTTTGTGATGGAGCGATTACTGGACCGTGCGGCGAGGGAATTAAACATAGACAGAGCAGAAATTCGACGACGCAACCTTATTCCCGGCGACCAAATGCCCTATGAGAAGCAGCTCAAGACCCGAGGGGGGATGCCGGTTTTGCTAGACTCTGGAAATTATCCTAAATGCCAGGCGATCGCTGAGGAAGCTGCAGACTGGGCAGGTTTTCCTGCCCGTCAAAAGGCCGCTCTAGCAAATGGGCGTTACCTCGGCATCGGTCTGTCTAACTTTGTAAAAGGCACTGGCCGAGGTCCCTTCGAGCAGGTAACGGTGCGAATTGGCCCCTCAGGCAAAGTGCATGTTTACACCGGTGGGGTAAATATTGGACAGGGTACACATACAATGTTGGCCCAAATTGTCGGTGAGCAGCTTGGGGCAGATATGAATAACGTCACCCTGGTTGGTGGTGATACACATGCGACTGCGCTTGGAATTGGCACCTCAAATAGCCGGCTCGCTGTGGTGGCGGGGACCTCCGCACACGTTGCAGCGGTAAAAGTTCGCGAAAAAGCGTTGAAAGTCGCCTCACAGTTATTAGAAGCTTCTCAGGAGGACCTAGAGATTATCGACGGCGACGTGGTAGTGAGGGGTACGGATATGCGAATTTCACTCGGCGATGTCGCCAATGCGGTTGCCGGTACCCCAGGTTATGCGCTGCCCGAGGGTACTGAGCCAGGGTTGGAGGCTACTGAAAATGTGGTTCTCGATAATCTCGCCTTTGCAAATGGGACCAATGTAATTGAGGTAGAAGTTGATCCTGATACAGGAGGGGTGAAAATTTTGAAGTTCATTCTCGCTCACGACAGCGGTGTTATAATCAATCCAATGATGGCCGATGGCCAAATTTTCGGGAGCGCGGCTCACGGGATCGGAAACTCCCTTTTTGAATGGATGGGTTACGATGATGATGCAAATCCCGTTACCACAAATTTTGGCGAATATCTTTTGGTAACGGCTACCGAGATGCCTCATGTTCAAGTTATCCATCATGAGTCTCCATCACCTTTGAACCCATTAGGCGTGAAAGGTGTGGGAGAATGCGGGGTTGTCCCCACACCAGCAGCGGTTATCTCTGCCGTTGAAAATGCTTTGCAGCCGTTTGGTGCGCGTTTTAGTAAAGCCCCTGTGAGCCCATCCGAAATTATTGGCATGATTAAACAGGGGCGGATGCAGGGTGCCGCATAATCTTTGCTGGTTCGCCTGGTGACCACCCGTTTCGATGACATTGGGGATCGCCTCAAAGCTTTTCGGCTCGGATCTGGCTTGGGCGCCGAGGAGGTTGCTGCCCGACTCGGAATCTCAAGGAGTGCACTTTATCGGTTTGAAAAAGGTGATCTCGTAAAAATAGAAACACTCGAGCGTTTGTCGCAATTATTGGATGTTTCTATGCCCACTCTCATGGGCGTGGGAGTCGAGTACATTGGTTCCGCTGTGAGCTTTTTCGAGCGATTACGTCAAATAGAGGAGCAAAGCGAGCATATAACTGTACTCGCGGGGTCTGTTTCGTATCTTTTGGCCTCTGGAAAATTTGATAATATTTTGCCCGAGGTATTGCAAGAGAGTCTCTCTGAAGAGACCGACTCGAGGCTTTCCGATCTATTAGGCATTCTTAGTGCAAGAAAAAAGGCTTACCAGCGTCGCCAGCCCGGGATTTTAAATTTAGTTTCCGGCGCAGAGATTGAGAGATTTCTTAGGAATGGCCTCGTTGGCAATATAAGTTTACCGGCAAGCCTGCAGTCCGAGAGACGATTGGTGGCTCGAGCAGAGGCCATGCATTTAGCGGATTTGATGGAAAGTCAGCCCATCGGGATTCAAGTTGGGATTGTTCCCGGCACACTGCCGCATAATAGTTTCCAAATCTTTCGGCAGGTTGACCGTCGCTTATTGGCTTTGAGCCCATTTCGTTTGGGTGAACAACCTAATATTTCGGTGGGCATTGCGATGATTACTTCCGCTGAGGAAGCCTTAACGCTGCATCTTAAGATGGCTGAGGAAATGTGGAATAACGCAAAGAAAGGACCGGCAGGGGCCCAATACCTCAGGTCTCTCGTTGAAATCCATGGAACAGACTGAAAGCTGCTTATGGACGATTATCAAGAGAATGTTTTTGAAAAGCTCTCAAGGCTTGCGATGGATTCTCATAGGAATGGCGATACGAAAGAATCTATAAACTGGTGGCGGAAAGCCCTTGAGGAGAGTCCCCATCATTTGGGCGTGCAGCTGAATCTTGGAGCATTGTTGGCCCAAATCGGAGAATTTTCAGAAGCGTTGGCTCTTTTTGATAAGGTGGTCTCTAAGGCACCAGATCATGCTCTCGCACATATTAACAGAGCGGGGGTGCTTCGGGCACTCGGCGATAAAGAGCAAGCCTTGGCTGCTTACGATAAAGCAATTAATTGTGATCCATGTTCGGTAGAGGCAAAATGTGAGCGGAGCGAAGCTTTTTTGCATTGGGGTTTTTATGAAGAGGCATTGCAAGGTTTTAACGCGGTACTGGCAGAAAATTACAACCTCTATGCGGCTTTAAAAGGTCAGGCCCTTTCCGCTTTGGCCCTTGAAAATCACGATTTAGCCCTGACCGCGTTCAGGAAAACGCAGGCGGCGAGAACACTGATCGCAAAAAATGAAATAAAGATATCCCGCTTAAAATTACGCCATGATCGGGAACAATTTCGTTGGCTTGAAAAATTCTCTGACCAGGTTTCGATATTTGATGAACTTGAAAATGAGTTGGTCTGGCCGGAAAATGAGAACGAACCCGTAGCTTTGCCATCCTCTTGGCGAACTAAAGTAGCCTCTTTTTTTAATTTGCCTGTTCACCTTGAAGAAGGGGAAATTGTCTCCAAACCATTGGCGCAGAACGCGCTAGAGAGTCTCAATTCTTTCCATCTAAATAATGGTGTTTGCATAATCGATGATCTTCTAACCGAAGGTGCATTTTCGGGGCTAAGAAGTTACTTACTGAAAAGCACCATCTGGCGAGACTTCACTCACATTGATGGGTTTGTGGCGACCTATCTAGAAGATGGGTTGGCTTCACCTTTGTTACTACAAATCATAAAGGAGCTTCGCACCACGACTGCCTTTTCCAATTTGCCTCTGGTACAAGGTTGGGCTTTCAAAGGGGTAACGAATAATAAACGAATTGGTCTGCACGCGGATGATGCGCGCTTATCCATTAATTTCTGGATTACACCAGATACCGCCAACCTTAAGCCGGGGCGCGGTGGTCTAATCATTCACCGAAAGAGTCCGCCAAGTTCATGGTCAATGGATGACTATAATAAGGATCAGGTTCCCATAGAGGAATGGGTAGCAGAAAATGATACTGATCCGATTGAAGTCCCTTATCAGGCCAATCGGGCAGTAATTTTTGACTCGCGTCTGTTTCATGGTTCGGGCGAAGTTGAATTTATGGATAATTTTGAAAGCCATCGGATAAACCTCACACTCTTGTTTGGTTTCCCCCAATAATTCGATTTGTTGTAATATTTTTGATACAAATCTTTATTTTTGTACAATCCTCTGTTAGAAACATAAAAAATTCAAACAATAGAGGGTTAAAAATGGCGGGTCACGTCATAGAGGACAGCTATTCGACAGCTGCAATTAGAATTGAAGATCAGGATCCCGAGCCTAGTCGGCCTGTAGGAGAATTTATTTGCAACGTTGCTACAAACGACTGGGTGAACGACGAATATAAATTAATTTCGCTCGATGTTCACGAGAAAGCTCTGACAGCTGCTGCAGGTCAATTTTTTCACCTTCTTTGCCCCTCGCCCGATGGAGCAGAAGTTTGGATGCGCCGCCCCATGAGTGTTTACCGAGTTGATAAACAAAATCGCAGAGTAGAATTCCTGTATAAATGTGAGGGCCGCGGGACAAAGGGAATGTCAACGCTAGAAGCTGGCGATGAATTCAACATCTCGGGGCCCCTGGGTATCGGGTTTTGGTTGAAACCCGAGTGGAAAAACATAGTCGTCCTTGGTCGAGGTGTCGGCTTGGCCACATTGGCCCCCCTATCCCAGTTAGCATCAGATCAAGGCGTTGGGATCACTGCCATATTGAGCGCGCGAAATCCGGACGTGGTGATGTCACGGGATTTATTCCAGAGTTATAACGCCGATATCATCGAGGTGTTAGATACTGACGGTTCATCTGAAGTTAGCAATGTGGAAAGAATTATTCAGAGCTTAATAGGCGAGGGAAAAGCCGACGCATTCTTTACCTGCGGGTCTAACAGATTGCTTAATCTGATGAAGCAAATGGGAAAAAAACATGGAATACCCGGCCAGGTCGCGATGGAGCAAATTATGGTTTGCGGCTTTGGAGCTTGTTATGTGTGCGTTCGAACCTTTGAGATCGACGGAGATCGGGTTTTGAAACGGGTCTGCAGAGAAGGACCTGTGTTTAACATGGAGGAGGCAGTAGGATGGTAGATCTCTCAGTAAAAATTGGTGACCTCACCCTGCAAAATCCTGTGACCCCAGCTTCGGGAGCTTTTTCATGGGAATATGCTGATATCATTGACCTTAATCGGCTAGGAGGTCTAGTTGCCAAGACAATCTGTCGAGAGCCCCGTTTTGGCAACCCAACACCCAGGATGGCAGAGACCGAGGCGGGCATTATTCAGTCCATCGGCCTCCCAGGGAAAGGAATCAATTATTTTTTGGAAAATATTGTTCCCGAATATAAAAAGTTCACACCGCCACTTATTGTCAGTTGTTCGTCAGAAGATCCTGAGGAGTTCGCCGTACTTACAAAGGAGTTGAGTATACCAGAAGTGGATGTAGTGGAGTGCAATATTTCTTGTCCGACGAGGAATACAACAGGTGGGAATTTCTCTCTCAACAGTGAACACACAAAATCCGTGGTAGGAAAGTTGAGGGAGGCCACTGATAAACCCCTTTGGGCTAAACTCTCACCTAATGCTGGTGACCTCGTCTCTATTGCGTTGGCGGCCGAAGAGGCCGGCGCGGACGCTGTGTGTATCGCAAACACGTTTCTTTCGCTGAAAATTAGAACTGATAACTTCAAGCCAGCACTCGGAAACAAATATGGCGGCATGGTCTCCCCAGCATTGAAGCCGATCGTGGTGCGAATGGTGTATCAATGCGCGAAGGAAGTAAAAATACCGATAATTGGTATCGGTGGCATTACCAAAGCCGAGGATGTCGTGGAATATATGCTGGCTGGAGCAAGCGCCGTTGGCATAGGCTATGCTGGGTTCCGGAACCCTTCTGCTTTAACGTCAATAATTGATGATTTAGAGGCCTGGTGCGATAGTCGCGGTATAGAAAGAGTCTCAGATCTAATAGGCGCTGTTGATGATGACATGGAAATGGACACCCTTAATGCGGCAAGCGCTGGCGTCTAATCTTTAGTCGCTATTAATCATCACCTGGAACGGTGCCCTTTGGCAGCGATGCAACATGGCTGTATATCTCGCGGGGGCGAGTAAACCATATCTTTTCCCGTTCTGGATGATTGCATATGTGATTTAGGATGTCGCGAAGACCAGCTAGACGATAGGGTTGTCCAACTACAAATGTATGTAAGGCGAGGCTAAACACTAGAGGTTGACTATCAGATAGTCTTATCTGTTCATCAAAATGGGCACAAACCATCTCGGTAAACTGACTTGCTGTATGCCTGCGAGAGAGTTGAGCCGGCGAGTCATTGATCTCAATATGGTAAGGCAACATCAGTAATGGGCCAGATTTCGTGCGCATCCAGGTTGGTTGATCGTCATTCGACCAGTCCATGATAAACTTGTAGCCGGCTTCTTTTAATAAGTCGGGGGTGTGGACGCTTTCCGAGATCCAAGGTCCCATCCAGCCACCAGGGCCTTCCCCCTCATGTTCTAAAAACGCATTCGTAGCAATTTCTATTAAAGAACGCTCCTCCCCCTCGGAGTAATCACCTTGTTGCTCCGAGTTAGTAATACCATGGCCAATAAATTCATCATTGCGTTCTCGAATACGCTCTGGAATTTGGGGGGCGTAGTCATAAATTGATGTGTTCATTAGGTGGCTCGCAGGTAGACCTAACTCATCGAAGAGATCAAAGAGTCGCCAAATTCCGACCCGAAGCCCATAGTCTCTCCAGGCGTAATTTCGGACATCGGGTTGAACACCAGGGTTCGTTGGTGTGTGGCCAAGGCCTTCGCCAAAACTAAAGTGTTCAATATTAAGACCGATATAGAACGCGAGCCTTTTTCCTTCTGGCCAACTGTAGTCAGGACGTTCAATAATTGGGCTATAGTCATATCGCCCGTGCTTTTTTAAATCCAATTTTTATGACCTCTGTTCTAGTCTGTATCTATGTTTGCCAGGCCTTGATGGCGTCAATGATTTGCATTGCTCTCTTTCGCAGACCGAATAAGTGCCAGGAATCGATAAATACCGTGAACAAACTTGCTGTATGGAAGTGTCAAGAATAGGCTGAAAACCACTCCAAGATGTATCGCCAGCAATATACCCATGAGGGGTGTTTCTCGTAGGAAAAGCAATACAAGGCCAGTGAATGATGTTAAAAACAGCATTGCGATGAACCCAGTGTCCATCCCAAACCGGTCTGGATCCTGCAGCTCTTTTGGCCGTTTAAATTTTTCTAGAAAAAGCCCCGCCGGTCCAATTACCAATCCAATACCCCCTAAAGTTCCAAGAATTACAGGCAAGTCCCACCATGGATAGGGAGCCTCCCTTCCTAGCCCGTAGTGATAAAGTGTTGCAACTGATGTCGATGCAAAACATAGGAGAAACCCGTAAAAGGTCAAATGATGGGCATGTTTGCGTCCATCTTTCTTTTGGATTGTTTCTCCACTGCAGCCGGCTCCTCCTCCATCTAAATACCTCAACTTAAAGGAGTCACTGAAAGCCTGCCAAAACCCGCTCCCGGCACCGGCGATACTAGCATTAGTGGTGTCTTTCCAGAACGTAATGGCTCCCATAATAATCGCTATGATTGCAGCGACGAAAGCCACTCCAAATAGAAGGGCCATGGTATTGTGAGGCATCAATTTATAAAAAGCTCCAGGACCGGTGTGCACGGCCCACAATAGGTCAGGATTATTGAAATAGATGAAACCTAAAATAAATCCTGCGACACTCAGTGCAGTGATGATACTGATGGCAAGGCCATTGCGGTAAAATAGGCCTGAGAGGAAACTTGGCCATGCATACCGGCTGTAGGTCTCCGCTCTAAGAGACGCCATTGTTTTTGGCACGTTAACCTCAAAATCATGCGGAGGCGAAAATTGACAATCGGCAAAGCATGCCCCGCAGGCATGACACAGATTAGCCATGTAATTTAGGTCGCCCTCAGTAAAATCGCGGCGTAATTCCATCGCCGGGAATACTGCGCATAACCCTTGGCAGTAACGACATGAATTACAGATCGTCATTAGGCGGTCAGCTTCATTAAGGTTCTCAGAAGAGTGCTCAATCCCTCTGCCTCCCGCTTTGGTTGGTTTGGTTAGGGGACTTTGTCCTATAAGATCGCTAGTTGCGGACATGTTTTGATGCCTCCTTTCCAGCTATACGCCCAAAAACACTTCCAATGGTCATTCCTATACCTGCTGCGTACCCTCGCCCTAGGACATTCCCGGACATAATTTCACCCGCCGCGAACATATTTGCCGATGGTTTTCCGTCAGACATTTGGATCCTCGCATCTTTGTCTATTCTAACGCCTAAATATGTAAAAGTGATCCCGGGTCGAACAGGATACGCGTAAAACGGCGGTGTCTCTATTCTTCGGGCCCAGTGTGTCTTAGGAGGGTTAATCCCTTCTGTGTGGCAATCGTCCAAGATTGTATGATCAAAATTCCCCTCGATAACTGAACCATTGAACTGATTTATGGTCGCTACTAGCTTTTCCTCCGGGATTTCGAGTTTTTTTGCTAACTCATTTATTGAGTCTGCTTTAATAGGTGGATAAAGGGAGGGCATAAATTTTTTCAAAACTGAATGATCGAAAATTATGAACGCAATTTGGTCGGGTTGCTGAGCGACCAGACGCCCCCAAATAGCATATCTTTTAGGCCATATGTCCTCGCCCTCATCGTAGAACCGTTCTGATCGGTTGTTTACGACGACGCCGAAAACTACACAATCCAATCGGGTGATGATTCCACCATCGTATTTCGGAGCTCTCGCATCAATGGCGACAGCATGGCATTGTGTTGGATCTCCAACTTCTTGAGCTCCTTTATCCAATAGCATTCTTAGCACCGAACCTTGGTTATTTGCGGTTCCGCGGATTAGAAAGTTTTCTGCCGCCTCTCCCCAATATTTTTTCAACCAATCAATATTGGACTCAAAGCCTCCAGCGGCTGCCACCAATGATTTGGCCTGTATGTTGTAATTTTTTGCTGGATCAGCCCCAATTTTAGCTTCTGCTGACAAAAACATGCCATTTTCTATTTCCAGAGAAGTAACTTCCGCCTCATAGCATATTTGAACCCCAATTTTCTCCGCGGTCTCATAAAGCGCATTTAGCATTGCGCGACCGCCTCCCAGGAAAAAAGAATTTGTTCGACCTAGCCCGAGAGTTCCGCCCAAGGGGGGCTGAAATTTCACACCCTGTTCAACGATCCAATTCAGCATATCTTTACTTTCGTGGATCATGTGCTTGGCGAGTTCTTGATCTGTCTCACCCTCGGTGACACGCATAAGATCATCAAATAACTCGTCCTCAGGGTAAGGGCCGGTGAGTGTATCCGTGGCTTCATCGTGGGCGCATCGCATATTGCGCGTATGCCTAGTATTGCCACCCCGATAAAATTCTTTAGCGCGTTCAAGAACAAGCACGTTTGATCCATCTCTCCGTGCGCTTATCGCAGCACATAGTGCAGCGTTACCACCGCCGATCACTAAGACATCGTATTTTGAAGAAAAATCAGGAATAGAATTGTCGTTTTTCACTTGTCTGCCCAGTAAATTATAATTTCGAAATTTAATTTATCAATATTTTGCTGACCCATTTACACCATGAAATAAGACGGTTGTCTTGCCATCTAGGACAAACAAGCTGGATTCCCACGGGGAGCTCGTTTGGACCTGTGTGAGTGGGTACCGTCATAGTGGGCACGTGTAAAATAGTCCAATATCCTTGGAGCCTTGCATCTCCGGTATCTCTTAAGGTCTTGGGGGCCTCGCCGCTTGCAGCCGGTGTAAGAATAAAATCTAGGGGTTTAAAAATTGTGTCCATCATGGCTCTCCCATCTTCAGCTCTCAGCAGCGCTGAGTGATACTCATCCCAGGGTATAGTCAAACCGTTATCGACTTGTTGAAGGATTTTGTCGGACATTTTCTCGCGATGGTTCCGCGAATGCCAGGATAGGACTCGGCTCCGTTCGAAATCATTCAGGAGATTTCTGATTCTTGTGTGATCCTCAAAAGTTTCGGGCATACGTATGTCTATTATTTCCGCACCCGCGTTCGATAATTTTCTTGCTGAATCTTCCACTGCAAACCGCGTCTCACTCGATGCTTCAGGCCAAAGGTGGGTTTTGACCAAGCCAATACGGGGGTGCGCAATTTCTTTTGCTGGTGGGACCACCGGTCGGTTGAGGAGAACTGAGGAGACAAGATCGATGTCGTCAACGGATCTGGCCATCAGACCTATTGTATCTAAGTTCTCGGAAGCAAAAAGGAGACCCGATCGATTAATGACATTGTATGTCGGTTTATAACCAAATATCCCACAAAAAGAGGCGGGTCTGAGAACAGAACCACCAGTCTGCGTGCCAAATGCGACGTGGACCATTCTGTCGGCAACCGCTGCTGCTGAACCACTAGATGATCCTCCGGGAGTGTGTTCTGGATTTGCCGGATTAGCGGTTGGTCCGGGGTAAGATCCTGCAAATTCGCAAGTGACCGTTTTTCCCATGATGATAGCACCAGCAGCCCGCATGACTCCTACGCAAGCGGCATCAACCTTTGGCTGCCACTCATTATAGATGGGGGATCCCATCTCAGTGGGCATATCCGATGTATCGAGCACATCTTTTATTCCTACAGGCAATCCAGCTAAGGGGGTCGATTTTTCTCCCCGATCTATTTCGACAGCTGCCTTGAGCGCTTGCTCCCGGTTTAAGTAAGCCCAGGCTTTGATGGTGGCTTCCCGTTCAGCGATGCGGTCAAGACAGTCTCGCATTACAGCCTCTGCAGTGACCTGTTCGGTTTTGATCTTTTTCACAACTTCCGTTGCGGTAATTTCATTGAGTCTATTCATACCAACATCTCACAAATATATTCACCGATTGCCATAGATGAGGTCAGCCCCGGCGACTCAAGACCGTAAAGACATATGAGACCGGGAATTCCATGTATTTGGGGGCCCTGTATAAGAAAATCCAGGCTGGTTGCACGTGCTTCACTCAGCTTCGGCCGAATGCCAGCATAACCAGGCTCTAAATCACCATCTTTTAGCGCGGGCCAAAATTTTCTGATGCCTTCATAGAAGGGTCCTACGCGATTTGGATCTACCGTGTAGTCTATCCTGGAGGTGAATTCTGTGTCGGGTCCAAAGCGGATAGATCCAGACATATCAGGGCTAACATGGATGGATAGCCCATTTTCATCGGGCACGGGATAAATTAATCGTTTAAAAGGTTTTTTTGAGGTGAGAGCAAAATAATTACCCTTTGCAAAAACTACATTCGGAATTAACTCGGCGTTGAGACCGATAATAGATTTTGAGACCTCGGTTGCGTTATGGCCCGCAGCATTTACACAAACTTTACAGTGAACTGAGATTGGATCTTTGCCGCCCACATCTAGTTGGATGCCGCGATCAGTGATCATCCCGCCAATAACCGGGCTATTAAGTACCAATTGCGCACTAGAGTTTTCAGCATCTCCGAGCAGTGCGTTCATCAGATCGTGTTGGTCGACTACACCGGATGATGGCGATAAGACGACTTCTTGGAAAATAAGCTCTGGCTCAAGCTCACGAACTTCGCCAGCATCTAGTGGCCGTAAATCAAGAAGGCCATTACTTTTTGCTTTTTCTAGTTGTTTTCTAAGCCGACTTACCTGTTGATCGTCATTTGCCACTAAGAGCTTTCCACAGCGATTATGTCCGATATTCCGTTCCGGACAGTAACGGTAGAGAAGTTGTTTGCCGCGCTGACATAAGCGATTTTTCAAGCTTCCAAGAGGATAAGAAATACCTGCGTGAATGCAGCCTGTATTCCTTGATGATGTATGGGTTCCAATGGAGTCCTCGGCCTCAAGGATCAAAACCTCCCTGCCAGTAATTGATAGTTCGCGAGCGATCGCTAAACCTATCACACCAGCGCCAATGACGATGCAATCGACATGTTCCATAATCTCTAGACTTTACGGAATTCGGGGTTATGGTGAAAGCCTTGATATTAAGTTTACTCTTCTTGGAGTGATATTCAAAAAAAATTAGACGGGGTACTTAAATGGGATCGATTGACGCTGATGCGCACGTCGTTGAGTGCGAAAGAACCTTTGATTTTCTGGATCCAGAATTTGAAAAATACCGTCCGAGGGTAGTGACAACCAAAAAGGGCGGTGTAGAGAGCAGTGTAGGTGTTGTTCAACGCGAATTTTGGTACCTCGACAATAGGATGCAGCCGAAGGAGGGAAATGTAGGAGCCAACACATCGCGTGAGGCAAGGGAGTTGGAGGACGTAGGCGTGCGGCTCGCCCACATGGATGATCTTGGGATAGATGTCCAGGTTCTTTACCCCACACTTTTTCTGCGCCCATGGACAAGAAACCCTGAGATTGAATATGCCTTATCTAGGGCCTACAACCGTTGGTTGGCGTCGATCTGGAGGCAGGCGCCCGACCGGCTTAGGTGGGTGGTGATGCCTTCACTGTTGAACATTGACACGGTGAAAGCGGAGCTTGAGTTTGGTAAAGAGAATGGGGCCTGTGGTGTATACGTGCATGGTATCGAACATGATACGCCCCTTTATTCTAAGCGCTATTTTCCGCTTTATGAGGCCGCACAGGAGTTAGATCTGGCAATTTGTTTTCATGCGGGGAACAATAGTTTTCTTCTCGAGGACATGTACAAAGATGATGCAGGTTTTGCAAAGGCCAAGCTACCAGTCGTTGCGTCATTCCATCAACTTTTATTGAAAGAAATACCTGCTATGTTTCCAACCTTGCGTTGGGGTTATGTCGAGGTCAGTGCTCAATGGGTCCCTTACGCTTTAAATGACCTTTCGATCAGGCTTAGTCGAAAGGGTAAGGATATGTCTCCTACAATAATGGCGGATAATCGAATGTGGGTTGCTTGCCAAGTTACAGACGACCTAGATTGGGTTGTAAAATATGCAGGAGAGAGCCAAATCGTCGTAGGAACAGACTATGGTCATAACGATACTTCTACTGAAATTAAGGCGCTTCGAAAACTGAGTGAAGACGGACAGGTTTCCCCGGAAGTTGCATCAAAAATATTGGAGGATAATTCCCGGGCGCTTTATGGTTTATAATCCCGGATAATGTCTCAATTAACCGCTGCTTGTATACCAGCCACCATTTACATGGACGGTCGTACCCGTCGTAACTCCCGTCAGGGCCAACTAAATGTCGAACAGTCGCCTCGACCTCCTCTACACGGCCAGCTCGTCCGAGGGGAAAGTGTCTTTTTAGAATGGGCGGAGGAACATGCCCTGAGCCAGCATCAATGCACACAGTCCTTTGCAAGGTCGAGTGCCTAACTATCTAGCGTCCACGAGCCGCGTGCTCCGTAACGATAATCTTTCTCTAGCTCCTCAGACGTCCTGGGGCGATATAACCACTGTCGCTTAGGCATTGAGCCCACGACAGTCGTTAGAAATGGGATTGCACTTATTATTGTGCGGTTAGAGGATATGGAATTTGGTCCGGACCTGACCCTTCGTAGTATTTTCCGGTATCACGGTCATATCTACCCTGGAGTATTTTTCCGACCAATTCCCGGCTCCGAAGTATTACTGCCACTGAACGAATATCGCTTCCCTGTTCTGCGTGAACCTCATAGGGTCCTACCAAATCCGCTTTTCCTGCCTCTCCCTTTGGCGCGCTTGTTAAGACGACTTTTGCGTAACCTTCGCTTCTACGATCGTCGATCACGTCAAATCGCTCCAGGGTTTCCGTGCCATCTAGTAGCCCATAAAGTACCCACGCATTAGCGTGATCATGAACACTGCCTGTCCGACCCGGCTCTCTAACAACCCCATTGATTACGAATCCATAGTCGGGATCGGTGTAAAAAAGGAGATTCTTGCGGCCCTCTGTTGAGGGCCAGTCCTTGCTGCGGTTAATAAACTCTGGGTCATTCAATAGAGTAGACTCCATAACCGCATGGGCTTTTTTCATTCTGACTTCATCCTTGGTTTCTTTAGCCCAAATTTGACGAAGTTCATCAACAAAATTCTGAAAAGCAGGGATAAATTTTTCCGACATAAAGTTTTCCTATATTTTTACTAACTAGACAAGAAGGCCATAGAGTCAGTGATTGGGGGCAATATTCCCGCCAAAATCCGTGCCGATCCCGGCAGAAATATAACCTCCGTCACAGAATAGAATGTGGCCATTCATGTATGATGCCGCCTCCCCAGCAAGGAAAAGCGCTGCATCTGCTATTTCTTCGATGGTGCCATAGCGTTTGAGGGGGATATATTTTTTATAACCTTCACGCGTTTCCTCATTATGGGTTACTCGCGTCAACGGTGTATCGACTGGTCCAGGTCCGACGGCGTTGACGTTAACCCCTTGCGGCCCTAGTTCGAGTGCTGCTTGTCTCGTGAGTCCGATCACGGCCGCCTTTGAGGTGCCATAAGCGGTGCGACCTGACCCGGCTCGAAGCCCAGCGATTGAAGCTATATTTATAATTCGGCCATATTTGTTTTTGACCATTTCTCTTCCAGCGGCCTGTGTGCAATAAAATGTCCCATAAAGGTTGACCTTCATAACGCGATCAAACTCTTCGGGGGTTGCATCTAAAAACGAGTGCCGCTGTCCTGTGCCGGCTACGTTTACAAGAATATCAACTTGGCCATAAGTAGCCTTTGCAAACTCTATCATTCGCGTCGCGTCACCCGGTTTTATTACATCCGTCTCTATCGAGACCGACTGATGGCCTTGTTTGATGATCTGATCAACGGTCTCACTCAAGCCTAAGATGTTCTTATCAGCGGCAACGATCTTAGCCCCGCTTTCAGCGAATAAAGTCGCTATCCCTTGACCAATACCGCTAGCAGCACCAGTTACGACAGCCACTCGATCTTTCAAACGCATCTGAGCCCCTCTGTTATTTTAATAGGGTCCCGATTGTCGCTTTAATGTTTAGAAAGTACAAGCCGGCGGGGGCGTGAGAGCTTCCAAAAGAATTATGGTTGATTAATTCCAGCGTCTAAGTTGCTACGTCGGCCATGGGTTAGTTTTACTGTCTGGTCAATATGGGCCAAAAACTGGCGATAGCCTGTCATGGACCGTGGGTGTTGGCCGCTGGGCTCATTTCTGAGAGATCCATTATTTCATTGACCATCAACTCAAGCAGGTCGGATTTTTTTTTCGCGTAATCTGGTTCATCCCATAAATTGACAAACTCATTCGGGTCATTTTTGAGATTATATATTTCGCCCCATCCTGTGTTGCTGTATTTGGTTAAACGCCAATCATCATGCAATAGGGTTCTTGCTTTGAAATTGTTCCCAAATCCCATGTAACCGCGACGTTGGCTTTCTTCTATTAGTATTGCCTCTCGGCCATTTTTTCCACGAGCTATGTCAAACAAGGATTTGCTTTGTAAGCCGTTAAAAGGTTGAATGCCGGCGCGAGCTAGAATTGTGCCGGCTAAGTCAATAGTGCCCGAATATCCAGCGGAACTTATGGGCGCGTTCGCTTCACCCGGATCAGATAAGATGCAGGGAACTCTTATTAAGCCCTGATAATGTAGTGCCGCTTTTAACAAGAGTTGATGGTCACCCATAAAGTCGCCGTGATCCGTGGTGAATATAATGACGGTATTTTGTGCTAATCCGTTCTTTTTAAGCGCGGCTAAAACTCGCCCAATGGCGTCATCAATCATTGTGATTGAACCATAATTGAGAGCGATTGCATCTCGAACCTCGGCTTCACTGACCCCAAAAGCCCTTTGACCATTTTTATTTCCTTTTCCCGCCTCCCGCTCTTGGAGTATTGCCGCCAATTGAGGCGGCCAATTCTTCTGGGGATGGTTATATGCTTCGGGTAAGGGGACCTCATCGGGGTCATACATATCAAAATATTTACCCGGGGGGGTAAAAGGGTGATGTGGATCACCAAAAGAGCATTGAAGGATAAATGGCTTATCTGGATGCGAGGTGGCGTGCTCCGATAAGTAATTGACGGTTTCCTCTGCAATAAAACTGGTTGGGTAAAGCTCTTCAGGGATCGCTGTTCGCCAAGCCTGCGGAGCAATTATTTTTCGATTAGATGGGATTGCATTTGATGGGCCACGAAGCGAGTCCGAATTCGGATATCTCTCTTCCAGCCATTTAGAATAATGTCCCCAGACTCTGTCTGAGTGTCCGACGGCGAGGGCCAAATGCTCAAAACCGTAAAATGGCGTTACCGGCTCAAATTCAGGGTCTCGGCTCCATGTTGTTTTTAACTCTTGTTCGTAACATCCATCAGACCATCTGTGTCGCTTGGCCTCAGCCAAATCGTCGTGTGGCTGAATTTTATTCAGATCTTGCTTTGGTAGACCAATCTCTACCGGTGTCGCCGACATTCCTTGCAAATGACTTTTGCCCACTAACGCCGTCCTATAGCCTGCATTAAGCATGAGTTCAGTAAAGGTTAACTCCTGAAAAGAGAGGGAAATCCCGTTCTGTCTCACCCCATGGAGTGAGGGCATGCGGCCAGTCATCAAAGTTGCACGATTTGGCATGCAAATGGGACATGCAACAAAGAATTTGTCGAAACGGGTACCGTGGTTTGCAATACTATCAATGTTCGGCGTTTGAACGATATCGTTCCCGTAGCACCCAAGGTGGTCCGCCCGATGTTGGTCGGTAATGAAGATAAGAAAATTAGGTCTTGTTGGGATGTCACTCATATGAAAGAGTGTATTCGCGTTCTCTTAATCTGTAAATTCTGTCCGCTCGACGCAATGTATCCAGTTCAAAAGCAACTTTTCCTCCATCGAAAATCTCTCTCCCTAACACCTTTTAGATAGAACGGTCACATTATCTCTTATGCCGTGGGATATCGAAAAGTCTGTTGGCGTTCCAATAAAACATCCAGTACCTGAACATTTTGGTGTTGCCGACGATAATCTTGGCGAAACTAAATAAGAGATAAGATGAATTGGCAACAAAGATACGTCTCTCACCTCATGGATTCTTGGAGAAAAAAATGAGTCGGATACCTAGCGCAATTGGTTCATGCAAAGTGCTCTTGGGTAAATTAAAATTATTGACCCTGATCGCAACTGGTTGGATGTAGACAACGTAAAATTATTTCCTAGCAAAAAAACATCATAAGGTTAGCAAGAACTCTTTAGTGATCTCAGCACAAAGCTCTGGTTTCTCTAATTGGAGCATGTGGGTGGTTCCCGGTATGGCTTGCCAACAGTGTCCGTGTTGTTGATGCAAGGCCTGGTTTACTAATGCTGGAGATCGGGCATGAGGGTCTTGGGGATCACCGGCTATTATTTTTAGAGGACCCTCTAGTTCCCCGAAATGCGGTGTAAGATTCATTGATGCGTTCGTTGTATATACGCGTGATTCTCCAACAGGGGGGCAGCAGAGTGTCCAAGCATTGCTGTTTTGGTCCGCTCTTAAAATAGATCGAGCCATCAGCTCGTGTGCACCGGTGACCCAGCGATTGAGACTTTTAGAGTTTTTTAATTGCTTTGCGAGCTCAAGCGGGGACCCAAAGACTGCCGGCCGTTCCGCAGCCCAATTCGCAAGCCTAAGCTCAAAACCTTGAGAAAGGTCATGAAGTTCGTGCGTTGGCGGCATAACAAATGGGGGGTCGAATAGGAGCAGCCCTTGCCACTTCCAACCAAATTCAAGTGCATGACGAATTGCGGTGATCGCGGATATGGAATGAAAAACCCCGAAGGTTGGTTTTTCGCCACAATGTCTCTCTATTTTATTTAGTAGTTCCTCAAGATCTGAAGAAAACCAGGGGACATCATGATGAATGATGAGATCGTGACGCGGGTTCCAGCCATGGTTTCGCTGGTCATATAAAAACACGTCATACTCGGGGAGCAGGTATCGCCAGAAAGGAAAATAGGCATCCGACGCAAATCCATTTCCATGGGAGAGAATTATTCTTCTGCCGTTCGGGTTTCCATGCCTTCGGACAATGATCTTTGCCCCATCGCTCATCGTGAGGGGAATAATCTCGTCTGGTTCGGGAAGTTGGAATTTTGCGTCCATATTAAGCTTGGATGTATCTGTTGCGGATATTAAGTTCAAAAACCTGTGATCGATAGTCTTCTAGCATAAAATTCTGATTTT
The DNA here is from genome assembly GCA_913052165.1 of uncultured Rhodospirillaceae bacterium. GTDB lineage: Bacteria > Pseudomonadota > Alphaproteobacteria > MPNO01 > UBA2964. The sequence continues at coordinate 52,411 of CAJXEC010000005.1, forward strand.
GGAATTTCGGCTAAAATTACCTTGGCACGCTCTGTTCTGCGTTGTAGTGTTCGCCATTCTTTTTAAACGGGAGGCACAGAATGCAAGTTTGCTGGAAAAAGATCACTGTTGTAGCCATTGCCGGGCTGCTCGTTAGCGCCTGCTCCGGTGTGGGTGGTCTAAGTGAAATGAAGCCTAAAGGCAAGGCTTTCGAGAAAGCACTTTTTAAAGAATACTCGAAAATGGCTTCTTATGAAGCAAAGCTAGATAGACTAGATGGGAATGTGGCCTTTTTCGTCGAGCGAGCGAAGAAAGCCGCAACTGGTAAAGCGCCGAGCCCTCAGATGATATCTGATCGAAAGATCAAAGGAAAATATGCGAAAAAGCTTGGGCCCGCTTATGCACGGGTTTGGGCTGCCCTTGATGCCAAAGGTAGCAAATTGGACGCTAAAAATGCTGCAAAAGCTCAAGTTATGTATGAGTGCTGGCTTAGACAGGCTGAGAAGAACCAGAAAAAGAACAAAAAAATGGGTTCTTGCATGAGTAGCTTCTACGGCGCTATGGCGATGGTAGAGGGTGCTATCTACAACGCGAAGCAAAAAAAGAAGAAAAGGAAGGCTTCCTCAAAAAAAAAAGTAAGTAAAAAGGCGAGTGGGCCAGTTAGAACGAAGTATTTCATAGCGTTTTTCGATTTCGGTAGCTCCAGGCTATCTAAAAAGGCGCAGATTTCTGTCGAAAGTGCACTTGGGTTCGCGATCAGCAAAAAAAGTAACTCTATCGCTGTGACAGGACACACGGATACTGTAGGAAGCAAAAAGGCA
>CAJXEC010000006.1 GCA_913052165.1 uncultured Rhodospirillaceae bacterium
TCGGAAGACGCGCTGGAGATCAAATGACTGTCGTGTTTCGTCCATTTCATCACCAAATCGCAGATCTCGAAGACCACCATGTTCACTTGGCGCCTTACTGGTTGCTCGATCCGACCATAGAGGGTCCACCTTATTTCACTGAAACACCGGCTTAACCAATGGGCAGCACCATAGGCAACGAGCAGGCCCACTACGCCGATACCAACTGAACTCCCAATGTTTTGTTGTGATTTCTCATTAAGGGTGTCGATAACTTGGGCGAATAACATCGGAAAGGCGGAATTGAGACCAGCCATGGCTAAGACCACACAGAAAGAGGCGAGAAGCTTTAGCTTCATAGCCTTATTATCAGGAGTCCATAGGAATGGGAGAATAAGCTGAAGAGTATGACGTTCCTTAGGAGGAATCGTGGATTTAGGTACGGTCAAGGTTTGCCAGCTATATCATTTATAAAAAACAATGTGATTTATAATGTCACAACCCTCGTAATGGGGCGATCCCTATGTCATCTTTTTTGGGTGAAATCGGACATTTTGCAGGGTGGACACGATTACATGTTCGTATGTTCTTGTGACCATCAATTTAGATAGAGATCAGAAATTCCCATATTAGCTGGGCTGGTCATAATAAAAAATGCTGGGGTTTATTTTATCAGAGGAGCAATTTAAAAACTTACAAGGATGTATTATGGTCTGTATCCTATTTCCAAAACTCCGAGATCTTACATTGGCCCTAAATGATCTATGCCTGACCGACGCCTACTTTCCTGAATTACCAGGCTTTTATGCAGGCAAGGTAAGAGACTCATATGACCTACCAGATGGCACGCGAATAATGATTGCCACTGATCGTCAATCTGCGTTCGATAAGGTTATGGCGTCTGTCCCCTACAAAGGCCAAGTTTTAAACCAGACTGCTCGATTTTGGTTTGAGCAAACAGCTGATCTCTGCCCCAATCATGCGGTCGCTTATCCTGATCCGAACATTGTCGTTGCAGAAAAATTAGACATGCTTCCCGTCGAGATGGTTGTCAGAGACTATATCACCGGATCAACTGAAACGAGTATATGGCCGATGTACGCTAAAGGTGGAAGAGACCTTTATGGGCTACAGTTTCCGGATGGCTTGTACAAAAATGAAAAACTACCAGAGACCATACTGACCCCTACGACTAAGGCTTTGCGGGGGGAGCACGACGCACCGATAACACCCGATGAAATAATAAAAAACGGTTTATTAACCGAGGTGGAGTGGACCGAACTCGGAGAAATTAGCCATGCTCTTTTCATTAGGGGTAAAGAGATTGCGGCGAAAAACGGCCTAATCTTAGTTGATACTAAATACGAGTTTGGATTGGATAGCGAGGGTAGAATTACTCTTGCTGACGAGATACACACTCCCGACTCAAGTCGTTATTGGATTAAATCTTCCTACCAGGCCAGGTTGGAGTCGGGAGAGGAACCAGATAGCCTTGATAAAGAGTTTCTGAGGCTTTGGGTGTCGGAGCGGTGCGATCCTTACAGGGATCCAATGCCCCCAATCCCTGAAACCACTTTGATTGATTTTAGCCAGAGATATATTTCTCTTTTCGAAACGATAACAGGAGAAAAATTTCTAAAGCCAGATGAGAAATTGCCCATTCAACAGCGCGTAAGGCAGAGCCTCGCCACGGCTTTCCCTGATTATTTTGCCTGAATAAAAGTTCCAAACGGGACACAAACGGCGCGCTGACTGAAAATTTCTGAAAGTTTGTTTATTTTTTTATTCTCTAAGAATTCAAATCTTTCGGGCCACAATGTGGAAAATATGCCAATGCTTATGTTTTCCGCGCGGGGTGGTTCCATCTGTCTCCTCTTCCTCAAAGAACTCAATTTCAAGGGGATTGAGAAGTGCTGAAATACCGTCGTGGCTAAAAAATGTAATTGTTGGATTTCCCCTCCAATCGTCTTTATCCCCATAAAGCTGACAAGATATACGACCCCCAGGTATCAAAGAATATAGGATCTTATTCCATAAATCGGGAAAATCTTCTGGGGCCACCAGGGGAAGAGCAAAACTTGAATTGACGAGATTAACATTCTCAGGAAACTCCACTAACTCGAATTTACCCAATATTGTATTTAATCGGGTTTCCTCGGGAAGATCCTGTCGCTGTGTAAGTCCAGCTATTGCGGCTGGCTCAGAGTCAATTGCGGTTACACGCCATCCCCGACGCAATAACTCTGCTGTATCACGCCCATTTCCACTGCCCAAATCTATGGCATGGGATTCGTCTGGATCGGAACCCTCCTTTTCAAAGCGGGTTAATGCTGCGATAAGAGTTTGGCGTGGGGCACGAAGCCCTGTTTCCTTATAATAGTTTTCCCAATCAGAGGTCATGGAGATTCACATGTTCTTTTTTGTCTGTTCAGCAGATGCGCTTAGGATTTCTTAATGGCATCTTACATTTTGTCTTAATTTGCTTTCTCATGTATGACAAAACTTTGAACCTAGCGATAGTCAAACCATCTTGTCTTCGTTGTGATAACGAAAGAAGTTAAGATCTGAGACCTGCCTTGTGAATACCTTAGGAGTGTGAACTAGTGAACGAGATCTTTGTCGATCTAGAATTTTTGGCGATCGCTCAGGTGATTTTAATCGACTTGGTCCTTGCAGGTGATAACGCAATTGTTGTGGGGATAGCAGCGGCATCCGTAGACCCTGAGCATCGGAAAAAAGTTATCTGTCTCGGTATTGGTATGGCCGTAGTGTTACGCATTCTGTTCGCTGCAGTTACCATGCAGCTTCTAGGAGTCGTTGGCATCACACTACTCGGAGGCCTGCTTCTCCTGTGGGTCTGTTGGAGACTATATTCTGACTTGCGAGCGCAAAACACCCCGCCGGCAGATGTTGCAGACAACAATTCAAACGAAGGGACAAAACGAAAAACAGTTTCGGCAGCAATATTTCAAGTGGCCGTCGCTGATATATCTATGTCGCTTGATAACGTCCTCGCTGTGGCAGGAGTTGCGAGAGATAACATGACGGTTTTGGTAATAGGCCTTGGCTTGTCGGTAATTTTGATGGGCGTAGGGGCCGGCTTAATCGCTAAATTTCTCGAAAAGTACCGATGGATAGGATATCTAGGTCTTTTATTGATTGTCTATGTCTCCTTTGACATGATCTGGCGCGGCAGTGTTGAATTAAGCGCTTATTTTTAGCACTGGTGCTTCCAAAAGGAGTTTGATCTTGGTCCAGTTTTGGCCAATAGATTAGCGAAATAGTTATTAGCTAATTGTTGTTGCCTTTAGTTGTCCATTCGGGCAATTGATCCAGTCGTCCAATATCGGCGTAGTGCCCTAGCCGCTATATGGTGGACAGTGCAATCCTTGTGGCGATACCGTGAAAATTTCACACCCATTCTCTGTTACTCCTAAGGAATGCTCGAATTGCGCTGATAGAGATTTATCTTTGGTCACTGCTGTCCATCCATCAGCAAGAATTTTGCATTCCGGTTTTCCTGAATTGATCATTGGTTCGATCGTAAAAAACATTCCTTCGACCAGTTTTGGCCCTTCGCCAGGGTTCCCAAAATGAAGAACACTTGGAGGCGTGTGGAAAACCTGACCTAATCCATGACCGCAGAAATCTCTTACGACGGAGAAACGCATCGGTTCGATGTATGATTGAATGGCGTGACCAATATCGCCTAAGGTTGCACCGGGTCGTACAACATTTATTGCTCTCATCAAACTTTCATAAGTGGCTTTGATTAACCGCTCTGCTTTTTTATTTATTTGACCAACCGGGAACATGCGACTGGTGTCACCGTGCCAACCATCGACGATCGGCGTGACGTCTATGTTGACGATATCTCCATCCCGGAGAATGCGGTCGCCAGGAATGCCGTGGCAGACAACGTGATTGACTGAAGTGCAAATAGATTTGGGAAAGCCCTTGTAATTTAATGGCGCTGGGATCGCTCCATGGTCAATCGTATAATCGTGACACAGCTGGTTTATCCTTTCTGTGGTCACCCCGGGCTGGATAAAAGGTGTGATGTAGTCCAGAAGCTCCGCAGCAAGTCTCCCTGCCTTCCGCATGCTCGCGAATTCTTCTTTGCTATGCGTGCGATACTGTGATTGAGGCGAACTGTTCATTTTATCTTTTTGCCGCTAATAAGTTTTTTATCCATCGCATGAATAGTCTTGAACAGCAAGAAATTGCATCAAACGTGATCGGATGGTTCAGTGTATCGACTTTCTAATTCGTCTAGCAAATCGATACCCACTAGTTGGTTATGCTCTTTAAATGACATGAGAAGATCTGGCCTCTCAGTCGTCTGTTCCGACTCTAGCATTTGATCAAAGGCCTCCATAGCGTTGGACATGCCTTTTACCGCGCCTGTGCTCATCAGACGGGGATAGCTGACCATAGAAACCCCAATTTCTTGCAATCTTTTGGGGTGAATTAAGGGCGTGGTCCCCCTAGTAAGTAAGCCGAGTCCCATATTGACTGCTAAGGGCTTTGACACATTTGATGCCACGTCAATAATATCCTTCTCAGACAAAAGAGCGTCTGCGAAAAGAAGGGTTGCGCCAGCTTCAGCGTAAGCGTTGAGTCGGTCGATAGCGGCGTTTATTCCCAGTGGACCGGCCGCGTCAGTTCGGGCTTTTATTACAAAATCAGGGTCACGTTTCGCATCAACTGCGGATTTAATTTTTTGAACCATCTCCTCGGCAGGTATTACAGATTTTCCTGCCAAATGACCGCATCTTTTTGGCCAAACTTGATCTTCAATCATCACAGCGGCGACACCGGCATTTTCAAAACCTTTGACCGTAAAATTTACGTTGACTGCATTGCCGTACCCCGTATCGGCATCTGCTTGAAGCAGTAAATCATCAGATAGCGATGCCAGCATCCTGCAAACTTCGACATTTTCACGATAACCCATAATGCCCTTATCCGCCCATCCGAGGTGCGACTCAGAAACGCCGGCGCCCGAGATTACAGCGGATTTATAGCCAAAATTCGCTGCCATGCGCGCGCTATATCCGTCATAAACGCCGGGACATATGAGTATTTCTGGCGCAGAAAGCAGCCTGGATAGTCGTTTTCCTCTCGAGTCCATCTCAAAATTCCCCTTTATCAAGATCTCCAAAATCTTATGCGCAGCATTATAGTCCAGCAATGGGCTAGTGCGTTTATCAACGCTGGGCTATAAAATATATAAAAATCCCAGGTTAAGTTATGCCCAAAAATGAAATTTATACTGCTTGTCTAATTTTAATAGGAAATGAGCTTTTATCAGGTAGAACCCAGGATAAAAATCTTGCCGTTATTGCAAAAGGTTTGAACGACATGGGCATTCGAATGATGGCGGCGCATGTGATACCTGACGTAAGAGAGACCATTATCCAGACTATTAATACTGTAAGAGCCGAATATGATTATGTTTTCACCACTGGCGGGATTGGCCCGACCCACGATGACATAACGACGGAATGCGTCGCTAAAGCCTTTTGTGTTGAGACATATATTGACCCCGAAACCGCCCAATTGCTGAAGGCTCGCGTGGAATCCCGTGGCGAGAAAATGAATGATGCCAGGTTAAGGATGGCGACTTTTCCGGTCGGGGCTGAACTTTTAAAAAATGAGATAAGCGTCGCCCCAGGATATAAGTTGGAAAATGTCTTCGTTATGGCTGGGGTTCCCAAAATAATGCAGATGATGTTTGAGGAGGCTAAAAGTCATTTACAGGGTGGTGAAGCCGTAAAATCTCGGGGAATAGCGATTGATTTGGGTGAGGGCACAATTGCAGATCCTCTTGCCAATTTGCAGGATCGCTACCCGATGCTAGACATTGGTTCTTATCCACAAATGCGGGAGAATGTTGGTTTTCGTGTCTCCCTGGTGTTGAGGGGTGTAGATGAGGAAATCCTTGACCAAGCTCATGCCGAGTTAATGGCTATTTTGTCGGATCTGGGTGGAAACCCCGTTGAGGAGGATCCCGAAAAGTCACAGGGCTCGGCAGAGCCAGATATAAACGGATGAGTTTAGTACCAATCATACTGGGTGTTGGGTTGGGGTGTGGCCTATTGTTAGCCTTTGTTGGACTTCGACGAATGTTTAATAAAAGCCTTTCAGAGGAGGAAAGAAAGCGCGGTTTTTGGCCGATGAATTCTGGGTTTGCTCTTGCCTGCCTTTCCATGTACCTCATGGCTCGGTTGGTTGAACCAAGTGCTGGCTGAATCAAGCAATTGCGCATGGGCCTGAGCAGTGGGCTTGGAAGCATTAGAGCCGTCCTTAGACAGAGAAGTTACGCTTGGTATATTAGTGGCTCTTCCGTCGCCTTGGTTGGAATATGGGCCCAAAGGACCACGGTAAGTTGGCTTGCCTGGTCACTCACAGAGTCTTTTTTCTGGCTTAGTTTTATTGTTGTTGCGGATTTACTTCCAGCAGTACTTCTGGGCCCGTTCGCAGGTGTCATAGCAGACCGGGTTAATCGTCAAAAAATGATGTTTAATACCCAAGCTCTAGGGATGATTCAGGCCTTTGTGCTCGCGGGTCTGGCCTTTATGGATTGGTTAACATACTGGTGGCTTTTTGTACTAACGCTGCTGGTTGGAATAGTCTGGGCTTTCAATACAGCCGCTCGCCTATCCTTGGTTCCTAATTTGGTTGAACACCATGAAGTCCCATCGGCGGTCGCTCTTGATAGTGTAATGTTCAATGTTGCGCGTTTCTTGGGGCCTACAATAGCTGGTTTCCTTTTTGCCACACTAGGACCTGGCGTGTCGTTTCTGATTAACGGGATAACTTTTTCGCTTTTTCTTTACTGTTTGCTGCATAGTAAAATGATTAGGGACGAGCGTGGAAAGAGGGTTGGCTTTAGCATGGTTGAACAGCTCCGTGATGGACTTAATTACGCGATCAGGCATAAAGGTATCGGTCCGATTTTGTTAGTTGTAGTTGCTGTAGCAATAGGTATTAAACCGGTACTTGATTTGCTTTCGGGAATAACAGAAACAATTTTTCAAGGTGGGGCGCTAGAGTTTGGTTGGTTAATGTCCTCTACTGCGGTTGGAGCGGTCATAGCGGCATTCTGGTTGGCGCAGAGGGGATCTTTTGAGAGGCTTACATGGATAGTCCTGACCGCGGGACTGCTCTCTGGTATCCTTGCTTCCCTAGCTCTATCTATGATTGATTGGTATCCTATTGGTTTAGTTGCCGGTTTCTTTTTAGGTGGAGCCATTGTAATTGCAGGCACGGGGACACAAACCCTGATGCAGAATGCGGTGGATGGAGCTTATCGAGGTAGGGTGATGAGTCTTTACGGAATGATTTTCCGCGGAGGACCGGCTTTTGGTGCCATCGTGATAGGAGGACTCGCCGAGAAAATGGGAATAGGTAATGCTCTATCCGCCGGTTCAGGGCTCTGCATTTTCGTTTTTATTTGGGTGTTCACTCGACGTCATGAAATGGCGAAGGCCCTCGAAACATCGAAGAAATCTTGAAAGAGATCGCTGGCACCAGGCTTGGCAATGCTCTTGGAGCTTGGACACAAAGAAATTTCTGTTGGTATATGTCTGGCGCAGCGGTGTCCCTCTTCGGTATGTGGGCACAAAGAATTGCAGTTGGATGGCTGACTTGGGAGTTAACCAATTCCGAGCTTTGGTTGGGTCTAATCGCCTTTGCTGACCTTTTTCCAACGGTCGTGATTACTCCCATTGCGGGTGCTATAGCGGATCGTACGAACCGTCTTTGGATGGCAAGGATTAGTCAATTTCTCGCAGGTTGCCAGGCATTTGTATTGGCGTGGATGGCTTTCAACGGTCACTTATCTGAAGCCGAGGATGTTTGGTGGCTACTTGCTCTTTCTCTATTTCTTGGCGTGGTGATGGCTTTTGCAACAGCAGCCCGCTTATCCATGGTTCCCTTGCTGATGAAGCCGGAATTTGTCCCATCGGCGGTTGCAAATGATGCAGTGATATTTAATTCGGCAAGGGTGGTGGGGCCGATGCTTGCCGCTTGGATAATAGCTACTTGGGACACCGGAACCGCATTTTTGATAAATGGTTGTGTATTTATGGTTTTTGTTGTTTGCCTCATGATAGTGAGACTTATCAGAGACGAGTCCCAAAAATCTCGGGGAGGAAATGTAATCAGCCAGACAGTTGATGGCGTTTGTGCCGCTGCTCAACATCCCGGGATTGGTCCTCTTCTTCTCGTCCTCTCTGCTGTGGCAGTTGGCGTAAAATCTTTTTTTGATTTATTACCCGCAGTTGCAGATGAAATCTTTGGTGCTGGGGTCGATGGTTTCGCGCAACTCGCTGCTTCCGGGGGCGCTGGGGCAGTAGGCTGCGCTGTTTGGCTTGCGGTCCGGGGGCGCCTGGAGGGTCTTACCGCCCTCACTTTGGTCTCAATGGTAATTGGCGGTTTGGGCCTTTTTGTTATGTGTCTATCAAATTATTTGTGGCTGGGCCTGATGGGCGCCTTTTTCGCGGGTGCAGCAGTAACTTTATCGGGAACCGGGACGCAAACACTTATGCAGAATGCCGTTGAGGGGCACCTTAGGGGTCGGGTCATGGCGATATACGGTATGCTGCATCGGGGTGGACCCGCACTGGGAGCCCTCGCTATGGGCGCGGCAGCGGAAATTGTTGGAGCGAAGTACGCAATCATCGGTGTTTGCGTCATTGTTTGCTTACCCGTCTTGACGTGGTCCTGGCCGAAAAGAGAAAAAATGGCGAAAACTTTAGAAATGACGCGTTAAGGGGAGAGAGTCCTCTGCTTTCATGGAAATGATTAGAGTAGACTGTGTCATTCAGGAATTAATTCATGGCAGAGAGTCCGCTCAAACCTCAGGCATTTAAGGTCGTACTACAAAAGAATTATGGCACTTATACCGCGGGTAGCACAATTTCTTTGTTTGGCATGTGGGCACATAAGCTCGCAGCAGCATGGCTTGCTTGGGATTTAACAGGGTCTAGTTTCTGGGTCGGGTTTGTCGCGTTTGCCGAACTCATTCCGACATTAATTTTGATGCCTTTCGCCGGTGTATTAGCCGAGAGGTATGACCGATTGCGTCTCACCATTTTCAGCCAGATATGTGGGATGGCACAATCCTTTGCGCTTGGTTGGATGGCCCTGACGGGTAAATTGACAGAATATAGTGATGTTTACTGGTTGGTAGGCTGGTCTGCTTTTTTGGGCATTGTTTGGTCAATAAATACTGCTGCTAGACTGTCTGTAGTCCCTAACTTAGTGCGCAGGGATGATGTGCCTTCTGCAGTCGCGCTTAACTCTGCCATCTTCAACTTAGCACGAGTAGTAGGCCCAGCCATGGGCGGTTGGATAATTGCTATTTGGGGAATAGGAGAGGCATTTCTATTTAATTCGGCAACATATATTTTTTTCATCATATCACTCGTTTTTGTGAGACCGGTTAGAGATGATCGACGACCAGCAAGCGGGGTAGGAGTTTTTGTCCAAGCAGCGGACGGAATTAGGTATGCCACCAGACATCCTGGGATAGGGCCGATGTTGATTTTGCTTACTGCAATGGCCATAGGCGGTAAGTCTCTATTAGAATTGATGCCAGAATTTGCAGACCAGGTATTCAATGTAGGGAAACTAGGCCTGGGTTATTTAACCGCCATGGCCGGTGCTGGAGGGCTTGCGGCAGCTATCTGGCTCACCGCTCGCGGCAGGGTAGAAGGCTTAACAGTAATTACCACAAGCGCGTTACTAATCTCTGCTACTGCAGTATTTGCTTTTGTTATTACAGATTGGTTTCCCCTCGCCCTTGGAGCAGTTTTTTTGCTTGGAGTTACCGGTATTTGTGGTGGAACGACTACTCAAACCCTGATGCAACACGCAGTAGATGAGTCTGTTAGGGGTAGGGTGCTGAGCTTGTACGGAATGATTCATCGAGGTGCACCGGCTCTGGGTGCCATACTTATGGGCGGGCTTGCCGAACTGGTCGGGATTCGAGTTGCTGTCGCGACAGGTGGATTATTGTGCGTTGCCGTATGGCTTTGGATGGTGCCGAAGACATCGTTGCTCAGAGATGCTCTTGAGAAAAGATAAGTTGTTTTTCGAAAATCATTAAAAAAGCTTATATCAGTGATCGATGTTGTATGTGCCCTGTTTTAGGGGCACTATTAACAATGAGAAAAACACCTAATCAAAGATCTAACGAGGTGTTTGGACAAACTGATCAAAAGGACGGGAGAATCATATGGCTGAATTACCTGTAGATGCTTCAAAATTTGCCGGCATGTCTGCTGAGCAAGCTGCGACTTTTCCTCGTCGCACAGTTGAAGGTGAGCACTTAAGTGAAGACCAATTGGCTTCCATGCCCCGGATGATTTCAACCGACTCTCATGTCATGGAACCGGATGAGCTCTGGGAAGAGTTGCCCCAGAGGTTGCAGGCAAATCTCCCTAAGGTTCCATTTAGAAACTCACCGCCAGGAGCTCTGAGCGCGGATCTTCGCCTTCAGGACCAAAACAATGATGGTATAGCGGCGGAAGTTATATTTCCGAATTATGGTATGGCTCTTTATTGTGTGGATGATGTAGAAACCCAAGAAGAGTCATTTAAACTCTATAATGACTGGCTTCATGATTGGACATCCGCTGATCATACGCGATTAATCGGCGTTCCCCTAATCTCGGTTTACGATATCCCTGGGGCTATCAAGGAAATGCGTCGGTGTCATGATAAAGGCATGAGGGGTGCCCTAATATGGCAAGTGCCTGACCCTGCTTTGCCCTTTAGTAATACGGAGCATTATGATCCCCTAATCGCTGCCTGCGCAGAAGCGGATGAACCTGTGATTTGTCATATTCTTACAGGTCATGGCTATATCAAGAATGGCCATACTCGGAGTGTGGAGGGAATAAAAGAATCGACGAATATCAAAACGCATGATTCAGCAAATACTCTTTTTGATTTCATATTTTATGGGTACTTCGAAAGGCATCCTAATTTAAAATTACTTTTGGCTGAGAGTGAAATCGGATGGATACCATTCCTGCTGCAGCAGTGGGACTACTACTTTGAAAGACACAGAAATTCATATCCCGTGCCAATTACGCGAAAACCAAGCGAAATATTTGCCGAACACGTTTATGGAACTTTTCTAGAAGATTACGTTGGTACAAGGTTCCTGGACTGGTGGGGGGAAAAGAATTGTATGTGGTCAAATGACTATCCCCATTTCAATATGACCTTTCCTCATTCTAGGCAGGTTATGTCCAGACATTTGAAAGGCCTCGGTGAAGATAAAATCCGCAGATATACGTGGGATAATGCACTAAGCTTATTCAAACTGAATTTGACAGAGGAAGACAGAATAGGTCACGCACTGCACTCCTAAAACAATTGGTGAACCCCAAGACAAATTGGCTATGCGCTTTGGCGTGTCTTACATGAAGCTGAGCCAGTTTATTGGGTAGGAGAAGGTTGCTCGATGTTGCTAAAAGGCCTAATTTGCTTGGTCTTTTCCATAAGCTACATTGCGCTTAGCGGGCGTGGTGGAATTGGTAGACACAAGGGACTTAAAATCCCTCGATCGATAAGATCGTGCCGGTTCAAGTCCGGCCGCCCGCACCATTTTATAAGAATACCTTTGGGCAGCCTTGGAGGTTTTTAAAGTCGGAAGGCCAGGCCTTCAATTTGCTCAATGAAGAATGTGATCCCAATGCCCAGGCAAACTCCCGCGACTATACGGGGTTGAGAGTTCTGGCTAGATTGGGCCTGCCACATTTTAAGTGCTGTCCATGAGACCAAGAGGGCGATGATGTATTGGGTTAGTCCAAAGCCAAATAAGTAGGATGAAAGTGGCGCTGCTTCTGCTCCGATAATAGCTTTGCCGTAGGCCCAACCATGGAAAAGTCCTGCTGTTCCAAAAATAATGGTCAGCGCAAGGTTGTTCAAAATACCGCTGAAAATTATCAAACTTGCAACAAATATAATTGATAAAGATATTGTTATCTCGACGAAGGGCAAAGAGACACCACTAATTAGGGCGAGGCATCCGATCAGCGTGGCTGCAACAAAGATTGCAGCTGGGAGTTTTTTACCTCCGAGCAAAGCTGACCCGAGCCCGACAAGGACAATGAATGCCAAATGATCCATGCCAATTATTGGGTGCCCAACACCTGATAGAAATCCATGCAATAAACTTTGAGGTGTACCGCCACCCATTGGATGGTGAGCGAGCGCAGGCGTGGCAGTCATCAAAAGTGTACCAACTATATATGGCATAAGTCTTAACTGCATTTTCACTCTCCTCTTAATAACGCACACGAAAGCAATCAAAAATTGGCCTGAATATCCATTTCGCTAATTTTTGATCCCACGCGAGATTGTAAGCCCGCGGAGTGACTTTGGTCCATAGTTTTAGGGTTTTTGATTTTCATAAATCTTATAACATACGGATTGGTATTTTTGATTTTGAAAACCTCAGTTTTTAAGTGAAAAATAGAAAAGCCTTTAATGGGTTTAAGGGAGGCCAAATATGAGAGCGTCAAAAGATCTACGGATGTTTATTTCAGAAGCGCGTCAGCTCGGTCCAAAATTTTTTCAAAGAGTAGAACGGGCCGTTGATCCGAAACTGGAAACCTGCGTAATCCAGCAAAAGTTGGCCAAAGAGGGGCGGTTCCCTTTTTTAAGATTTGAAAATGTGGTCGGAGCAAATTTACCGGTGGTCTCCAACATGTTTGGTAGCTACGATCTCTTGGGTCTTGCCCTAGGGATAGATCCCGGGGACCAACGCTCGCAAATTTTGCAAGCCTTTAGAGAAAAAACCGCTAACCCGATTGAACCAGTCTATGTCGGCCAATCTGATGCTCCCGTTCGTCAGGTCATTGAAAAAGATGAAGACGTAGATCTTACAAAATTACCTCTCATTCATCACTCCGAGAGAGATTCTGGAAAATATATCACGTGTGGCGTGCTTCTCATCCGCGACCCTGACTCGGGTGTAATCAATACAGGAATGTATCGGCACGAATTGAAGACAAACAATGCAGTCGGCTGCATGTTTAACCCTGCCCATCATGCTGCTCATATTTATCGGCGTTACGCTGAATTAAAAAAGAGGATGGAGGCGATCTTATTTATTGGACATCATCCAGCAGCCCTGATTGGTTCGTTAGCAGAGGGTTCTATCGAAACATCCGAGTTGGACGTAATGGGCGGTTTATTAGGGGAAGGTTTGGCGGTGACAGATGCGGAAACTGTTGATCTTCCTGTTCCAGCTTTCGCTGAAATCGTAATTGAGGGCTACCTTGATCCTCTCTCAGAGACATCGGACGGACCATTTGCAGAATTTACAAATTTTTACGGGCCTCACAAAGAGCAAATTGGGCTGATGCACGTTACCGCAATTACTCGGCGAGAGGATGCTTTCTATCATGATCTGGACCCTGCTCACCAAGAGCACAATCTGGCGAATGCTCTTTCACTAGAGAGTTGCGTATATGACAGCGTAAAACGCCTGGTTCCTGGGGTAACTGCGGTCTCGTTTCCAGTAGCAGGATCATGTCGGTTTATGACCTACGTCTCGATAAAGAAAACCGTTGCGGGACAGGGCAAATCTGCGGGTATAGCTGCATTGGCCGCAAATCCCAATATCAAAACAGCGATTATTGTGGATCACGATGTTGATATTTACGATGACAGCAGGGTACTATGGGCAGTAAACACTTGCATGGAGGCGGATCGGGATCTGACGTTGATCCCAAATGCGCTTGGTTCGCACCTTAATCCCTCGGCATATGGTGAGGTCAGGGATGAGCGGGGTCCTTTGAATACAAAGATGATTTTTGATGCAACCCGGCCCGTCAATAAGCCTTTTGAAGAACCTATTCGGCCGCCTGCTGACATATGGGATAGGATTGATCTCAAAGACTGGCTATGTTGAGCGCCGTCTTGATCATGGCATAAGCTATTAGGAAGTTAATTGTTATTATAAAAACCTCTCATAAATGCGGATGATTTATACTGAAAATTCGCAGGAATTATTTTTCAAAAATTTGGCTTTAATCCAGAAAAGAGGGTCCTTAAATAGCCGGTCCCCACTGGTTCCCCCGGCTCAAATTCTGAGGTGAGCCACATCAAGCCAAGGTGACATATTCTGAACCCGATCCTTGATGACAGTAAAATCTCTCTGGAGTCCGGGCACGACTTCTATTACTTCCTCAGGCAATGCACGTTCATCCATCATTTCTAAGTTACCGTCTCGAAATAAAATGTCTGCTACGGATGGTTGATGGAGATCAGCATTTAGCGACATATCTCTGGCACCTGTAATTATCAAATCACTCATTGCCTCCGGTTCTCCGGGTGTATTTCCGGGTGTTTTTTCATTAGCCAGGCTATCCAGAACATGAAAATCGCGGATATTATTCCCATGACATAAAAGCCACCCTCCAGGCCTATCAGGCCTGCCAACCACCCTAACATTACTGGCCCGAGTACTGAGGTTACACGATTGGCTGTGCCCCTCAATCCGATGGCCCGACCCTTAGCTTCAGGTCCAGCGGTCGCCAGCATAAGGTTTATTACAAGCGGTTGATGGACTCCATTTGATAAGGTTCTCAGGCAGGACATGAGGCAAAACCCAACATAGGCCGCAATTAATGGCGATATTTCGATGAGCCACCCAATACTTGTCCCAATCAATGCTTTTACGGGTGCACTAGAAATCAGCGGCGTAATGCAAATAATGATCAAGGCGACGAATACCGAGGTCCACAAAATCCAATATGCTTTAAATCTTCGGCGCAGCGATGTTGCCCACAGTGATCCAGCAGCCGCGGTAGCGGATGACAACGCGACTAAATAACCTATCAGAGTTGCAGAAATTCCCTCGACTTCTCCCAGCCAATAAACAAAAAACGTACTGTGAATGTTATTACCCACATGCACCATCATGCCTATTAAGACGGTTATCGCCACCGCCGGTACCGATAAGAGGCGAAAGGAGGCAAGGTAATCTTCTAGTCTTGGTGTCAAATCACGTAATTGGATTGGGCTTACGGAAGTACCATTTTCTTTTGCAGTCCTCTCACGTGAATTTGGTATTGGGGGTAACATTAATGTGCAAACCAAATAGCCAACCCCACAAAGTCCAACCAGGCTGAATGCCGCCCAGGGGCCGGCTAAATCCCAAGTATGACCTACTGCTGGGGGTCCTACGATGTGACCAATCCGAATTACGGCCCCGAGCCGACCCGCATAACGTGTTCGGCCTTTTAAGACCTGTCCGACGAGGGTTTGTGCGCCCATCCAGCCAATAGAGTCGGTCATTCCAGAAATTAGCTGGATCACGATAAATGCCCAGATATACGGCAGTGCTGGATACATGAAGGGGGTCATCAGAGCTGCCATACCCATGACGAGAAGGACTTTGTTGGTGCCGATGCGGTCCATCAGGACCCCAGCATGAATCGAGAAAAATAAGGATAATGCAGGCCTGCATCCAAGCGCTATGCCCGCTAATAAGCCGGCCTCCAATCCCAAGTGTTGTGCCGCGAAAAGCGGTACAATCGGCATCAACATAAAGTGAGTGCTTGTGGCGAATAGGCCGATACCATAGATAGCATATTCGTGCCGAAACGGAATGGACTTTTCTGGTTGTCTTCGGGTCGAGATTGTCTCTTTTTGGGTCACGGACCCGATTTTAACCTAAGATCGTAGATTTCATACCTTTGATATCCAATTAAACGGGGTTTAAGTGACCCCTGACGGATGTTAATGTCCGAGTCGTAAAAAAGCCCCAAAAAAGGTTAACGTAGCATGCGCGCAGTAGTCATTGATGAATTTGGTCCGGTCGACTCCCATGGTCTGAAAGAAATTGATCCTCCTCAAGTCTCGGACGGAGAAGTGCTTATTGAGGTCCACGCGATCGGGGTAAACTTTCCTGATGCATTAATGATGCAGGGCCTTTATCAGACTAAACCAAGAACGCCCTTTACACCGGGCAGGGATATATCGGGCACCATTATAGCGGTCGGAGATAATGTGACCAAATTCAAACCGGGTGATCGTGTAGTGGCAATAGTGCCTTGGGGTGGTTATGCGGAGCAAGCGGTCGCGCCTGAGGCTCGTTGTTTCTCCTTGCCAGACGATGTTGATTTTGAGACTGCCGCCGGAATGATAACAACCTACATGACGGCTTGGGTGGCGTTGATGGAACGCGGGAACTATCACCAGGGAGAAAAAGTTCTTGTCCTAGGCGCGAGCGGTGGGGTTGGACTTGCAGCGGTTCAAATCATAAAAGCCAAAGATGGTATTGCGGTTGGAGCATCTTTAAGTCAGGCAAGTCGTGAAATTGTTCTAGAGAATGGTGCTGACTTTGTCGTGGACCTTAGTCGAGCGGAGCCCAAAGAATCACTTAGATCACAGGTATTTGAAGCTGTTGGTGATGGAGGCGTGGATATATGCCTAGATCCAGTTGGGGGTCAGTTCTTTGAAGCGGCTCTGAGAGCCTTGGCATTTGCGGGGAGGATCGTCGTAATAGGGTTTGTTGACGGTATCCCAACGGCGAGGCCGAATTATTTTAACGTGAAAAATTTAACCATGTCAGGGATGGCTCTAGATCTTCACTTTAGATTTAAACCAGAGATCATAAGGGCTGCAGCGGAGGACATCTTTCGGATGTATGCAGAAGAAAAAATAACGCCGCGAATTTCAACGCGTGTACCCCTTGAGAATTGGTTGGATGTTTTATCTCAAATTGGCAAAGGCAAAAGCGCGGGTAAAGCTGTTATGATCACAGGACGTGAGTAGATAAGATGTCATCGCGAACGAAGAAGATTATTGACACTGCGATCAAACGCGGTCAAAGAGCATTAACTGAATATGAGAGTAAGAGAGTACTGGCAGCCTACGGAATTCCTGTGAGTAGAGAGGTTCTGGTGGCATCAGCATCCCAGGCGCGTAGTGCGGCAAAAAAAATAAAATACCCAGTTGTTTTAAAAGCCTGCTCCGCCGATGAAGCGCATAAAACTGAAAAGGGATTGGTGGCAGTAAATCTATCCAGTCAAAAAGAGCTAAATGAGGCTTGGACTGCACTCAATAAAAAAGCTGGTCGCGGATATGACGGTAACTGGTTGGTACAAGAAATGGTTAAAGGTCCTCGAGAGATCATGATTGGGATGCACCGTGACCCAGGCTTTGGTCCATCTGTAATGTTTGGGCTGGGAGGCATTTTTACCGAGATATTACAAGATGTCATTTTTCGAGTCGCACCGTTAAGAAAAAAAGATGCCCGGGATATGTTGAGAGGGATTAGAGCCTGTAAGATTCTTGATGAAATCCGCGGCATGCCCTCCGCCGATAAGGAGGTGCTCGTACATGCTCTAATGGCCGTTGGGCAAATTGCCTTAGACCATCCTGAAATAGAAGAAATAGATATAAATCCGTTGATTTTGAAAGGTGCAAAACCGATCGCGGTTGATGGATTGATTGTGCTTTCTGGGGTCTAAGCCTTTGTCTTCAATTATGGAAAAGTTTTTCAATCCGCAATCGGTGGCGGTAATTGGGGCATCAGTCTCGGAGGGAAAGCCAGGGAACGTTGTCTTAAGAAACATGTTGGATAATGCCTACAAAGGCAAAATCTTTTTGGTTAATCCCAGAGGTGGACAGATCGAAGGCCGGCTGGTAGCCAAATCGATTGAAGACTTACCTGCGGGCATAGATCAAGCCATTGTGACATTGCCTGCGGCATTGGTGCCGGAGACAGTACTTGCACTGGGTGAAAAAGGCATTAAGGCAGTTGTTCTTGCTGCTAGCGGATTTGCGGAAGTCAATGAGATGGGGGAGGGGCTTCAAGCCGACTTGGCCGAGGCAATAAAGGAGTCCGGTGTAAGGGTTTTAGGCCCCAATACGACCGGCCACATCTCCGTGCCCGCTAATTTCACCTCAAGTTTCTTTCCCATTGGTAAGCTTCGGAGAGGCAGCGTTTCCTATATAGCTCAAACCGGGAATTTTTGCGGCATTTCTATTCGGCATTTATCAAGCGCTGAAAATTTTGGAGTTGCCCGATCTTGTGGTTTAGGAAACAAGGTCGACCTGAACGAGTCTGATATTCTTGATTTTTATGGCCAGGATCCCGAGACTAAATCTATTTTTATGTATCTTGAGAGCGTTGCTAACCCAACGCGCTTCTTGAGAGTTGCTCGAAGAGTTTCTCAACACAAACCAGTATTTTTATTGAAAGGTGGGGCATCTGACGCCGGGGCACAGGCGGCTTTAGCACATACCGGCTCATTAGCAGCTGATGGTCGCATAGTCGATGGAGCAATAGCGCAGGCCGGCATAACGAGGCTTTCGAAGTATTCGCAGCTATTTCATGTGGCTAAAGCTTTAGACGTTATGGCTCTTCCCAAAGGCAACCGAGTTTCTTTTCTCTCTCCGTCAGGGGCTTTTACGGTTTGTCTCACGGACATTTGTCGCGATCTTGGACTGGATGTTCCAAAATTAGAGGAGAAAACAAGAAAACGTCTGCAGGACCTAGCGCCGCCTTTTATTCGGATGCGGAACCCCGTAGATATATTCGGATCTGTCGGTATGCACGGATACGAGGTGGCCTACAAAGACGCTCTGGAGGCCGTACTTATCGATCGTAATATAGATGCGGTCGTCGCTATACTTATGCTGACTACTGAGACCGGTATCCCAGACCTGAATTTTATTCCTCAGCTGGCTAAGCGTTACCCAGTAAAACCGATCTATGTTACTTTCATGGGTGAGCATAAACATAACATTGCTGCTAAAGAGCTTTTGGAACCTTTAGGAGTTCCATGCTACCTGGAAGTTGAGCAGCCATTTGAGGTGTTGTCCCTACTTGCTGACTGTCGTCGCAAAATGCGGAGAGCATAAATCTTCGAATGACATAGTTGGCGTTACGCGGGATTAAGACGAAGAAACGTTATGGCAATTCGATAAGGCAAAGACTAATTAGAACGAATTCCGAATAGCGGTCTTTGGTTAAGGGATATCTGTTAGTTCGATTTCGTAGCCATCTGGTTCTTTGATAAAGGCGATTTTACATTTTGGATTGTTTTCTTTCGCTCTTGGTTCTCTGGTAAATAGGACTTTCTCTGCCTTGAGACGCGCACAAAGTCCGTCAATATCAAGCACAATAATGTTGATGTGCCAATAAAAAGCCTCTACTAAAAATTGTCTGAAGGAGTAATGTCTTCAACCAGTTCTAATGGGTGAGTTTCCTCTTCGGCTCCATAACCAACATACGCCGCTTTGTGTTGCCTTGGAGCACTTTCTCTAATCCGCGCCAAACTCATTCCAAGCACACGTGTGTAAAAAGCGACTGAACGATCTAGGTTTCTAACTTTTAGCGCTGTGTGACGAATTCCTGGTGCTCTGGACATAATCTCTGGCTCAATTAAAGGCGGTACGTAGTAATCTTTCGGCATTTCCTTAGCAGATTATTTCTAAATCCTTACATAGCTTAAAAAAGCGGCTCGAATTTTTTTTGATCCAAAGTTTGTCCATTAACATTGGTAAAACTTTGAACACCACAAGCCCAGAGGTCTTGGATACTGCGATTAAAATTTGCACTGCTGCATCCATATCAAGCATGCATAAAGCTGTCGAAAAAACTGAAAAAACATCGGGATATCTCTGACAAATTTCTGCTATCGAACCATTAGCGGCGCGCGTTAACATATTGCCCATACCCGGACCCCTAATATCTTAAAGGGGAGAAACAGGAAGATTTACGACTTGTTTGTAATTTTTGAGGGCACCCATGAGCCTGGAGCGTTCATGGATACACCCAACAGATTAATTCCCCTGGCGGACTTGCAAAACATTTTAGAGGTTCCGAGGTGCCGGTTTCATCCTGTTAGAAAAGTTTCCAGGAAATGCGTTTAATTTATAAATATCGCGCTCTTCCCCATTTTCTTGGAGAGTGTTGCTATGTTAAGCCAGCTTGGCGATACCTGTGTTGGGCGCGTTATATTACGTAGTTTTATTTTTACAGTAATCCAAAACGGCTCTCACCATACCTACATAACCGGTGCATCGACATAAATGACCTGAGAGAATTTCCCTAAGTTCTTGCTCCGAAGGATCTTGATTTTCTTTTAAATAGGCCGTCAAGGACATAAGGATCCCAGGCGTGCAATAGCCACACTGCAGCCCATGGTGTTTCTTAAAGGCTTTTTGTAAGTCTGAGAGTTCTCCATCAGCGTTTGCAAGACACTCTGATGTATCTATCTGGCACCCATCGATTTGTACTGCGAATGTCAAACACGCCCTGGTAATGTTTCCGTCCACTAAAACTGTGCAGGCTCCACACACTCCGTGTTCGCAACCCACATGACAGCTGGTTATACCGATTTCATGAGTAAGGAAGTCACTGAGAAGCATTCTTGGTTCAGCGTACCCCGAAACCTCCTTGCCGTTTAAAGTACATGAGACAGGGTGTCGAGCGTCTTTACTTAACTGCGGCATTTTCTGGCTTCCTCAATTGTTTTCTTTCCCAAGCGTCTGACTAACTCTCGTCGATACCTTGCTGATGCGTGGATGTCATCATATCCGCCTAATTCCCAAGCAAAAGTATTAAGAGCCTCGTCCAACGCATTATCGTCTAAATTTTCCCATTCACGAACTGTTGGCTTATCTGCGACACCGCCCACGCCGAGCTTTATTTTGTTTTCTGATGCTACGGCAGCGAGTGCAACGATCGCGTAGTCCCCGTGCCGTTGGGACATCTCCTTGAATGCATATCCAACTCCTCTTTCAGCAACCGGATACCTAACCGCAGTGACCATTTCGTCGGCGCGCTTTGCCACTGATAGCATTCCAGTTTGGAAGTCTGACGCCTTTAAGGTACGGCTTCCTTTAGACGAAGACAAAACGACTTCTCCCCCTAACGTAGCCAAACACAGTGGTAGTTCAGATGAGGGATCTGCATGGACCAAAGATCCGCAGACAGTTCCTCGCGCCCTAGTCTGGTAATGCCCAAGCACCGGCAAGGCCTCGGCCAAGAGAGGCAGTTTTTCACTAACCTCATCCCAATTTTCCAATTCACACTGACGGGTCGCCGAACCAATCTCAACCATCCCTCTTTCTTCTCTGATATATTTTCGGTCTGCTATCTTTGAGATATCGATTAAAATCGATGGTTCAACCAAGCGGAAGTTGAGCATTGGGACAAGAGACATGCCCCCAGCAATTAGCCGTACGTCTTCACCACCCCTCGCGAGAGCTTCAGTAGCCTCGCCGACTGAAGTAGCTTTTAGATAATCAAATCCTTTTGGTTTCATGATTTAAATCCCAGAATTCGCTTAATGAAGGCCCAGAGCCCATTAGTGGTGACGCCAGATGAGCTGCCGCTGTCTTTCTGTCCCGTTATTTGGGCTGTAAGCCTATTGAAAAATTGCTTAACTAACGCTTTTGCAGCCCCTTCCAACATTCGACCTCCAACGGAGGCAACTGTCCCCGAGAGTTTAATGGCGTAATCGTAGGTGACGATTGTTTTGCCATCCTCTTCTGACAACACTACGTGGCCGACTCCGCTTGAGGTTCCAAGCGGCCCTTCGAGCCCTCCCGACAGTGTTGTCGACTTGCCCTCAATAATATCGGAGAGCGCGACCTTGGCTCTGAATTTACCTCTGACTGGGCCAACACCAAGTGATACCTCAGCTTGATATGAATTTTTTTCAACTTCATCGAGTTTATGACATCCAGGGATTACTGCCGCTAAAGCCTCCGGGTTGAGAAGGGTTTCCCATACTAGATCTGAAGGCGCGGGGACTGCTGTCTCTCCATCGCCTCGTAAACGCCCGTCCGTGGCATGGCTTTCCTCGACTTTGTCTCCAGATGGGGGCGGCGGCTCCTCTCCATGCACGATGCGGGCGACCTTCGATGCAATTAATGGCAGGGTAAGGTCTTGCTCCCCAGTAGCGTCAGCCACGGCATTAGCTATGCAAACTGGGGTGGACATACAATTACCCTCTGCAATTCCTTTCGCTCCCAAGGGAGTCACCATGGAGGGGCTTTCCATATGAATGATTTTCGGTTCTGGCACCTCGTGGATCGTCGGAACAAGATAATCGGCGAACGTCCCTGTTTTAAAACTACCATCTTCACCATAAACAAATTCTTCATATAGGGCGCACCCCACTCCCCAGGCAAAAGCTCCAAAGACTTGGCCATCCGCTATTAGGGGGTTGAGTATTGTTCCGGAGTCGTGGGTCGTGACGTATTTGTCGATCTTTACCGCGCCAGTGTCTCGATCTATTTCCACACCGCAATAGTCAAACACGAATCCATAGGTCAACGAAGTGTTTATCTGATCTTGTTCGTTTGGGCTTTCCAGCTCAGGGGGAGACCAAGAACCAGTTTCCCTTACGCAAGGTTCCATGCCTTCTGGCAATGCGCCGGGGGTCCAGTGAGCAGCACCAGCAGCGCGATAAAATTTAATCGAGTTTTCGGAATTCGCAGTATCAAAAACCATCCCATTTGCAAAGCCAATCTGTTTTGGAGGAACATTCAGCGTCTGGCTCGCAATCCGAGCTAATTTATCCTTTATTTTTTGAGCTGCTTTGTAACATGCCACAGTCGTTGCTGATGAAAATCTTGACGAGTAATTCCCAGTCGCGATCGACCAAGCGTCTTTTGCTGTATCAAAATCTAGGTTTACCTTAATATTCTCAGGCGTAAGTCCGAGCTCATCAGCCACAATTTGAGATAGAATAGTTTGGTGGCCCTGCCCTTGAGGGATGGAGTCCGCTGTTACACTCACAGTGCCCAAAGGGTCCACAGTTATAGTCGCGTTCGCGGCGGCGCCGCCTTTTGGATTTCTCTGTCTTTCTTCATGGGGGAGGATGTTGGACAAGTAACCCATGTTTGATTGAGCTGGCTCCACAATTGCCGCATAACCTATGCCGTAGAGCTTTCCCTCGGCTCTGGCCTGATCGCGGCGTTTTTTTAAATCAGCAAGGTGCCCTTTCTCTACCCCTAGCTCTACTGCCTTTGGGTAATCACCAGAGTCCAAAAGTGCTCCCGCAGCAGCGCGATAAGGGAATACCCCTGCTGGCACAAGGTTCTTTTTAAGAACCTCTAAAGGATCCAGACCGAGCTCCACTGCAACTTTATGCATTACCCGTTCTATACCGTAATACATCTGCGGCCCGCCAAATCCACGCACCATTGCAGAAGGGCATTTATTGGTGAGTACAACCCGGTTGCGAACAGTCAAGTTTTTGATGTCATATGCCCCGGTAAGGATCCCGTGCATTCGATAGAGCGGACCAGGCATTGGTGCCCGAAGGAACGCCCCATAATCGTCTAGTTGATCAAATTTAAAAGCCGTGACAGTCCCATCTGACTTACACGCGGCTTCCAATTCAATCACCCGGTTCGGAGCTGCAGCGGCGGCAGCAAGGTGTTCAAGCTTGTCCTCGACCCATTTGACTGGTCTGCCGACCCTTTTTGATGCAAGGCACATCAGAACCACATAGGGGAAAATCTGGACCTTTATTCCAAATCCTCCTCCTGACCATTGTGGTGTTCTCATCCTAAGCTGAGAATTTTTTACTCTTAACGCCATGGACATTACAGGATGAGAAGTAAACGGGCCTTGATAGTTAGAGGCAACGTCGTAAAGATCTTCACCTGCAATATACTCGGCATTTACCACGAACCCCTCGAGCGGTGTCTGGGAATTTCTGGGATAACGGATTTTGACGTTTACAATTTTATCCGCTTCCGCAAATGCCTTTTCTGGTTCGCCGTAAGAAAATTCACGCGTAGAAACAACGTTGCTCCCCGCAGCCTCGTGTACTACTGGAGCGTCATCTTTTGTTGCTTCCTCCTGGTCTATCGCTGGAGGCAGTGGACTGTAGTCCGCCTCAATAAGTCCGACTGCATCTTCAGCGATATACCTGTCGCGAGCGATGACAATGGCGACGGGCTCTCCCACGTATCGGACCCGCTCTACTGCTAATGCCCACTGATTGATGGGGGCACGGAGAACGATCAGAAAAGCTTCTGACATTTCTTTAACATCGTCGCCAGTCAGCACATCTAACACCCCGGGGTGAGATTTGGCTTTATTAATGCTGATCGAGTTTATTTTAGCATGGGCGTGAGGGGACCTCAGGATGGCCGCATGCGCCGTCCCCGCTCGAGTTGGCAAGTGGTCAGAGTACTGAGCTTTTCCTTGCAAAAGAATATTGTCTTCTACCCGCTCTAATGGGCTTCCAACATATTTAATTTTTTCCTTCGCTGTGGCCATTATTCCCTCAAAACTGGTAAATCACTCCAGACAATCCCGGAGTGGAGTGGTTAGATCGCACAAAAGGTCGGTTCTGATCAACCCACAGAGCAAAGTTTTGAATATTGTATGAATGTGAGACATTGAACACGGAGTAACATTTATGGAAAATTCTAGCCATGTTGAATAATACGGTTTTTGTCGATGTATCGGTTCACCCAAGTGACCTAGTTTTTTCAGAAAACTTTAACGCAGCAGTGCCTTTTATCGATCGCCACCTTGAAGATGGAAGAGGAATAAAACCTGCGATTATTACTGAAGAGATCACGTGGACCTATGAGGATCTTGCTGTAGCCGTTAATCAGGCCGGTAATTGCCTTCAATCAATGGGCCTTGCCAAGGGCGATCGGTTGATGATGGTTGTTACTGACGGACCTGAATTCATCTCGACTTTTTTTGGTTCAATCAAGATCGGAGTTGTTCCGATAGCCGTAAACACTATGCTCAGAGTGTCTGATTATTCTTACCTAATTTCCGATTGCTCCTGCGAAGGACTTGTCTACAGCGAAAGTCTCTCAAATGTCTTATTGCCCGCGATGGAAGCGAGTGAACACAAGCCCTCTTTGGTCTCGAGCCTAGAACAATTTTCACAGGATGCATCAAGTCAGAATAAACACCTAGTTGCTGAAACTGCGACGGCAATGAGCGAGTGCTTCTGGCTTTATTCTTCTGGATCAACAGGCAACCCAAAAGGCGTGGTCCATCCTCATCGGTCAATGGTCTGCACATCCGAGAGGTTTGCGAGAAATACCGTAGGTTTGAGAGAGAGTGATATAGTTTTCTCAGCAAGCAAACTTTTTCACTCTTATGGTTTCGGTAATGCAATGAGCTTCCCCCTGTGGGTAGGTGCGACAATTGTGCTCTCAGACAAACGCGTATCCCCGCTTTCAAGCTTTGAGATAATCAAGAAGTTCAGACCCTCTGTTTTTTTTGGTGTTCCCACCCTCTATGCCCAACAATTACAAGCAATGGAGAATTGCGTTCCAGACTTTTCTTCAGTGCGCCTCTGTGTTTCTGCAGGCGAAGCGTTGCCCAGTGACGTTCTTCGCCGCTGGAAAGAGAAGACTGGCACCTCCATCATCGATGGCCTTGGATCAACTGAAAACCTTCACATTTTCATTTCCAATAGACCAGATGACATCAAGCCTGGAACATCTGGAAAGCCAGTGGATGGCTACCAGGTTAAATTAGTTGATGAGGATGAAGTGGAAATTAATTCACCTAACATGATCGGCACAGTTTGGGTAAAAGGGGAGTCTGCCGCTCAGCTCTATTGGAAAAATCCAGAAAAAACGGCGCGTACGATGAAAGGGGACTGGTTGAATACAGGTGATATGTATTATCGAGATGAAGATGGTTATTATCACAATTCTGGACGTGGAGACGACATGATGAAGGTAGGGGGATTGTGGTGTTCCCCATTTGAGATTGAAAACAGACTTATTGAGCACGAAAAAATCTTGGAGGCAGCTGTTGTCGCAAAACAAGATGATGATGGTCTTGTGAAACCCGCTGCTTATGTTGTGCTAAATGATGCCCGGGACGCGACTGACTCTCTAGAGGAAATCCTTGTTCAACATTGTCGGGCAGGTCTGGCTCATTATAAATATCCACGATGGTTTTATTTTGTGACTGATCTACCAAAAACAGCGACAGGGAAGATCCAACGCTTTCGGTTAAGAAATCAAACCCAAGATTAAACGCAGGGAGGGAGTAAAAAAGGTTCTAGCCAAATTTAAGTGCTTCTTTAGCGCTATTTAATGCAGGCACTGGTGTCCGGTAGGCCAATTTGTGCGGGCCTGAGTCACAGCTGGTAGTATCAGAGGTTCGCAGGTCCTGGGTTTGAACTAAGTGTTATGATGTCGAAGACAAATATAGAATTTGACGGAGAATTGAGGGTTTTTGGGGGGTGTGACCAAGATAGAGGGTCCGTTATGGACCGAGGGTTTTGCTCTATTTGTGGCTCAAGTGTCTTAATGTTGATCTGGGGCTGCCCAGAACTTTCCGTGCTCTCTTCGGACACGTTGAATGATCAATCAATTTATAAGTCACGCATTAATATTTTAAGCGGTACGCAATGCGGCACGATTGGAAGATGGGTGACATTTGAAAAATCGAATGAGGAATCTAAGGAGATATAGAATGCCCAAGGGTTATAATACGTTGAATTCGCCATATGGACGCAAAGCGCGCGTCGCAGCCATTGAAACAGGGCAACCAAATATAATAGATTGGTGGTTTATGTCGCGAGAGGAGAGGGCAAAAGAGGTTCCGGCTCTGAATCCTCTGGGAAAAATTCCGGCATTAGTTTTGGATGATGGGACCCTAATTGTCGACTCCCCCGTCATCGCTGCTTGGGTGGATGCCCAGCATGATGGCGTCAAGCTCATACCTAAAGAAGGAAATGAACGTTGGGCTGTCTTGAGCCTTGAGGCTCTAGGAGATGGTCTGGGAGATGCCGCCATAGCTGCAGCTCTTGAAAGCAATAGGCAAGAGGGTGAGAAATCTCAATCTGCCATCGAAAGAAATATATCAAAGGTTAACCAAACATTATCTTACCTCAACGATCTGGCTGACGAGTTTAATGATCCCCCCAAAATGGGAGAAATTTCTGTGGCCTGCGCTATGGGCTATATGGAGTTGAGGGGAGTAGCCGAAGGTTGGCGCGAGAGGTTTGGTAATCTCGCAGCCTGGTATGAACGAATTCAGAAACGCGAATCTTTTAAAGAGACGGCGATACCAGAGGGTTATTGAAAAGAACTTGATTGGAGACCCAGGATTGAGAAAGGGCGCTCTCCTCTAAAGCCTGAGGAGAGCGCTACCTTAAACTAACGTCCGTACTTCGCCAGAGAGTTGACCCAGCCATGCATTCTGGACTTCATCATACTGATTTCGCCTTTGGAGAAGAAATCCGAAGGATTGACCTTGTCTACGGGATATTGCGGTCGAAGGAAATCGCTCTCGAAGCCGAAAGGCACAGTAGCATCGATACCCATTCCTCCTTCAAAGACTGTATTTGACGCGGTCCACTCCTTCCCACCTGCTGTCATTCGTTCGGCAGGCATGAAAGTCTGACCCCTGCCCCCTGGAAGAGGATTCAGAATGTCGGTGTGAGGGTTAACCCGAGTAGTTAAATTCCACATGATGTCGTCCATATCATACATGTCGACGTCTTCTGACACTGCGATAGCCAGTCTCGCTCCCTGAGAAGTCGATAGCATTGCCGAGAGAAAATTTCTCTGCCAGCCCTCATCTATTTTGGTTCGCTTTTTGACTTGTATTATTGCTCCCCCCCAATCTGTCATCGAGTAAGGGATGTTAACATCTATGCAAATGCCAGGTTGCATGCGATTGCAAAGCTCGTATATCGCCGCTTCCCTAATCATGGTGTCAATGTTCGCCTCATCCAACATATGGACGCCAAGAACAAATGTGATTGGCTTTGACTCCGGTTTCCGCATTGTAATTGCTGTACAGTGGAAGGTGGGTGCCTTGTAAGCCTTCCCCATATAACCAGACCATTCAGGATGAAAATGATATTTACCTTGTTCACCGGTTTCCTCGGATTCTGCAGTCTCAAATCGTCGGTCACGCGGGTTCACATAGCCCTCTAAAACTATTTCTGCGTCAGCAAGGGCCAGGGCATCGACGGTTCTTGCTTTGACCATGCGAACAGCTTCGCCCTGCACAGCACCAGCCACACCAATCTCGTCACAACCTTGGGGTAATATCACGTAGTCAAAGCCGGCCCCTGCGAGTAGTGTGCATGAGGGTGGAACACCAAAGCACATCGTAATTGGGACAGGTTCATCGTCTTTATAATGTTTTGAGACAACTTGCCACATGTGGCTACCTGGAGAGATTTGAAAAGTGCCCACATCGCCCCAACGGAAATTCATTCGATTATATCCGAGGTCAGAGCCTCCATCAAAATATTCTCCCGAGACGCAGCGTATACCTGATCCTACGGTTAATTCCGGTTCATATTCTGTGTGTCGAACAGGGACGATGTAATCATTGACGTTATTTGGCCTTTCGATGACAACCTCTTGTGCTGGAGCGTCGTTCTGGTCAATCACGACTGGCCGGATCGGGTTGTTTATAGCTTGTGCTAATTTGATTGTTCGGTCGGTGTTGTCTGCCCACCCGAACATTTTATTGACTACGTTGGTATCTGAGAAAAGATTTGTTACGACCCGATTATTGGGTTTACCTTTTACATTGTTAAAGAGAATTGGACATGACCCGTCGAAATGTTTCTGAAGTGAGATTATCTCCAGATCCGGATCAACTTCTTGATCTGTCGTAACTAGGTCTCCCTCCGCTTCTAACCAAGATAAAGTCGATCGCAGATCCTGAATTTCTTTTGGTGCAGACCTAGTTTTTTCTTTTGCCTCGGGCATAATGTCCTCTCAGTGTTAATGCTCCGCCTCTGTTTACGGTAGACCAGCTTACTTCGCAACTCAATTTGGGTAGACAGAGCCTTTCACGTTATTTAGAAGGGCCGAGTCTTTTGATTAATAGGAGGGGTATCTTGAGAGTTTTAGTGAATGAGGTCGGACTAAACTGTGATGTCTCCGGAACAGATGGAAAGCCATGGATCACGTTTTCTCATGCCCTCTGCAACAATTTAACACTGTGGGATGATCAAGTTGAACTGCTCAAAAACGATTTTAGGATTTTGCGTTATGACCACCGGGGGTTGGGGCAATCGGATGCGCCTCAGGGCCCATACACATTTCCGATGATCATGGCAGATGCTATCGGGCTGCTGGATTATTTCGGGATCGAGAGAACGCACTGGTGTGGCCTATCAATCGGTGGAATGATGGGCTATGGGCTGTGTCAAGATTACCCCAATCGTATCTCTTCACTCATAGCATGCGACTCGCGGCCTGACGCTCCACCAGACTATCAGGATTATTTTCAGCATAGAATTGATGTAGCTGCCGCTGAAGGAATGGAAGGACTGGTCGAGCCCACAATAAGTCGTTGGTTTACGCCCGAGTCTGTTGCTAAAAATATCCCTGTCCTTGATAAGGTGCGAGCAATGATCCGTTCCACGGATCAGACAGGACATGCGGGTTGTTGTGAAGCCCTAAAAACGCTCGCCTTTGGAGCGCGGCTTGGAGAAATCACAACTCCAACCCTATTAATCGGAGGGGAAAAAGACAAAGGAGCGCCTCCTGAGGCCCTGGCCGTAGCGGCCGAGGCAATACCTGGAGCACGTCATGTCAAAATTCCAAATGCGGGTCATATTTCAAATTTGGAAAACCCAAGCGCCTTTAATGACGCTCTTCAAAGTTTTTTATTGGAATTTTGAACAGCCAGAGTTTGCATTTATGGGCATTGTGGACGATGCGATTATTGAGCCAAGTGAAGGCTAAGCTGTAAATATAATCCCTGTAAACTCAGCGGGCATGCTTAGCTTAGGAAAGTGGCCTGTATCTAATTCAAACCACTTGGCTTTCAATTCCTTAGACGCACGACGCTGATGCTCAATCCCGGGGCGACGGGGCTGCTTGAACCAGATCCGGCTCGCTTTCCAATCTTGGTTCCAGAATTTTTCTATGATCATCGGTTCATGGAGGCATCCTATTGGATGTTGCGTAGGACGGTCTGCAGCCCAAGATGCCAGTTCTTCTGGCATGTCTTGAATGAAACGGTCATAGCGTTCTCGTCGAGTCCGACATGTCACAAAATTGTAATGACGGAGTGATGGCTGCTGCCAGAAATGTCTTTGATGCCCTCTCCATCAAACAAAGCCAGCGCATCAGCAAAAACAAGTCGATCTACCCGATCCCTTTGCAACCCCGAGACGTGAGCCATCACCATTCCTCGAGCCGAGGCCCCAACCAGGGCGATATTCCGCAAATCTTTCTACCACAGAAATTTTACAGCTCCTGTGCTTGGGTCTCTGTCGTCATCCCTGGACGAATATGCATGGCGCGCTCATCACATTCATTTAACGTAGGGACAATCACGAAATGGCTTCGTGCTCGCAGTCGCGATGCTACCAATTTCCAGATCCATCCTCCTTGGAAAGCCCCATGAGTTTAAAAAAGTTAGCCATTATCATTCGTTGCTTCTCATTGTTTTACTCTGAGTTATCCCAGTAATTATTC
Source organism: uncultured Rhodospirillaceae bacterium (assembly GCA_913052165.1). GTDB lineage: Bacteria > Pseudomonadota > Alphaproteobacteria > MPNO01 > UBA2964. Next base: position 30,433 of record CAJXEC010000006.1, read on the forward strand.
TTTATAGTTGGCTTTCTGCAATAGCGTTGTTAGTCTCCTGATATGGTCGTGTCTTGGCCTAAGTTTTAAGGGAGATTTTTTATGAATAGAATTAAAACCTTCGCCTCGGCAGTTAGTGCTGCCCTCGTTGGCGTCGGCTCGTTCGCTGGTTCTGTAGCCGCGGATGATGTGGCAAGTTTTTACAAAGGTAAACGGATGACAATGATTGTCGCGTCTGGGCCTGGAGGTGGTTACGATACTTACTCTCGTTTGGTCGCTCGGCACATTGGAAAGCACATTCCTGGTAATCCGACCATGATCGTTACAAACAGAACCGGGGCAGGGGGTATTGTCGGTGCAAACTATGTAGCTAACATTGCGCCCAAAGACGGATCTGTTGTGGGAGGTTTGCAGCGTTCTGCACCGTTAGTGCAGTTGATGGGTGCAAAGGGACCAAAATTCAAGGCAGCAGAGCTTATCTGGTTAGGTAGCCTCGCGAAGGAAGCAGGGGTCTGCGCCCTAGCAACCCGCACAGGTGTCAAAAGATTAGAAGGAACATTCAAGAAACAGTTTACCATGGGGGGAACAGGTCCCAATTCAACTGAGTTCTGGCCTGCGCTGTTCAGAAACACTATGGGGTCACAGTTCAAGTTGATCAGGGGCTATCCGGCAACGCCTCAAATCCACATGGCGATCAAAAAGGGAGAACTGGATGGGGTTTGTCAATCCTGGGCTTCATTTAAAGTTCAAGCTCAAGAAATGCTTGCGAATAAAGAGATCACGCCGCTGGTACAAATTTCACTCTATCCAGACAAAGAGATGAATGCTTTAGGTGTGCCACTCCTTAGCGAATACCTGTCAAAAGAAAACTTGGCAAAAGGCGTTTCTTTGGAGGATGTTGAGCTTTATTTCAAACTTACAGTCATCCCGCCAATCATGGGTCGTCCTTTCGCGATGGCACCCGGAATACCGAAGGCCAGGGCAGAGGCCGTCAAAACGGCGTTTGCTGCAATGACGAAAGATGCGGAATTTTTGGCTGATGCAAAAAGGCTCAAGCGAGATATAGAGTATGTTTCGGGAGATGAAATTCAAAAAATCTTGACTGAACTCTCGGCGGTGCCTCAAGCAAAAATGGCTGCGCTGAATGACATGTTTAAATTCACAGGACCTGTAGAAAAAGTTGTTCTGCCGATCGTGGTTGAGGCGGGTAAAGTCATTAAAACCAAGAGAAAAGGTCGCAGTATACAAATTGATTATAAGGGTAAAAAGCGAACAGCTAAGGTGTCTGGTAAAAGAACTTCCGTGACTTTAAATGGTAAGAAAGTCAAAAGAAGTGCAATCAAGAAAGGCATGACTTGCGAATTTCATTATTATGGAAATAAGAGCAGAGCGAAAAAGCTAGTCTGCACAGACTAAAGATTAGGTTCCGTGTAAAATTAAACCCCGAAGCAAGAGCTTCGGGGTTTTTTTTATGAAAAACTATATTTTACAGTCGACTACCAACATTTACCGATTTTTTAGATAAATCAAATCTGTTGGTCGGAATTGTATCTAGATCGGTGCCAGTTACCCGAATGAACCGCGCACCGTTAGGAAAATGGATAGAGTGTATATCTCCGATATCAAACATACCGGCCATCTCCGGTTCTAATCTGAAGGTTTCCCGTTCCTCTAAGTCAGCAAAACCCTCTTTTTGGCCATCATCTCTCCGATCCCATAAAGTCATATCCGTCCATTCAGCGGCTTGTCCATAGATAGCCCAGGACCGACCGTGGTCATGGGGCGGTCCTTTTTTGCCTTCAGTGTACACATGGACCAGAACGTTAAACCCCGTGTCTTTATCTCGATATATTGTCCTTATCCCGGGTTCTGCACTTGGGCCACATTCGGCCGCTAAAAAATTGGGGTTTTTTAGTAATCTTTCTAGGTTTCGCCGAACTTTTTCTCTGCCGGTAGGCCCAGGCTCCGCTTGCAAAATTTGTTTGGTATCTGCACAAAATTCTTCGATCTCGTATCCCATTTTACCTTCATCTCTATTCGGTGATCCCTGTTAAAGAATATAGACTAACAAGTCCCAATAAAAGGGGGTGGCCGCCAGCGACGCTTTTAGGACTGCTATTATTGGTATTTAATGCCAGTAGGACAAGGAGAACTAAATGTTTGTAAACGGAGTGTGGGAAAAAGGGGTAAGGGGAGAGACCTTCCAAGTTTTGAATCCTGCGACGGGAGAGGTTCTGGCTGACGTAGCAGACTGTAACCAAGAAGATGCAAGACGGGCAATTGAGGTAGCTCATGCCTCATTTCCTGAATGGGCTTCACTCACCGCATATGAACGTTCTCGCGTACTTTATAAAGCTCATCAGCTTATGCTCGAAAGGCGAGAGCAATTGGCGAGAGTAATGACCCAAGAACAGGGCAAGCCGCTCCGCGCGGCCCTGAACGAGGTGGGGTACGGGGCAGATTTTTTGCTTTGGTACGCCGAGGAAGCAAAGCGCATTTATGGTGAGACAATCCCAGCGCCTCGGGCGGGTCAACGATTTATCGTAGCCTATCAACCCATTGGTGTTGTCGCGGCCATTACACCCTGGAATTACCCCGCTTCGATGATCACCAGAAAGGTCGCTCCGGCCCTGGCTGCAGGGTGTACTTTGGTATTGAAACCAGCAGAGTCTACCCCGCTTTGTGCTATTGAGATTTTTAAAATCTTGGAAGAGGCGGGTGTGCCCTCAGGTGTGATCAATCTGGTGACGGCGAGTGATCCCCGCCCTATCGGAGAAGAATTTGTTACTAATCCGCTCGTACGCAAGATCACCTTCACAGGCTCTACCGCAACTGGAAAGCTGCTCGGAAGCGGTGCAGGGGCTCATGTAAAAAGGGTTTCAATGGAGCTTGGAGGACATGCTCCGTTTCTGGTTTTAAAGGATGCAGATCCAATTCATGCGGCAAAAGGGGCAGGTCTTGTAAAGTTTCTCAATACTGGCCAAGCTTGTATTTGTCCTAATCGTTTCCTCGTCCATGACTCTCTTGTGGAAGCTTTTACGAACGAGCTTGTTTCTCGGGTCCAGAAGCTGCAAGCAGGAAATGGACTTAAGCCAGGGATTGCAATTGGACCTTTGGTCAACCTTAAAGCGGTTGATAAAGTCGAACGTCAAGTTCACGAAGCGCTCTCCAAGGGGGCGCAATTGCTCACAGGCGGGCAGCGTTTGACCGAAGGACAGCTAAGCAATGGCTTTTTTTACGCTCCAACTGTCTTGGGGGGTGTTACGCCAGAAATGCTTATTTATCGCGAGGAAACTTTTGGTCCGGTCGCTCCAATTATTCCATTTTCTGATGATGATGATTTTTTGGCGATGGCAAATGATACTGATTATGGTCTAGCGGCATATGTTTATACGCAAAATTTAGCCGCTGCGATGAAGACCTTTGAAGGCCTTCAATTCGGAATAATAGGGATCAACGATATTAATCCGACGGCTGCTGCCGTTCCTTTTGGTGGGATAAAAGAGTCTGGTCTCGGAAGGGAGGGAGGAAGAGAAGGGCTTCAAGATTATCTAGAGACTAAGATTGGCGGATTTGCGATTTAAGGAAATAATATTTTGTCCGTTCAGGAGCTCATAAGACTTTCGAGACAATTCTCAAATCTGTGGTAAAAATCGGTCTTTTGATAGTGGCAGATGAGACGCCTATGCGATGCTCCATAGCTTTAGAGGTAATCGCGACCGTGTGTGAGAAGGGCCTGGATCTTCTGAAATCGCCGCCAGTTTGGGTTAATCGCAGGCATGGCCACATATCCATTAATTTGGCTATAGAAGAAGATGGATTGCCCTCAGTTCAAAGAATAGTCGCTGCAGCAAAGAGCCTCGCTCTCTAGTTATTCATTATTAACGCCACGCGCCCCATTGAGTCGCGTGACTCGACTAAGGACATTGCATCCCGGAAAGAGTGTAACGGGAATTCGGCGCAGATTACGGGGTTAATCAGCCCGAGATCAGCAAATGAGCAAAAACGCCCCATTATATCGCGCACGAGGGACTCAGACTTAAAGCGTATGTCTTGTGGGCCCCATCCGTAATAGGTTCCAAAATTAAGCCCTACAACGGAGATGTTTTTTACCAGGATTATATTGGAAGGAACTTTATTCGCCTCACCGCCAGTGAATCCTATGGGGCATATTCGTCCTTCAAAAGCCAAACAACGCAGAGATTGATCAAATGTAAGGCCACCCACAGGATCGAGAATTGCGTTCGCTCCATCGCCGTTTGTAATTTCTAAAACCTTTGAACGAAAATCTTCGTCATAATGATTGATTACATGATCTGCTCCATGTTCTAGAGCTTTGGTCTGTTTCTCAGGAGAGCTAACGGTGCCGATCACTGTGGCTTTGAGTATTTTACCAAGCTCTAATGTCGCAAGCCCAACTGCGCCAGCGGCTCCATGCACGAGAAGGGTCTCGCCTTTTTGAACATTTAAAAGTCTTGGCCAAGTGAGGGCAGCCATTGCGGTTGCATAGGAGTTAAAATTTACCGCTTGCGAAAATTTCAGACTATCCGTGAGATGATATGTGTTTACCTCTTCGGCGACAGCCTCTTCAGCATAAGCGCCCCAGTCCAATGCAGCAAAAATCCTATCGCCTGGTTTGAAACGAGATACATCTTTGCCAACTTCTATAACTTCCCCAGCGCACTCAGTCCCCGGCGTAAAAGGAAGTGGGGGTTTCCTCTGATATTTTCCTTCGACAACTAACTTTGTCGAAAAACTTACCCCCGCTGCCTTTACTTTGATCCGAACCTGGTTCGCTTCCAGGTTAACCCTTGGGATCTCATTTATTTCCAAATTATTAAAATGTGTATACTCAGTTACCAAGAGGCCTCGGATTGAGCTCATGGATTTTTATTCAAAATCCATAACTCCTTCAAATCAGGCCTTCGGACTTTTCCTCGGTCATTTTTTGGAAGCGCGTCGATGAAGTGGAATTCTTTTGGCATCCGATACTCCGGAATTTTGTTTGCGCAGTGCGCTTTAATTTCTTCTTCAGAAAGAATTTCGCCCTCTCGGACGACTAGGTAAGCAACGATCTCTTCCCCATATATATCGTCAGGCACCCCAACACCCGCTGCTTCGTAGACCTTTGGATGCTCCATCATAATGTTGTCCACTTCTACTGGTGAGATATTCACACCCCCGCGAATAATGAGATCTTTCAAACGACCAGTCACGGTTATAAAACCCTCTTCATCCATAACGGCCAAATCTCCTAAGGGAACCCGTTTGCCAGATAGATCTTCCCAGACACCGTCCGCCGTCATTGAAGCTTTCGCGCATTGGGGACCGCCCAGAGTGACTTCGCCCTCCTCGCCTTGGGCTACCGGCAAACCGTCGGGGTCAATTAGAAGAAATTCTTGGTGTTTCGCAGGCGGGCCGACGGTTCCATATTTTTTCGCATAATGACGATTCCCGCATACCCATCCGCCCTCTGAGCAACCAAAGAACTGCAATAAATTGATACCATAGGTCTCTTCAAATTGTTTCCAGCGTTCTGGTGCCAGTGGGGCGGTGGAAGAGCTCATTAGCCTTAATGATGGAACATCTGTCGCGGTCACTCCGGTGGGTCTATCTAGCAGCATGTTGATCACAGTCGGGATCCCCGCGGAAAATGTGATGTTGTGCTCTTTTATCCAGTCAAAGAAATTACTGTGGGAGAACCGACGCGCAAAATGCAAAGTGCACCCTGTCTCAAGCCACGGCATAAGAGACAAACCTTGTGCAGAGTTCCAACCAAAGGATCTAAATTCAAGAGTTTTATCATCCTCTGTCAGCCCTAATTGGTCGATGGTCGACAAGCCAAAAGACCAATGGGCCAAATGATCGATTAGGAAATTTTTGGGTTTGTCTGTTGTTCCAGATGTACAGAAAATGGTTGCATCGTCGGAAGCCTTATAATCGCGATCACATTCAGGAGATGCTTCGATATCATAGATTTCACAAAAAATATTTTCTGGATCAACGTCTAGCTTATCTTTGGTCCAGTTTTTGAAAGCGAACTTGTCTAAAACTACTCCTTCTAACATCTTATCAATCTCTAGCTCTGCGTCGAAGAATGCCAGTTTGCAGTCTAGATGAGTTAAAATCTCAGAGACGTAGCTTACATTCATCTCAACATTGGTAGGGCAGCACACGGCTCCGGCTCGCCAAATTCCCATCCAGATAATAAGTTTTTCTAGCCTTTCCTCAGAGAGCAAGGCAACCCGGTCCCCTTTCTGAATACCCTTTTGAACAAGCCAGTTCGCGATCCTATTTGTCCAATCATGGAGTTCGCCAAAGGTAATACCTTTTCGCTGGGTTAGGTCAAAAAGTGCATTTTTGTGCGGATCTCGATCCCTATATTTTTTTAATATCGCTCGGACGGACTCGAACGGAATTGCAAAATCGTGTTCGGCTCCAGGTGTTGTTCCGCCGACCTTAGGGGGCATTGGGTTTCTCCTAATTTGGATCTCAAAATTTGCCCGGATTTTCAATATTGTGGGCAATTTGGTCAAGTAAGATATTATTTTAGCAAAGATTGATGTCCAAGGGGAGTAGAATGAATAGATCTGAGATCGAGAGAATTACTTTGGAATTCACCAAGTTGTTCAATGATGAGGATTTGAATGCTGTGCTCTCTTATTTTTCTGACGATGCCGTTTATGTAGAATTTAACGGTACTAAGCATAAGGGGATTGCGGCTATTCGGGCGGCCTTCGAGCCCCAATTTGGCGGACGTTTTGGGAAAATGACTTTTTATACTGAAGATCTACTAATTGATCCTGAGACCCAAAAGAGCTTGATAAGGTGGACCCTTACGTTAGAGGAGGAGGAGAGGCAGGGGGCTTATCGAGGCCTGGATATACTTTTTTTCATCGGAAAAAAAATTGTTCAGAAGCATACCTATTGCAAAGCAAAAGTGCCGCTAATAAATAAAAAGTCTGTCATGATATCAAATGGAACCTGGCCAAAGAATGGTAGTACCGGAAAATAAATCTTTTCGGATTCACAAACCCAATTGGGCAGCTAAGAATCATCGAAGTCAGGTTTTGCCGTAACCTCCACCGCCCGGTGTCTCAATTACGATAGTTTCTCCAGCTTTTAGGGGTTTGGAGTCATTCCCTCCCATTTCCTCTTTTTTGCCGTCGAGACGAATTACAAAATTCTCCCCAGTCCGTCCGGTTCCACCCCCTGCGATGCCGTAAGGAGGTATTTTCCTATGACCTGACAATATTGAGGCCGTCATATCCTCTAGGAATTTTATTTTGCGCGTCACGCCCGATCCTCCCCGATACTGTCCTTCACCCCCGGATCCCCGGCGTATGGAAAATTCTTCCAATAATACAGGAAATCTAAATTCAAGTATCTCTGGATCGGTGAGCCGGGTATTGGTCATATGTGTGTGAACCGCATCAACACCATGATAGTCAGGTCCTGCGCCTGAGCCCCCACAAATTGTCTCATAATACTGATGGTTTTTATTTCCAAACGTAAAGTTATTCATTGTGCCCTGGGCAGCCGCCATCACCCCCAGGGCACCAAAAAGTGTATCTGTGATCGCTTGTGAAGTTTCAACATTTCCCGCCACCACCGCGGCAGGGTATTTTGGCCGGAGCATGCAGCCCTCTGGAATAACTATATTGAGTGGTTTCAAGCAACCAGCATTCAGGGGGATTTCTTCGTCAACAAGGGTTCTAAAAACATAGAGCGTGGCCGCGACACAAATTGCGCTTGGAGCATTGAAATTATTGTCTTGTTGATCTGAAGTTCCACTAAAATCTATGGTTGCTGATCGATCCTCACTATTGACCTTTATGTTTACGCAAATTTTGGCACCAAAATCTGTTTCATATTCGAAAGAGCCATTGCTAAGTGTATCAATGACTCTTCGGACGGACTCCTCAGCATTATCCTGAACATGCTGCATATATGCTCTCACGACATCGAGGCCAAAGTGGTTGACCATTTTTAGCAGTTCATGCGACCCCTTCTCATTTGCAGCAATTTGGGCTTTTAAATCTCCCAAGTTGTGATGAAAGTTTCTTGTTGGGAATTTACCTTCAGAGAAGACAGACTCTGCTTCAATTTCTAAGAGATTTCCCTCTGAAACGAGTTGGACGTTATCGAGTAAAACTCCTTCCTCATCAATATGTTTTGAGTTGGGGGGCATAGAGCCCGGAGTTGTGCCTCCAATCTCTGCGTGATGCCCCCTTGAGGCAACTGTAAAAAGTAATTCGTTTGATGAGTCGTCGAACACGGGCGTAATAACCGTAACGTCGGGTAAATGAGTGCCCCCGTTGTAAGGAGTGTTCAACATGAACACGTCACCTTGTTTGATCGTGCCGCGGCGCTCACGTAATACAGTTTTGACACTTTCACTCATGGAACCCAAGTGGACTGGGATATGGGGTGCATTTGCAACCAAATCCCCTTGGGTGTCGAAGATAGCGCAGGAAAAATCGAGTCTTTCTTTGATGTTAACAGAGTAAGAAGTGTTTTGGAGAACGCCTCCCATTTGCTCTGCGATGGACATAAACAGGTTGTTAAACACTTCTAGCATTACAGGGTCAGCCTGTGTCCCTATCGCTACCTTTTTGGGGAGGGCAACAACTCTATTCATAACAAGATGATTTGCAGAGTTAATTTCCGCTTGCCAGCCCGGTTCTACAATCGTAGTGGCGTTTGACTCGATTAAAATCGCGGGGCCCTCTATTTTAGCTCCTGGTTTTAAATCATTTCGTTTGAAAATCCCCGTCTCGTGAGCTTGCCCACCGCTAAACATTGAGACAATCTTAGCCGGCTTTGGTATGTCTAATTGATGATCAAAAATTTGTTTATCCTCGATCGACTCTCCTGGTGCTATCACCTCAAGGGAGAGCGCCTCGACGATTAAATCTTTCTCCGGTGATATGAAACCAAATTGTTGTTGGTGCAACATTTCAAAATTGGTCTTCATTGTTTGAAAGTCACCGAACTCTATTATCAAGGGGGTATCGGTTCCCTGATATCGGAGATGAGCTTTTGTAGCTGTGACGAGCTGGGTTTCATCGGAGCCTTGCTCCGCCATTTCGCGCTTTCCGTCTTCTCCCATTTCGACAAGAGAGACTTTTAATTCTTCCATTAAGCTCTGAGACAGCGTTTTTTCGACAGCACATTCCCGCATAACGGTTTGATCTGCCAAACCCATACCGTAGGCTGACAGCACGCCGGCGAATGGGTGTACAAATACCCTTTTCATGCCAAGAGCGTCAGCGACCATACAGGCGTGCTGCCCGCCGGCCCCCCCAAAACAGTTCAAAGTGTAGGCAGTTACGTCATATCCTCTTTGTACAGAAATTTGCTTGATCGCATTAGCCATATTTTCTACTGCAATTTTGATAAATCCCTCGGCAACATCTTGTTCGTTTATCTTCGAAGCTGAGGTCTCAGATAAATCATCCGCTATTGCACGAAATTTTTTTTGAACAACTTTGGCGTCCATGGGCTGTGTTGCTGTTGCTCCAAAAACGTGAGGAAAAAAATCAGGTTGTATTTTTCCTAGCATGACGTTTGCGTCGGTTACTGCGAGCGGGCCGCCACGCCTGTAACAGGCGGGACCTGGATTGGCCCCTGCAGAGTCCGGACCGACCCGAAATCTAGAGCCGTCATAGTGAAGAATGGATCCACCTCCCGCAGCAACGGTGTGAATACGCATCATTGGAGCTCGCATTCGAACGCCCGCGACTAATGTTTCGAACGCCCTCTCATAAACACCATTATAATGGGCAACATCGGTAGAAGTGCCCCCCATATCAAAACCAATAATTTTTTCGAAACCCGCCATAGCAGCTGTCTTGACTGCGCCAACGATGCCCCCCGCGGGGCCAGATAAAATACTATCCTTTCCTTGGAAAAAACGGGCATCGGTAAGCCCTCCATTAGACTGCATAAACATCAGCCGAGTATCTCCGACATTGTTGGAGACTTGTTCAACGTATCTTTTGAGAATGGGGGAAACATATGCGTCCACCACCGAGGTGTCTCCGCGTCCGACCAGCTTCATGAGAGGGCTTACCTCGTGGCTGACAGATATTTGTGTGTATCCAATCTCGCGCGCTATTTGCGCAACTATTTTCTCGTGTTCTTGGTAACGATAGCCATGCATAAAGACGATTGCCACCGATCTTATGCCTTCATCGTAGGGTGTTTTGAGCAGCTCTCTTGTCTTTTCTAAATTGACCGGCTTTATTTCTTGGCCATGAGCAGAATATCTCTCTGGAATTTCAATGACTTTTTCATAGAGAAGTTCGGGAAGCTCAATTTTTCGTGCGAAAATCTTTGGCCTATTTTGGTAGCCGATGCGAAGTTGATCTGCAAATCCCTCCGTAATCGCTAATAAAGTTCTGTCACCGTTGCGCTCCAAAAGCGCGTTAGTAGCAACCGTCGTCCCCATTTTAACTGCCTCAATGGTATTGGTGGGGATCGATTGATTGGGCTGCAGCCCCAATATTTCTCGAATCCCCTGGATTGCGGCATCCTGATAACGCTCCGGGTTCTCTGATAAAAGTTTGTGAGTTCGCAGAGTTCCATTCGGATCTCGACTAACCAAATCAGTAAAGGTACCGCCTCGGTCTACCCAAATTTGCCAACCAGGTTGGGAGGCGGTTTGCGAATTGATATTTTTATCCGACATGAATTTCTTAAACCCTTAACGGCCCCTTTTTTAGATCCGAAAATACTACCCCAAGAGGTTCTTTTTATCGCCCGCTCTCGGAGCACGCGAGGTAACTTATGCCCTAATATCAATTTAACTTCTAGTTGTCGCCTAGATCTAAACGCAGATTGGGAAAGGGTAACCCGAAACAGTTAATGACGACTGATCTTCTCTCTATTATTGTGAGTTAATGATGAGAACAGATGCCTTTCGACATGTGGCTCAGGTCGTGAGTCGTTCGGGGACTTCATTTTACTGGAGTATGCGGTTGCTTCCCCGTAAGAGACGTCTGGGAATATACAGCGTTTACGCTTTTTGCAGAGAAGTTGATGATATTGCTGATTGCGATTTACTTCCATCTGAGAAACTTGAAAAGTTGGGGGAATGGCGTCAAGAGGTCAATAAAGTGTTCTCTGGAGCTCCAAAAACGCTCATCGGACAAGCTTTGCAGTCATCAGCGAGGGCTTTTGGGCTAAATAAAATTGATTTTTTGAGCGTTATAGACGGTATGGAGCAGGACTCGGCCTTCGAAGTGCGAATTCGGGATTGGGAGTCATTAGAGAACTACATGGATCTTGTGTCTTGTTCTGTTGGTCGTTTGTCAAATCCAATTTTTGGCATTCGTGGGGATGAGAACGAAAAACTTGCGGAAAGCCTGGGTCAAGCGTTGCAACTGACGAATATTCTTAGAGATCTTTTTGAAGATGCATCAAATAACCGGCTCTACGTACCGAGGGACATGATATGTGAGCAAGGAATTTTCTCGAAAACTCCCCTAGAAGTGATATTGGACCCTGAATTCAAAGAAATTTACAAGAAAATTATAAAAAGAGCAGAAATCCTTTTCGAGAGGGCTTGTTCTATAATTTCTGCCGGGGATCGCGAAAATGTCGCGCCCACGAGTCTGATGTTACAAAACTACTGGCGTGTCCTGAAAAAACTTGAAAAAACCAATGGCCCAAAGCGCGGTGAGAATTTTACTTTATCAAAATTTGAGACCATGTGGATTCTTTTGAGATATGGCATTCTCAAATGGCATTGAGTGAGGTCTAACTCTCATTGATCAAATTCGATTTGTCTTGTACCAGCAACCAGTCTGGTTACCTTATAAGGCAGGACGATTCTCAAAAGCGGCCAGATCCGTTGGGAAATTTGGAGTTGCTCTTAACGATGAAATGGTAAATAAATATTGTATGATATGCGGAGAGTTTTTCTACTCAGGTTGGAAGAGGTTGATGATATTCTTCTCGCGAGCTGTGTGTTTTTTGTTCTTAGGTTTTGCCTTCCATGTGAATGCTGCGGATAACACTCAATCAGCAAGCCCTCCGATCAGTAAGTCCAGCACTATCGAGGGCAATGGCGATCCACTAGAGCCAATAAACCGGGTTGTCTTTAAATTTAATGATCTCGTCTATTCATTTGTTTTACGCCCTGTGTCGGACGTTTATAGAACGGCGCTTCCCAAAATAGCGCGTGATGGTGTTCGCAATGTGTTGCTAAATCTTAACGCTCCCTTCATCTTGATTAATGATGTTTTACAGGGAGAGATGAACCGTGCATGGAATACGTCGCGGAGAATTTTTATTAACTCCACAATTGGGTTTGCAGGTGTATATGATGCCGCGAGTGATATCTGGGGCATCAGCGCGCACTCAGAGGACTTCGGTCAAACACTGGGAGTGTGGGGAGTGGGTGAAGGTTTTTATCTGGTTCTCCCCGTTTTTGGACCTTCTAATCCACGCGATACCATAGGACTAATTTCGAAATCTTTTTTGGATCCGGTGTCACAATATTTGGATCATATTGATGAGAAAGACGCTATACTGGGACGGGTATTGGCGGTTGGCATTGATCAATACTCAGGCACAATTGATGATTTAGATAGGTTAAAAGAGTCGTCTCTAGATTACTATGCGGCTGTACGAAGTATCTACCGTCAGAAACGGAATTCAGATATTTTAAATGGTATTCCTGTTAAATCACTTATTCCTAATTTACAAAACTGGAGCTTGCATCTAACTAAAAATTAATGACCTCGGTTGGGTCATGTTCGTTTAGCGACTAGATAATTGCTTAGTTTTCTCCCCCCCCCCTCCATTTAGAGCAAGAGTAAAAAAATGTTTATTCAAACGGAAAAATTGCCTGACGAGTGCGAAATGCGCTTTCTTCCTGGAAGGGAAGTATTCCCTTTTGGGCCGACGTCCTTGGATCACAAGAGTGATTTGAGAAAATTTCCGCTGGCCTCACGCCTTTTAGCGATTGATCACGTTATTGGGGTAATATTGGAGAAGGATTCCATCGTTATCAAAAAGTCAAACGGGATTAACTGGCTTCAATTAAAGCCTGCCGTTTTAGGTGCCGTAATGGATCACTTTGTTGCGGACCACCCGGTAGCTGTCGGAGACACAAAAACAGTCGACAATAAAGTCTCAGATGAGAGTGAATTTCTTCTCTTGGATGATAGTGATCCCGTGGTTGAAGAATTGAAAGAGCTTATCGAGACAAGAATTCGTCCGGCGGCCAGCCAGGGGGGCGGAGATGTGAAATTAAGGGGATATGATGCTGGTGTTGTGTATGTTCAGTTTGAGGGGCAGGCGTTCCAGCTTCTCAGCGGAATAGAAAACATGCTTAAACATTATGTGCCAGAAGTCGAGCGAGTGGCAGATTACCGAGATGCCATACCAAAACCTGGGCTTGATACCCCTGAGGGAAGAGCCATCAAAGAGATTTTAGAGACTAGAATAAATCCCTCAGTCGCAGCGCATGGAGGCCATATCAGCCTTATTGACGTGGTTGGACCGCGTGCTTATATCAGAATGGAAGGGGGGTGTCAGGGTTGTGGCATGGCAAATGCCACGCTCAAGGACGGAGTTGAAGTAGAAATAAAAAAAGAGGTGCCCTCCATACAACAAGTGCTCGATGTTACTGATCATGCCGAGGGCACTAATCCTTATTATCAAAGCGCCTGATTATTAACTCACTTTTGCTGCCTGCTCACGCAGTATTCTTGGGACGGGTTTGTCATTTATTGGTAGGTGAAGAATGGACGCAATAACCCCTGCTCCGATTATCATCCACCACGCGTAATCATATGAGCCGGTTTGTACTTTGATAACTCCACCCAGCCATACAGAGGTAAAACTTCCTATTTGATGACTTAAGAACACCACTCCATAGAGTGTTGCTAAATAGCGAGGGCCAAAGACTTGGGCCACGATTCCTGAGGTCAGAGGAACAGTGGCTAACCACAAAAGGCCAACTGAGCTGGCAAAGAGGATTACTGTAAATTCGGTCTTTGGTGCAAGAAAGAAAGCGAGAAAAACCAGAGAGCGTGCGGAATATATGAATGCAAGCAGGTATTTTTGACGCATAAATCCACCCAAAAACCCCGAGGCTTGGGTGCCGAGCATATTGAAAAAGCCAATAAAGGCAATTGCCGTAGCGGCCATAGCACCGCCTACTGCAGTCGCGTTAAGGTAATTCTCTAGGTGATTGTTGATGAATTGGACTTGGAATCCACAAACAAAGAAGGCGATCGTCAGCAGCCAGAACCCGCCATGCCCTCCTGCTTCCTTTATTGCATCTCCAAGGCTTTGAGAATCCTTCTTTTTAAACACGCCTTTGGCAGCATGTGAAATTGCGAATGAAAAGGGGACTACCATCAAAGCCATAGTCGCCAATATAATTGTCGCATATATCCAACCGCGTGAGCTGATTAGGTAGTGGCTTAACGGCACGATAAGCATCTGACCAGCAGTTCCCCCGGACACTACAATTCCGAGCCAAAACGTCCGCCATTTCTCAGGCGCTACCCTCCCGACAATCGATAGGAGCATTGGCAATGCGATGCCCGCGGAGCCCAAACCCATTATGACACCGACGTTTAACACTAGCCCAAATTCAGTGGTTGATTGAGACATCATATAGAGCCCATAGGCGTATAGCAGACCGGAGAGTATAAGAACTCTTATTGGACCCCATCGATCAGCTGCGGCGCCCAAAAGGGGCGCAGCACAACCATAAATCAGAAGCTGCAGTCCTGTTGCGAAGGACATAACTCTGATATCGGCACCCCAACCCAGGCCTTCCGTCACTGGCCGTAGAAACATTCCCATGCTTTGGCGGCCACCATAGGCAAATAAAATAATCCCAACTGCACAAATCAACACGAAAACCGGACTGCGCCAGAATGCTACTCTCATAAATATAATCCCTGAAGTGAGAAGAAATTGTTAAAGCTAATGCCGTATAAAAAGACTTACAAAGGTTAAGTTGCCTGCGCCAGTCGCGCCACAGGTTTCTCTTTAATGGGTAGGTGAAAGAGTGCCGCGAGAGCACCCCCCAGAATTATAAACCACCACCACAATTCATAAGAGCCAGTCGCATCTCGGACAACCCCTCCCATCCAGGTGCTCAGAGCTCCTCCAATTTGGTGGCTTAAAAAGGCAATTGCATAGAGGGTTGCCATATATCTAGGTCCGAACATCGTTGATATTATTCCCGCCGTGAGCGGAACTGTAGCGAGCCAGAGCAGGCCAATAAGGGATGCGAATATGTATACTGACATTTGAGAAACTGGCGCTAGAAAAAACGCCATCATAATAAAAGAACGACCGACATAAAGGATGACCAAAAGGTTCTTTTTCTGAAAATGTCCTCCAAGTTTCCCGGCTATTGCTGTCCCAATCATGTTAGAGAATCCAATAAGCGCTATCGCATGAGCGCCGATGGTTACTCCAGTACCGGTATCTTCTAAGTACTTTGGTAAATGCGTAACAACAAATTGCACTTGGAAACCGCACGTGAAGAAACCGAGGCACAAGTACCAATAGCTGCTCGCTTCTTTCGCCTCTGAGAGTGCCTGTCCAAGGGTTTGAGTGTCTTTTTTCTGATCTAACGCCTCACCACTTGCTTTTCCAACGAATATTGCCATTGGAACAATTGCAAAGATAAAGGCCGCAAGAATAATCATCGCATCGGTCCAATCCATGCGGGCTAGGAGAAATCCGTTAAGGGGCACGAGGAACATTTGCCCTCCAGTTCCACCTGCGGAGACAATACCCAACCAGAGGCTTCGACGTTCTTCTGGAGCCACGCGTCCAACTACCGATAATAGCATTGGCAGCCCGCATCCAGCTGCTGCGAGGCCGCTAAGGACACCCACGCTTAGAGTAAGGTGTAATTCGGATACAGCGGTGCTTAATAGATACATACCTAAGGCGTAAAGAAACCCACCAATTGCGAGCATTTTCACTGGGCCAAGCCATTTATCTGCAATCATCGAGACAAAGGGGACACTTAGCCCGATTACTAGTGTTTGCAAACTGACTGCAAAAGAAAAAGGCTCCACCCTGCCGTTGCTTATTGAGTCGCTGATCGGAATTAGAAAAAGACCGAAGCTTTGTCTTGTCCCGTACGAGATAAGAATCATTAACGTGCAAAGGATTAAGACAATGTATGGATTCTTCCAAAAGGGAATTTTCTCCTGCATCAAGGAACTTTCCCTCATCCCACAGTTTGTTGAGTAATTAAACGATTTACGGGGCGTTCATCAATGGGCCAATGAATAAATGCTGCGATAAAGCCTAGCAAGACTGCAGACCACCAAATTGCATCGTAAGAGCCGCTATAATCTCTTACGACCCCTCCTAGTGTAATTCCTACAAAACTTCCCACCTGATGGCTCATGAACGCAAAGCCGTATAGCATAGCCATGTATTGAGTACCAAAAATCTGCGCAACTAAACCACTTGTCAGAGGAATGGTGCCTAGCCACGTTAATCCCATGAATGACGCGAAAACAATGGTACTAAAACTAGTCACGGGGATGATTAGATACACAACTATGCCTAAGGAACGCATTACGTACAAACTGGCAAGCATATATTTTTTACTATAACGACCGCCTAGTGCTCCCCAGATGATGCTGCCTACAATATTAAACAAGCCTATCGAGGCAAGAGCCCATGCAGCTATTTGGGCAGAGATTCCAATGTCTTTGAGATAAAGAGGCAGATGGCTTGCTATGAACAAGGTCTGGAACCCGCAAACGAAGAACCCGATCACCAATAATATATAGCCCCTATGGTTCAGGGCTTCCCTCACCGCCTCCATGACCTTTTGATCTGGGCCCGACTGATCTGCTGGACGACTTGGTCTTCCGGCCAATAGGATGGTCAAAGGAACAATAAGCAACATTACCAGAGCAAGGAGTAGAAGTGCGTTGATATAACCTCCTTCC
>CAJXEC010000007.1 GCA_913052165.1 uncultured Rhodospirillaceae bacterium
TCCAAAATCCCGAAAACATCGCCCCCAGCCCGATCATTGAGACTAAAGTCACGTAACCCTCTTTTCCTTGGCCAAAAACATCATCAGCAAAACCAGGAAGCAATTCCATCACAGGACGAATAAAAATCGCTACAGCGCCAACCATTATGAAAAGGGGTCCAATGGCCGGATGCGCTAGAGAATAACGGACCCCCTCCAGCAGCTCTTCCCCGATGGGTGCCCGGGTAATTTTGGTTGGTGCGTCCTCACTAATTTTCACAAAAAAAAGAGCTGTCAGGAAAAATAGGTAAGACAGAACCGCAAAGAGGAAAACCCATCCAACTTCTGCAACTTGAGCAGCCGTTTTAATAGCGGAGGTGGCATCTGATGCGATAGACATGTCTTCTGCTCCCACAAGAGCCAGAATTAAGCCAGCCGCAGCGGGACCAATGAACCTTGCAAGGTTAAACACCAGAGAGTTTATAGCAACAGCAGAGGCCAAAGTATCCTTGGGTACCATCACCGATGCTAGAGAGGTTCTGACCGGCTGAAATAAACCATCCGTCACACCTGTAAGGAACCCAAGCAGTAAAATTAGACCAGGCGAAATACTGCCCATAAAGGTCAATACCATAAGAGCTACCCCGACGGACAAAGCAAGAAATTTAATAATTCGAGCAAGCAAAATTTTATCAAAGCGATCAGTAATTAGGCCCGCAAAGGGAGAAACTATGACAAAGGGAATCAGATCAACAAAGCCAAGCCAGCCAAGCATTGCAGGCGATTTAGTCATTTCCCACATGAGCCAACCTGAAGCGAGCCTTTGCGCCCAAATTCCAATTAAAGAGGGCGCGTTACCAGCAGTGTAAATACCGAAATTCCGATTTGACAATGCGCGGGCAAGCCCACCACCAATTTTCAATTTTTTGCCTGAAATTTTATGACCTCCGAGAGACAGATGAGCCTTCAATTAACCGAAAAATTTTGACTTTCACAAACAAAACAATTTTCTTAAATCTGCGTAGGCGGACTTACAGAGATACTATGCCAACTCCCTTGCAAGAAATTCTAACGTTCTCGTTCTAGCCAAATCCGCTGCCTCTTGGTGGTAACGCTCGTGCCTAGTCCAATTATCAAATCCATGCATGGCTCCGTTGTATAAGCACCAATTAACCTCTGGTCTTTTTTTCTTAAACATCGACACTTGGTCGGGAGGGACGGCCGTATCCAAGTCCCCGACGTGACAGAGCGTCGGGCATCTTGCCGGCTCATCAGGATAATCGCACATATTCGACCCGTAATAGGGTACAGAGGCATCGAAATCGCCACGGCAAGAACCTAGCCAGCTCACCGTACCACCAAAACAATACCCCAAAATTGCAACCTTACCCGCATCGGTTTTAATAAAATCACGTGCTGTATGCGCGTCTTCGAGTGTTAGATCAAAGTTATTAGCCCGAGAGAGCTCCTTCCCGCGCTTGCTTCCATTCTCGTCATAGGGAAGGTTCAAAAACTTTTCATGTCTGTCAAAAAAGGCCGGGGCAATACAAATGTAACCCTCTGAAGAAAAGCGATCGCATACTCCCCTCAAATAGCTATTAACCCCATACATCTCCATTGCAACTACAATGCCGCCAAAAATAGGACCTGTGGGTCGGGATATGTAAGCACTAAATTCATGCCCATCCGGCGCCTTGAGATAAATGTCCTCATTCATTTAATATATTCCAAGCTCATTTCTTAAAATTCATATCCCCTCCAACATTGATTTTGATTTTGCAAAAACAAATCTTGGGAAATGTGTTTCATGCCACAATCAGGGGCTACCAATTACTTGTTCGACGGAATCCCTTTGATGCACTTCATTTACGCTCCGCAATTTATTGAGGAATTTCTATCACGGCGTTCCCAAGAACTAAAACACCAAGCATAATCTTCATGAGCGGAAACGCTGCAAGACTGACAGACTAATTTTTGGTTTTGCTGCCTCAATTGAGGTTATCTCCACTAATTCCTCCGAGCGCTAAAAAGTACCTACAATGTCTGCTTCGAGAGGTGGCTTACTTCTAGCAGTCATTTTAAGCTCCCTATTTTTTTGACATTTATGCCGCAGAATAAGGTCGATGTCATACTCGGTTTTCGGGAAGACTAATTCCTGCTAATCAGACTACAGATATCCATTTGAAATGGCGAGGCAACAATGATTCGTAGCAAACACCGCATTCGGATAACCCACGTGGGGAGTCTTCCGCGACCATCACAGTTAATTGATCTGATGGTCGCGCAAAATCAAGGTCAAGAAATTGATAAAGGCATCTACGATAAAGCACTGGCTGACGCAGTTGATGAAGTCGTAAAAAAACAAATTGATCTTGGGGTCGATGCAATCGATGACGGAGAGTTTTCAAAGAGAGGTTTCGCTGTATATGCCCACGAGCGCCTTGGTGGACTAGAGGAAACTGGAAGATCTAGACCGTCCCCTTGGGCGGAGTCCAGAGAGTCTAGAGAATTTCCGGAATTTTATTCAGGAGAGAAATTAGCGGGCGAGAGGCTCCCAACTCCAAGTACCATGCAAATGGTATGTAGCTCCGCCATAAAATACGTGGGCCATGATCAACTTAATCGCGACATAGAAAATTTAAAAAAGGCGGCAGCAAAACACGGAGCAGAGGAAGTTTTCATGCCCGCCATTTCACCGAGCGACGTCGTGGGTAATCAACTCAACGAATATTATTCAACGGAAGAAGAATTTCTAACAGCTGTCGCCGACGCGCTAAATGAAGAATATCGCGCCATTGTGGATGCTGGTTTTCTCTTACAAATAGATGATCCGAGATTGATTAATTACTATGTAAAGAACCCTCAACTATCGATCGAGGATTGTCGGAAATGGGCGGCGCTTCAAGTTGAAGCTATCAATTATTCCCTGAGAGGCATTTCCGAGGATAACATCCGGTATCATACATGCTACGGCATCAATATGGGTCCTAGAGTGCACGACATGGAGATGAAAGATTATATGGATATCGTTCTAAAAATTAATGCTTCGGCTTTCTCATTTGAGCACGGAAATCCTAGACACGAGCACGAGTGGGCCCTCTGGGAAGACCTCAAGCTCCCTGACGGAAAAATGGTCATACCAGGTGTTATTACCCACTCATCATTGGTCGTTGAGCATCCCGAACTCATATGCCAACGGCTAATCCGATTTGCCGAGGTAGTCGGGCGAGAAAATGTTATGGCCGGGGGAGACTGTGGCTTTGGAACCCAAGCCATGGCTGAACCAGAGGTGCACCCCAGCATCGTATGGGCAAAGTTTTCAGCGATGTCAGAGGGAGCTCAGATGGCTACAAAAAAACTATGGGGCTAACATTCTATTCGATCAGCCGAGGACTGGATATGAAAACCAAATCATAGCCTTTCCGTTAAAATAAAAAAAATTTTGAAGCTGATCCGATGTCTTTAACGATCAAGGCCAAGTTTAGTCCATTTTTTATAATCTGAGTCCCGCATTAACTCCTTGATAATGGTGCTATCGGCGCATCTCTCTAGGTTTTCTGGCGGAGTGCCAGTTCGCAAGGCGCTCAGGGTTTCATAGGTTGCCTGAATCGCAGCCATAAAAGGATAGTGCCCTTGTAGTGAGATTCGGACGCCGAGGCGGCCCAGTTCTTTGGTCTTGAGGGGCGCAGACCCGCTCCCACCCAACATTATTGGGATTGAAACTGATGAAGCCACAGCTCTTATCTCTTCCCCAGTCTTGATACCCGAAAAAAACATAGCATCAGCGCCAACAGCCTCGTATCTTTTTGCTCGCTCGATCGCGTCATTTAAATCTGTAATTTGAGCTGCTCCCGTTCGTGCAATAATCGCGAGCCCCGTGTCATTACGCGCATCCAAAGCCGAGCGAATCTTTGCAACTCCCTCCTCAATGCTAACAAGGCCAGGCGGCCCACCAATTCCATAGCGTTTAGGCAAGTCAGTATCTTCAATGGTTAGACCTGAAACCCCGATTGTCTCAAGCTCCTCGACTGTGCGTCGGACATTCAGAGCGTTACCATAACCATGATCGGCATCTACCATTATAGGCATCGAAGAGAGAGCTCTATTGACCCGATGAATTTGCTCTGCAAATTCGCTGAGGGTGATAAGGATAATGTCTGGACCTCCCAAAACTGTTTGGGATGCCACCGAGCCTGCAAACATACCACATTCAAAACCCAAATTCTCTGCTATTCGAGCAGAAATCGGATCAAATACGGATCCCGGATGGTAGCAATTTCCGCTTTCCAGCAGAGCTCGATAAGCTTCTCGCCTCGCCGTCCATTTCATTATTATTTCCTCCAGGGTTGGCTAAAACCTCAAAAGATTAGAACCGCCAGACGCAAAACTGGTACTTCTTTCCTCCAACATTTCCGTCGTCGAGTTTCTAAATTTTTTTATCCGGACCTTCTTTGAGAATGGCGAGCGCAGAGAGATTCGAACTCCCGACCCACAGCTTCGAAGGCTGTTGCTCTATCCAGCTGAGCTATGCGCCCTTATCCACAAGTCTGTGTGTTTATAAACTCTAAATCCACAATTGGCGAGGGACTTTGATGGCTGTCCCTCGCTAACAATGCCTTCTGAAATTTAAGAATCAAATTTCTTATTAAATAAAGACCCCCGACATCTCTAAACGAAGTCTTTTTCATACCTGTAGCCTCCAACAATCGCTTTATTTGGATAGGTTATTCGTGAAAAAATCTAAAACGCGGCTCACAACAAGATCAATTTTAAGTCTATCCGTTCCGGCGAGGCCTCTATTGGTGAAACAAAGATGCCGGGCCTCTCGTCTTCTCATCGTTTCGCCGCTGCCGTCAAAAAACCGAAAGGTCCCATCTGGATATCTAATCAAGGGATTATCAGGACACCCATTGCGAGCTAATACTTCATGCTCGCCCTCCGGAGTACTAAAGAAATGATTAACATCGGGAATGACCTCCAACCTAACCTCGGTGCCTTTCTCAGCTAAAAGGCGTGCCTGAAGCTTGCATGCTCTTACCGCATAGTGATCGAATTCTCCCTTTATCATTAAAATGGGGTAAGGCAACTTAATTGGCTCACTCATCACCTGACAGCTAGGCGCAGTCGGTGCCAAAGCCTTCCATGGGATCCCGTTCTCATACCGAACGCGGGCATCAGTTGTAGATAGAGTGGCCCCGCCGCCATAACTAAAACCGGTTAAAAAAAAATTATTGGGGTCATAACGATCCAGTTTTGACAATTTCGATTTTAAAAATAGGGCAAACCGAAAAGCCTGTGGAAATTTCTTTTTTTGATGTGGCTCTAAATCCATATCAAAAAAAGCATCTATAGCAACTATCGCAAAACCCTTTTCCGTACCGGCGTCAATCAAGCGATCGGTGAATTCATCAGTCTTGGCCTCTCCATCACTCAAATCCCGACCGTCTCTATTGCTGCCATGAAGAGAAATTATGACAGGAAGCGACCCTCTTGTGGTTTCCGGCGAAAATACTTCATAGGCAAATTTGGTTTCCTTGCCTCTACTGCGAGCAGAGTCATACTTTGTTTCACCGACCGCGAAGCCGGTTGAAAAAAAAGTTGTGAAAAATGCGGCGCAAATAATCTTTTTCCAAAAATGATTTGGTTGAACGATGTTCACGAGTTGCCCCCGGAACCAAATATTTTGCATCTTTTTTATCTCTCTACGAGACCTCACGCAGTTCCAGTCGGTGAACAGCTACATAGGTTTGGATCTACTTGTCTCTAAGTTTTTGGTGATCCCGAGAGGATTCGAACCTCTGACCCTCAGATTAGGAATCTGATGCTCTATCCTGCTGAGCTACGGGACCACCGTAAGGCCTTATTATCAGTTCCCTTAAATTTTGGAAACGTTCGATTTTTGTGGGGAGTAAGCGTCTGTTTGTTTCGGGCCACGCCAGCTCTCCGCTCTGATACTCTCTTATCCGATTAAAAATTTTTCACAATCACGCAAGCGAAATCAAAACGAAACAAAGTTGCCGCAAAATCAATTAATTGCTCCCGGCCTCCATTTATTCCGAGAATAATTGTATCGAATACCCCGTTATTGGGGGCTTCCACAGCCCCATCTAAAATTGACATTCGAATAATATCAAGTCTAGCACCCAATTCGGTAAAGAATTTGTCTAAAATAACTAACACAACCAAGCCTACGCCAATAGGTGTCAGACCTCCACCGTCCGTCTTACATGGCGAGCAAAAACATTGCTTATCTCGGGCCCCTAGTAGCTGTAATATTTCCGAGGCTCGGATCTTCGCTATAAACGGTCACAAACTGTTCCCTCTGAGTTCCAGGAGATTGACCCCGAGTGACCTCATAAATTAAATGTCATTTCATTGGAACGGTGTAGGAAAACGAGATCACCTCTGTACCTGGATTAAAATCATCAAGGCTGGCATTGGAGAGGTGATAAATTGCGATACCAAATCTAGCACCGCTATCCAGCTTGTAAGACAATTCCGCCATAGAACGAAATTCAATCCAATGACCCAGTTTTTTAGCCGATCCACCCTTAACATAAATGCCAGGAGCAAATGAGGGCGAGAATATAAATCTATCGCTAAGCTCAAAATCCGCGATTAAACCTGCAAATCCGTAATAGGCACCATTTGAGGTGGCCATGAGTCCGCCTAGCGGACGTAATTTCTTGTAAGCTACATTTCCATGCCACTCTGCGCGAAACTCAGCTGCACCCCAATCATCAGTCACATCAAAATAACCCGCCCCAAATTGGAAACGCCCCCCCCCAGCTTCGGCAGTTCTACCGGGTTGAAGATCACCTCTATTGGCAATATTTTTTTTTTCTAATTTATTTGACCTCCGAGCTGATGGACTTCCCAAAGAGGAATTTCTAGCTTTTCTGACTTTGGAGGGTCGAACGCTCTTAGGCTCTGTATCAGATAACAATTCCCGCTCTCTCAGCGGTGTGACTCCTGCAGTGGGTGACTTTAAATTGGAAAAGCTCTCGAATGGATGGGCCTCATTAATAAAAAGACGAAAATCGTACTGCTTTGGGCCTGCCCAGGAACTAGAGCCCCAAACTAAAAGCAAGACAGGAGCACAAAACCGAAATCCCCAAAAACTCAAACAATCGGTGACCTTTGCTAGGTCCATTCGTCCTGGCCTTTTTCTATGTTTATTTGTCATTTTTATCGGACTATTCACCAATCTTTTTGCTGATCTTTAAATGTTTCAGTCGCCCTGACGAGTGCGGCTCTTATCCCGGGCTCCATAGCAGAATGCCCAGCATCTGGAACCACCACATATTCGGCTTCGGGCCAAGCTTGATGGAGTGCATCTGCAGTCACTATTGGGCACACCATATCAAATCGACCCTGAATTATCACGCCGGGTATATCTCGGATAAGATCAACATTCTCTAAAATGCTGCCAACCTCCATAAACAGATTATTGATAAAGTAATGCGCCTCGATACTGGCAAGTGCTGACGCCAGTCGGTCACTACTAAAAGCCGCAACGGTATCTGGTGAAGGAATAAGAGTGGAACACGCTCCCTCGTAAGCACTCCACGCCCGAGCTGCTGGTAATCGAATAGTGTCGTCAGGGTCAAGAAGCCTTTTATGATAAGAGTTTAAGATATCGGATCGTTCTTGATCACTGAGTACTGCGACCAGGCGACGCCAATTTTCTGGATAAACCGTCTTCATCCCGTAAAGGAACCAGTCTAGTTCATCCTTTGTACCAAGAAAAATACCGCGAAGCACAAAGCCTAGACACCGATTTGGGTGTGCCTCACCATAGGCCAACGCCAAAGTGCTTCCCCATGACCCACCAAATACAAGCCACTTTTCAATTCCTAAATATTCTCGCAGCTTTTCAATATCTTCGATTAAATCTCTCGTAGTATTGTCCTGTAGGCATCCCCGGGGTTCAGATCTGCCGGCTCCCCTTTGGTCAAATATAATGATTCGATAAAAATTTGGATCAAAGAACCTTCTGTGGACAGGCGTGGCGCCCGCGCCAGGACCTCCGTGAAGGAAAAGAGCGGGAACCCCATTTGGTTTTCCGGATTGCTCCCAATACATTACGTGAGGCGAAGTTAGGGGCAACATTCCTTTTTCAAAAGGGTCCAGCGGAGGGAAAAGCTGTTCTCTTACCATTCGAGCCATTTTACCTCTAAAACAATGTGTTAAATCAGGAGACGTCAGTTATACATAATGGTGAAATTGATCGCAAAGGCATCCGAAAATTCACTTAAAACAATCCGCGAAATTCATTTTCGCCAGAGCCCCTTGTCAAAAAAACGCTCGTAGAAATATTCTACAAAACATTCGGCGGGTCGAGAGCAGGGTATTAAACTAAAAAACATCATGCGTTCATATATAGTTAAATTTTGGTTTTGTGTCGCAATAATCTTAATCTTACACGGGTGTATAACGACCAACCCGACCACCGGAAATCGCGTGTTCACTGGCGGGATGACAGCGCAAGATGAAATAATATTAGGCCGTAAAAATCACCCTCAAATGCTAAAGCTGTTTAGCGGTGAATACGAGGACAAGTTATTGGAGTCCTATGTTAGCAGCGTGGGAAAATTATTAGCGCAAACCGTAGAACGCAGACAATTCGATTATAAATTTACAGTTCTAAACTCTGGGGTTGTAAATGCCTTCGCTCTCCCCGGTGGGTACATTTACATAAGTAGGGGTTTGCTGGCATTAGCGAGTAGCGAGTCAGAAATGGCCGCGGTGCTAGCGCATGAGCTAGGACATATTAATGCGCTGCATCATGCCCAACGACAAGGAAAAAAAGTTTTAACCAATGCGGTTCTTACGTCAGTGGGAATAGCCGCAGGAAAAGAGGTTGCCCGATTCAGCGACATAATTGCTTCAGGCTTATTAAGCGCCTTGTCCAGAGAGGATGAAATTGACTCAGATAAACTAAGTTTTCGCTATCTTGCCCGGGCAGGATTTGATCCGCACGCAGTTCCAAGCTTCTTAGCCAAACTACGTGCTAACGCCCAGCTGAATGCAAAGCGGGAGGGAGAGGCTCCTGATTCGGTAGATGATTTTGACTACTTTGGGACCCACCCGATCCCCGCGGAGCGGCTTGCCATTGCAAAAATAGAGGCCCAAAAATACCAAGAAGGGTCATCACTTGGTGACCGCAATATTTACCTTGATAAAATTGATGGCATGCTATTCGGGGATGATCCTGAACAAGGCTTAATAATAGGTCGTGTTTTCGCTCACCCAAAGTTGCGATTTCAATTTCAGGTGCCAAAAAATTACAGCCTTTTCAACTCACCCACTTCGGTTATTGCCAGAGGCCCAAATAGAGAAACTATCATTTTTGATCAGGCAAAAGAGACGGCTGACGGGCCGGTTTCCTTTTATCTTAGGGAGGTTTGGGGGAAAGAGCTCAGGCTTGAAAACATTGAAAATATCGACGTTAACGGCCTTTCGGCGGCTACAGCCGAAGCCAGAGTAAGAACCGCGCGAGGAATGCGCGACCTAAGAATGGTCGCAATAAAAAAAGATTTGCAAACAGTATACCGTTTTGCGTTTTACACAGAGCCTGGAAAAAGTAAACAACATTCGTTGGCATTTCGACGCGTCACACATAGTTTTAGAATTTTATCGAAACAGGAGGCCAAATCTCTCAAACCCTTGCGTGTAAGAATACAAACAGCAAAGTCAGGAGATACGATCGAGACCTTATCGAGAAAAATGCAAGTGGATAATCTTTACCGAGAAGAGCATTTCCGAGTGATAAACGGGCTAGGGGTGAACGACAGTATTATATCAGGAAGGAAATATAAAATTATCGCAAATTAATTAGGAAAAAGTTCTGATCATCATTTTGGCCGCTCGGCTTTTCAAAAATATGCCTTGCAGTAACGACTAGTCTGACTCTAATCGAGCATAAGCTGTATCAGAACTCCGGATCTAGAATATCGAACCACTAACATGCATTTTACGGGGACTCAGAGCCGCTCCATCAGGCGGCTTTCAAAAGCAATGTCTCAAGCTTTTCTGTTGCTGCCCCGGGTTCAATTTTATCAACTAATGAGACTTCTAACGCTAGCCGGTTGAGCGCCGACTCGTACATCTGGCGTTCACTATACGACTGATCTGGCTGATCAGGTTTGCGGTAAAGATCTCTAACAACTTCTGCAATGGCGACTGGATCGCCACTATTTATTTTAGCTTCGTACTCTTGAGCTCTCCTACTCCACATCGTTCGCTTAGCCCGAGCTTTTCCCTTAAGCGCCGTAATAGCATTCTGCATTTGGTCTTTTGAGCTAATCTGTCTTAGCCCCGAGTCTTCAGCTTTTCCAACAGGAACCCTGAGTGTCATTTTTTCAGCGGTGAAGTTGATAACATACAGTTGAAGTGAGAAGCCAGCTATTTCCTCGGATGATATATCGGTAATTTGCCCGACCCCATGAGTGGGATATACGACATAGTCTTTAACTGAAAAAGGAAGTTTTTTTGACTTCACTTTTGCTTTAGCCATTTTTTCCTCTCGCGATTGTTTTCAGTGTTACTAAGGATCGAATGTGGTTACCGCTGCGGGAATAGCCCCCCGAAAAAACCAAGTTCGTGTGGTCAACTCAAAGATGTATTGCCGCTTCAATCATTATAACAAAAAAAGACCAACAATACATTACATTGCCGCCTTAAAGAAGATTGAGCCTTTGGAATACTTAATCTTGTAAGCCAGGATTCTCGCTGAAGTGATCTTCAAATTTATTGGCAATATCTTTCCAATCGTCCGCATCGGCCGGCGGTTCGCCTTTGCGAGTAATATTTGGCCACTCCGCAGAAAACTTTGCACCCACCTCTAGAAATTTTTCCGCTTCGTCGTCCGTATCGGGATGTATTGCTTCTGCAGGACATTCCGGCTCGCATACCCCGCAATCGATGCATTCATCAGGGTGAATAACCAACATATTTTCTCCCTCATAAAAGCAATCTACAGGACACACTTCCACACAATCCATAAACTTGCATCTAATGCAGTTCTCTGTGACGACATAGGTCATAATAAACTCCGATTTGAACTCAGCGCCAAAAGGTTAAATTATCTACGATTTAAGCACAGGACTAGACCTGTCTTTACTATTTCACAGAGCGCTATGCAAGTCAGCAAAATGGTTCTTTATGAAACACAGGAGAAGGCTTGGTAAAGCCTCTACGATCCTAATCCAACGCCAGAACTTTTTCGGCTCTCTGCCGAGTAAAAGCTCGATCGCGATCGGAAATATGGATCAACCCACCCAAACGCCTCATCAATTGGTCTTCAAAATCATCAACTCTACCATCAGATAAGACAACCTCCCAAATAGATTGAAGAATATCCATTCGTTCTTCGTAAGAAAAAGTTTGAGAGATAATCTTTGTAACAGAATACAGTTCTACAGATCGTCTTGCCTTTGCCTCTGCGGTGGATATTAAAATCTCGGATAACGCAGGATCATCGAGAAATCTGTCCTCAACTAACACGGTAATGATTTGTCTCTCCTCATCGGAAAAGTTGCCGTCGACTAAAGCTGCTTCTACGAGTAAAGCTGCGCAAGCAACGGTTTTTTCATCTAAAATCTGTTCCGATGAGGCGGCCAATTCCTGTGCGGAAAAAAGAGCTTTGAGTCTTCCAATCATGCATAATCCTTTTCTATAACTTCCAGATTTATTTAAAGCGCGGGATACGACTTTCATCTGACAAATCCTCATACAACCCTGAAGCCTCTGCCGCCGGCCCCCTTCTAAGCCCTAATGCTCGTATTTTGACAACTTTTACCATATCCCTGTAACGAAACGTCAAAATATGGCCCACGCGCACACCAAAGTGGGGTTTTTGAATTCTATCTCCGTCAATCCTTATGCTCCCCCCTAAGCAAAAACGGGTCGCCAGTCCCCGTGTCTTGAAAAACCTGGCATGCCATAGCCATTTGTCCAACCTTATTTTTTCCGACATGCCCTATGCCCGAAATTGGCTGAGAACAGCAAAGGGAGAGGAAGGATCAACCGTTCGTCTGGACGTTGTATTCGATCGTCTTTGCCGCCGAGTTTTCTTGGGAGAAAAATCAAACCCAGTCTTTTCCGAATTGAGTCTATAACCCAAATCCTTTATTACTGACGCCATCTCGTCATTGCTCAAGCCCAAAATAGAGGCAAAACCCATAGGCAGCTTAAACGTGCCCTGCTTAGATAACCCAAGTAACTTTATTGATAATTTATCCAAAACATCCACCCGGACCACACGATTTCCAGCAGGGAAAAAACCCAGCTTTTTGTAGTAATCGATTGGCACCCCGGGCTGGATCTGGGCAGCAACTCTCCCGGGAACTGGAGGAACCACATCATGTCTTTGCTGCCATGCGGCCCAAAGCGCTGACTTAACTTCCAAAGGCTGTGCCTTTTGAAGCGCAGGCAAGTACACATGTTTCAATCCAATTCTAAGCCCAAAAGCTCGCAGTTTTTTTTTATCGATAGCGGTCAAGGTTTTTAATTGCCTGCTAATCTGCGATCGGGGAAGTGCGCCAAGGGCTTCAGATAATTGAAAAGCTATTCCCCGAGAAGCCCCAGCCAGCTGAGCATCTCGCAAAGCAATTAACATTTTCAGAACATGGCCAATATGAGTTTTAAGCCAAGATTTTAATTTGGTCTCAAGCCTTTCTCTCTGCTGTACTGTTACCAAATCATCCACTTCGAGCCTCAAATTCGGAGACAGAATATCTGCACCTGGCGTTAGGACCGCAACAGAAGCCCCCAACCAACAGACAGCACCATTGCTCCTCAGCGTTAGATCACTCTCCCCGACATCCAAAATTCGATTTACTCGACAGTTGATTTCGTTTGATAACCCGCGCCTCGCAGCAGTAACTGCAAGATTGCGAAACTCGGCCTTGTTAGTTTTGTCAGGCTTGAATTTAAGCCCGTGCAGGTAACCCAGCAATTCCCCGGCTGTCGATACAGCATCATCTTTGCCCACTGTCACAGGGATTTTAGTTTTCTCATGAAGTTGAACTAGAAACGCGCCTCTACGATCTACAAAACGCTCTCGCAACCTTTTATGCAAGGCATCAGAGAGTCGGTTTTCGATAGTTCTTGACCTTTCGCGCCAATTTTCTGGGTCTTGGATCCAACCGGATCTATGGAGGATATACGTCCAAGTCCTGCTGTGTGCAATTCGAGCCATGAGCGTGTCTATATCCCCATCAACCCGTTCGACTTGCGCAAGTTGCCGGCGAACCCAATCGATTGGAAGCGAGCCCGATGGACCACAAAGGTATAAATAAATTCTTTTCAGAAGATTGAGATGAGCGTCGGCTAAAGTCTTCCGAAAATCCGGAATCTGACAAACCTCCCAGAGTAATCTGAGGCGCTCCCGCCCCGAAGCAAGTCTCGTTATATCACCTAGCTCCGCCAATTTCCGGAGCGCGCGGTGATCTTCCGCATTTCCTTTTTTGATTAAGATGCCGCTTTTTGGGACATCCTCCAAACTAATAAGAAGATCTCGCAAAGACCTAAATTCCAAATTGGCATTTCGCCACCAAATTTGTCGGGTCGATGGAAAATTATGCGTCTCAATTGCACTAATTAAATCTGGCGCAAATTCACCGACTTCTGGGAGAGCACCAAAGGTTCCATCTCTAGTATGGCGACCCGCACGACCAGCGATCTGAGCAATTTCTTGCATATCTAATGTTCGAAATTTACTGCCGTCGAATTTTTTTAGTGATGAAAATAAAACATGGTCGATATCCATGTTTAAACCCATGCCGATTGCGTCGGTAGCAACCAAGTAATCTACCTCACCCGCTTCATACATCGCCACTTGCGCATTCCTCGCTCGGGGGCTCAACGCACCCAATACAACCGCCGCTCCTCCGCGGCTACGCCTAATGCCCTCAGCGATCGCATAAACATCATTTGTTGAAAACGCCACAACAGCCGCTCGTTTTGGTATACGCGAGAGTTTTTTCACGCCAGACCAACTCAATTTTGAAAAACGACTGCGTGTCTCAATTTTTATCTCTGGAATAAGCTTCTCCAAAACAGGGCGAATTGTCTCCGCGCCAAGGAACATTGTTTCCCGTAACCCTCTAGCCCTAAACAACCTATTTGAATAAATGTAACCCCGCTCTGGATCCGCACAGAACTGTATCTCATCTATGGCAACGAAGTCAGCAGGCCGATCGAGGGGCATTGACTCAACTGTACAAATGAAATACCGAGCTGTGTCCGGTATAATTTTTTCTTCGCCTGTCAGAAGCGCGACATTTCGAGAACCAACTCGACTACAGACTTTGTTATAATTTTCGCGTGCGAGAAGCCTTAGGGGAAATCCAATGATCCCGGAGCGATAACACAGCATCCGTTCAATCGCACTAAAGGTCTTACCTGTATTAGTCGGGCCGAGTATAGCTGAAGGGCCCTGGTCTGTTTTTATTTGAACCATCCCAGAATTTGACCCCCAAATTAAAATTTTTCAAGTCAAGTAGTGTGCAGTACAACCCCGAGTTTAAGCGAATTTTTACAAAATAAGGGCTTGCATAAGGGGTATAAGAATCTCATATAGAGGGCGATTTAGGTGATTGGAAGGCAAGAGTAATGTCAGAAGAAACACTGAGCTTTGAAACCGAAGTAGGGCGCATTCTCCAAATCGTTGCCAACTCTTTATACAGCAATAAAGAGATTTTTTTAAGAGAGTTAATTTCTAACGCCTCTGATGCTTGCGATCGTTTGCGCTATGCGTCTATTACCGATCAAGAGTTGGTATCAGATGGATCGGATTATAAGGTCACCATCACAGCGCACCAAGAAAGCCGGACGCTCAGTATTGAAGACAACGGCATTGGGATGAACCGAGAAGCACTAATCGCAGATCTGGGAACAATCGCGCGCTCTGGATCAAGTAGTTTTTTAGAGCAACTTTCTGGAGATCAGAAAAAAGATGTAGCACTGATCGGACAGTTCGGTGTGGGTTTCTATTCTGTGTTCATGGTTTCAGAAAAGGTAGAAGTTGTTAGCCGGAAAGCGGGCGAAAGCTCCGGGTGGCAATGGAAATCGGATGGAGCGGGTGAATTTACGATTTCGGAGACGGAAAAAGACTCACGGGGCACCAAAATCACCCTCTTTCTAAAGGAAGACGCAAAGGAATTTCTTGAGCAGTCTCGATTAAAACAGATCGTGACGACCTATTCCGATCACATCTCGCTGCCAATTGAATTGAATACTGGCGAGGAAGTCGAGGTCATTAACAAAGGGTCGGCACTATGGTCTCGACCACGAAATGAAATAACTAATGATCAATACACGGAGTTCTATCGTCATATCAGCCATGCGTTTGACGAACCCTGGATGACTTTGCACTGGCGTGCGGAAGGCGTAATGGAATATACAGGACTGATATTTGTTCCGAACTCCAGGCCTTATGATCTTTTCACGGCTGAGCGGACGCACCGCGTGAAGCTGTATGTTAAACGAGTTTACATAACGGATAAATGCGAAGAGTTAGTGCCAGGATGGCTTCGTTTCTTGCGAGGTCTGATCGACTCTGAAGATATCCCTCTGAATGTCAGCCGAGAATTACTTCAAACCAATCCTTTGGTGAGTAGAATCCGGAAAGCACTTATTTCTCGCGTTTTGGCCGAATTGGAGAAAAAGGCGGAAGAAGACACAGAGTCCTTTGACGGGTTTTGGTTAAACTTCGGTGCAGTCATCAAGGAGGGGATATACGAGGACCCAGAGAATCGTGATAAAATACTCAAAATTGCGCGGTTCAGATCCACTAAAGGAGAAGGTCTTTGCACCTTGGACGAATACGTGTCGCGCATGAAGGAGGGCCAGGACTCTATCTACTATATCACTGGAGACTCTGACGAGGCTCTAACCCGCAGCCCGCAGCTAGAGGGTTTTCGATCAAGAGAAATCGAGGTGCTCTTGCTGACGGATCCGGTAGATGATTTCTGGTTGCCCGCTGTGGGAGACTGGCAAGGAAAAGATTTCAAATCTGCCACCCGCGGGGGAACAGACTTCTCTGAAATAGAAAAAAAAGACTCAGATACTAATTCAAAGAGCCCCGGAGAGAACATATCAGATGAACCTTCCGCAGAAATCTCAAGCCTTATTTCGATGATCAAATTAGAGCTAGGAGATGCCGTAAAGGATGTGCGTATCTCCAGCCGGCTTACTGAGAGCCCAGTATGCCTCATAGCGGACGAAGGAGATATTGACATAAACCTGGAAAGAATATTGAGACAAAATCAGCAAATTCAGGAGCAGGTCACTCGGGTCCTAGAAATCAACCCGAAGCATCCGGTAATTACTTCATTGTCGGGGGCGATAGGTGAAAAGGGAACCGGCGATCGGATCTCTGAGGCAGCGTGGCTATTGCTCGATCAGGCCAGAATTCTCGAGGGAGAACCGCTGCCGGATCCCGCAGCATTTAGCCGCAGAATTAGCGTCCTGATGGAGGCGAGTCTCCCAACCTGAGGGCAACCATAAAATCAAATATACGCGCAAGCTATTTCAGTCTTTGAATTAGCAGACTTTTAGCTGCCGCGCACAGATAGTCTGAGCCTGTTGGTTTGGGCCTAGGCAGCCTGGTCTCGTATGTTTCTAAGGACATAATGCAAAATTCCACCATGGCGGTAGTACTCTACCTCATCGAGGGTATCTATCCGACATTTCGCGGTAAATTCCATATTGGAACCATCAAGCCGATGGACTACGCATTTTACGTCCATTCCAGGCGTAATTCCTCCCGCGATGCCAACGATGTCAATCGTCACATCCTCATTTAGGTTTAGTGATTTGCGATTTTCGCCCTCTTTAAAAACCAGTGGCAGGACCCCCATCCCTATTAGATTTGAGCGATGAATTCTCTCGAAGCTCTCCACTATAGCTGCCTTGATACCCAGGAGATTGGGACCCTTCGCAGCCCAGTCCCGAGAAGACCCCATGCCATAATCTTTGCCCCCGAACACCACCAAAGGGACGCTTTCTTCTTGATATCTCATCGATGCATCAAACACCGACATTTCTTCTCCATCAGGCATGTGCTTAGTGTAACCGCCCTCGATCCCGGGCACTATCTCATTTCGTATCCGGATATTGGCGAAAGTGCCCCTCATCATAACTTCATGATTACCGCGTCGCGCACCATATGAGTTGAATTCTTCTGGACGTATTTGCCTTTCGAGCAAATATTCAGCTGCTGGCACCGCTCTGCCGAACCCTCCGGCAGGTGAAATATGATCAGTGGTTACGGAGTCACCGAGAATAAGGAGAGGCCTCGCCCCGATAATATCCGATATTGCGTTTGGTTCTGCCGGAACATTCTTTAAGTAGCTTGGATATCGCACATAAGTCGAACCTTCATTCCACTGATAAACCTCACCCTCCGGCACTTTCATTGTGCGCCAGGCTTCTGGGCCCTCCTGAACATTGCCATACCGACTTCTAAATTGCTCGGGGGTAACCGCCTTCGCAATCGTCTGCTGAATTTCCTCATTGGAAGGCCAGATATCCCTCAAATAAACTGCATTTCCTCGATCATCATGACCAAGGGGATCATTTGTAAGATCGAATATAAGCGACCCCGCGAGAGCATAAGCAACACATAGAGGCGGCGAGGCAAGATAATTGGCCTTGACCTGTTGGTGCACACGACCCTCAAAATTTCTATTACCCGAGAGTACAGCGCCAACCACCAGATCGCCGCCATCGATTGCATCACCAACCTCTAGTGGCAGGGGTCCAGAATTCCCAATACATGTGGTGCAACCGTAGCCAACAAGGTTAAAACCAAGAGCATCTAGGTCGTCTTGCAATCCCGCTGCGGCCAAATAATCTGTCACAACTTGACTACCAGGCGCCAGAGACGTCTTTACCCAAGGCTTTTTTGCCAGTCCTCTAGCGACCGCATTTCGAGCTAAAAGCCCAGCAGCCACAAGCACCGATGGATTCGAGGTATTTGTGCAGCTCGTGATGGCTGCAATAACGACGTCACCATCTGAGAGCTCGTGATCCATGCCTTCAACTTTCGTGGGACCCTTACTCGCCTCCCAGCTAGGCAACGCCTTTTTAAAACTTTGTGACATTTCCGATAAAAGAACCCGATCCTGAGGACGCCGAGGCCCAGCGAGTGACGGCTCGACCGTGGAGATATCCAATTCCATGGTATCTGTAAAAATCGGATCTGGACTGCCTGACTCACGCCACATTCCCTGAGCCCTTGCATAAGTCTCTACCAATTCAATCAGATCTTCGTCGCGACCACTTAACCGAAGATAACGAACCGTCTCTTTATCAATCGGGAAAAAGCCGCATGTCGCTCCATATTCAGGGGCCATATTTCCAATGGTTGCGCGATCAGGCAAAGATAAATTATCTAAACCAGGACCAAAAAATTCTACAAATTTAGAGACCACGCCTTTTGCACGAAGCATTTGCGTTACCGTCAAAACAAGATCTGTGGCCGTTGTGCCCTCTCGAAGCTCTCCGGTAAGTTTGAAACCAATTACCTCTGGAAGTAACATAGAGATAGGTTGTCCGAGCATTCCTGCCTCAGCTTCAATACCACCGCAGCCCCAACCCAGCACTGCAAGACCATTGACCATGGTGGTATGACTATCGGTGCCAACCAATGTGTCAGGGTAAGCCATTCTCCGACCATCATCATCAACGCCCGACCAAATGACTTGGGCAAGATATTCCAAATTAACCTGGTGGCATATCCCTGTACCCGGGGGAACAACCCTGAAGTTACGGAATGCAGTCGACCCCCATCTTAGAAATTCATAACGCTCAGTGTTACGCTGAAATTCTATTTCAACGTTCTTTTCAAAAGACCCTGTATCACCATAGTTATCAACCATTACCGAATGATCGATTACCAAATCGACCGCAGACAACGGATTAATTTTTTGCGGATCCCCGCCTAGCTCTTCCATCGCCTCTCGCATGGCAGCCAAATCCACTACCGCTGGAACACCAGTGAGATCCTGGAGCAAAACACGAGCCGGCCGAAAGGCAATTTCACTATTATTTGGGTTTCCATTCCAATTTGCAGCAGCCTTGACATCCTCAACCGTGACCGACCGCCCATCCTCATACCGGAGAAGATTTTCCAATAGAACCTTCATCGAAAAAGGAAGACGAGAAATTTGGCCAACCCCGGCTGCCTCAGCCGCCCGAAGGCTAAAATAATCAAAGTCCCTGCCGCCAGCTGTAAGTGTGCGACGCACAGACAGCGTATCATTGCCAGATAAAGCCACCGTCGGTCTCCTTTTCCTAGTATAATTTCTCGACCCCGCTAACTGAGGTAGCGAAGCACAATTTTGAGCAGAAACTACGCTTTTCAATCGCCTTCCACAAGCACTAGCCAAAAATCATTTAAGTAGAAAGAAAATAACTATATTCGCTGTTCCATAAGCGAGGTGAGAGCTCTGTCAGTGCTTGATCTTTGATGTTTAATTTAAACGCCGCAACGACCAATTTAAGGCATTGTTGCTGATCAGAAACAACGTCTCGATTGAGGCCACCACCTCTGTTATCATTGGTACCATGAAATTTGTCGGGGAAAATCTGACCTGTAACAGGAGTGGAAGA
This sequence comes from uncultured Rhodospirillaceae bacterium, assembly GCA_913052165.1. GTDB lineage: Bacteria > Pseudomonadota > Alphaproteobacteria > MPNO01 > UBA2964. The sequence goes on from CAJXEC010000007.1 coordinate 19,603, forward strand.
GAAATTTTCAGCAAACTCCACTTCGAGGTAAGGTCCGGAGAGGTCCTCGTGATAACAGGCAAAAACGGGGCTGGAAAAACCAGCCTTTTGCGATTGATGACTGGTCTGTCACGACCTGTAACGGGTTCAATTCACTGGGATGATGGGGATATTTTTTGCTTTTCAGAGAGACATCGTCAAAGGGTAGCGTATGTTGGTCACACCGACGCATTAAAGTCTGTATTGACGGTCTTCGAGAACCTCCAGCTTTGGATGGCAATTAGGGGCCCCAGTCAGGGGAAAGAATTGCTAAAAAAGGCCCTTTCGACTTTCGGACTATCAGATTTGCGGGACACTCCGGTTGCTGAGTTATCTACCGGGCAAAGGCGGCGTGTTGCTCTATCTAGACTTTTAACAGCTGACAGCACATTGTGGCTACTTGATGAGCCCACTATCGCTCTTGATGATGACGCAATCGGCATTCTTATAAGTTCAATTTGTCAGCATCGACGTCAAGGGGGTATGGCAGTAATTGCAACCAACGCTCCAATTGATATCAGCGCAGAAAGAATGCTTGATTTGAGATGACATCAGGAGGACGATTTTGATAAGAGCTTTTAAGTCAACCATTCACAGAGAATTGATTTTACTATATCGGCGGGGAAGCGACTTGTGCCTGACCGTAATTTTTTTCTTACTGGTAGCCATTCTATTTCCGCTCGCTTTGGGTCCTGACCAAGGTCTTCTCGCGCAGATTGGTCCTGGCGTAATCTGGGTTTCCGCGCTCCTATCCTCAATGTTAACGATTGATAGGATTTTTTATGCAGATTTCGAAGATGGATCACTAGAGCAATTTGTGCTTTCTACTCACCCTTTTGGTATTTTCGTTTTTGCAAAGCTCTCTGCCCACTGGTTAACTTCAGGATTACCTATTTTAATTTTTTCGCCTGTGATTGGTATTTTTTACAGTATACCATTGGCTTCATACCCGGTCCTTATTTTAAGCATCGCATTGGGAACACCAGCGCTCAGCCTGATAGGAGGTGTGAGTGCTGCGCTCTCTTTAGGGGCCAGGCGAGGGGGCGTTTTGTTACCGTTATTGGCACTCCCACTTCTTGTACCGGTTTTGATATTCGGAACTGCAGCTACCAATGCCGCCATTTTGGGTACTCCGGTGACTCCGTCTTTACTTCTGTTAGGCGCTGTATTAGCGGCGACACTGGCTGTAGCACCCCCAATTACCACCATCACGATCAAACAGGCCATTAATTGAAAAGTAGTCACAATTGCGAGGACTGCAGAATAATGCTTTGAAAATCTCTCTAACCCACCCTAGTTTTGGAAGCAAAAGCGACAAAATTTCAAGGACCCAAAATAACGACATGTTTAACTTTCTGGCAAATCCCGCCCGTTTTAGCCGGTTGTCCTCAAAAATGAAGCCCTGGGTTGGTTGCTTGACACTTTGCTTCTTACTCTTTGGCCTGTGGTTCGCTCTTTTAAGCTCGCCAGCAGATTACCAGCAAGGGGATACAGTACGCATCATGTATGTGCATGTCCCTTGCGCCTGGATGGCGATGTTTGCCTTCTTATTTTTAAGCACATTCAGTATAATCGGCCTAATTTGGCGGCATCCCTTGGCGCATGTAATTGCGCAGTCTGCCGCACCGATTGGCGCCTGCTTTACGCTGCTCTGTCTGATTACTGGATCGCTCTGGGGAAAACCAATGTGGGGCACGTGGTGGGTGTGGGACGCCCGCTTAACTTCTGTATTAATTCTATTTTTTCTATATCTGGGAGTAATCACCCTGCACAAAGCATTTGATGATCCTGTACGCTGCGAGAAATCCGCAGCAATTTTGGCAATATTTGGTCTGATAAATCTTCCGGTTATCAAGTTTTCAGTGGACTGGTGGAATACGCTTCACCAACCGGCCAGCGTGATAAAGATGAGCGGTCCATCGATACATTTTTCCATGTTAACGCCACTATTTTTGGTCGCGGTCAGTTTTATATGTTTTTTTTTCTACGTATTGCTGATCAGGATTGAGTCCATTCTTGCCTCAAAACGTCTTGAGACGCTGCATCGCCAGTGTGGGAGGAGAGCGCAGTGATAACTGAAATTTTTGATTATCTCAGGATGGGTGGCTACGGCTGGTTTGTGTGGCCTTCTTACTTGATTGTGGGAGCAGCATTGATCGGTATTTGGTTGCAGAGCAAAAAGAGCCTAAAAAGACGACAAGAACAAATCTCCGCCCTACAAACGAAATTCAAAGACTGAAAAGGCGGGTAATAAAAGATGGGGCCAAAGAGCAGAAGATTAAGCTTTATTCTGATGATAATGATGCTTCTGGGGATTTCAGTAGCACTCGTTTTAGCAGCATTGAAAGACAATATTGTATACTTTTATAGCCCCACAGAACTCTTGATGAAAGAACCGCCAATGGGCCAGCGTTTGAGGGTTGGTGGCTTAGTAAAGCAGGGCAGTTACTTGCTTGAGAATGACGGCATAACCAGCAGATTTGTAATAACCGATAAAAAAAGTGAGGTAACCGCGACTCACAAAGGGGTTCTTCCTGATTTATTTCGGGAGGGACAGGGCGTAGTCGGGGAAGGGCATTTCAACAAAAACAAAATTTTTGAGGCTGAAAAGGTACTCGCTAAACATGATGAAAATTACATGCCCCCAGAGGTCGCCGAAGCGCTTCGGAAGAATGGTGTATGGAAAGGTTCCAAAAAACCATGATTGCTGAAGCAGGACATTTCGCGCTTATCCTTGGACTGGTGATTGCTTTTGTCCAGGGAACCTTCCCGCTTTTTGGAGCTTCTCGAAATAATTATGGCTTGATGGCATTAGCCACCTCATCAGCACATGCCCAATTTTTTGCCGTTTCATTAAGCTTCCTTTGCCTAATGTATTCCTTTCTCATTTCAGATTTTTCGGTCGTAAATGTCGCGCTGAATTCCCATACTCTAAAACCATTAATTTACAAAATAACTGGAGTCTGGGGCAGTCATGAAGGCTCCATGCTGCTGTGGGTTACAATTTTAGCCTTATTTGGAATTGCCGTTGCTATATTTGGTAACAATTTACCTGATACCCTGAAAGCGCGCGTTTTGGCTATTCAAGGCTTGATCGGCAGTGCGTTCATAGGATTTATTTTATTAACCTCAAACCCCTTTAACAGATTAGATCCTGCCCCAGCTCAGGGAAACGGGCTTAATCCGATTTTGCAAGATCCGGGTCTCGCATTCCATCCCCCATTTTTGTACCTGGGATATGTTGGGTTTTCAGTAGCATTTGCGTTTGCTGTAGCCGCACTTATTGAGGGTCGGGTCGACCCTCCATGGGCGCGTTGGGTGAGGCCATGGACTTTGGCAGCTTGGTGCTCGCTAACAATTGGCATTGCGCTGGGGAGCTGGTGGGCATATTACGAACTGGGCTGGGGTGGCTGGTGGTTTTGGGACCCTGTTGAAAATGCCTCATTTATACCTTGGCTCCTCGGCACCGCCCTGTTGCATTCAGCAATTGTGGTCGAGAAACGAGACGCCCTCCAAAGTTGGACAATATTCCTCGCCATTTTGACATTTTCTAGCGCCCTACTGGGCACCTTCTTGGTTCGCTCTGGCATTCTCACATCAGTGCATGCTTTCGCGACAGACCCAGAGAGGGGAATTTTTATTTTATTACTTTTTGTCCTAATCACAGGGGGCTCTTTATTTTTATATGCGATGCGGGGACCGGTTTTGAAGGGGGGCGGTCTGTTTTCACCCATATCAAGAGAAGGTGCGCTTGTATTAAACAATCTTCTATTAACAACCAGCGCAGCAGTGGTGTTGCTGGGAACCCTCTACCCATTACTTCTCGACGCCGTTGGTGGTGGGAAGGTCTCGGTTGGCCCACCGTTTTTCAATGCCACATTCGTGCCTCTGATGGTTCCAGTTCTTCTTTGTTGTACTATCGCTGGTATGATGACCTGGAAACGTGCTGATCTGCATGGTGTTTTGCAACGATTGCGGGTTGTCGCCCTCACCGCTGTGATTGTTACCTTAGTAGTTACGTGGCTCCAAGGAACAAAAGAAATACTCCCGGCTATGGCTCTGGGTGTAGCTGCGTGGTTGATAATTGGAAGTACTGTTCAGATAGCGGAGCGAATTGGTCTCTTCAAAATTTCGCTTATGGGTTCGTTGAAAAGAGCCTCTGGCATGCCGCGAGCCGCCTGGGGTATGGCTATCGCTCACGGTGCACTGGGAATATTCGTAATTGGTGTAACAGCCTCCTCAGCTTGGAAAATTGAAATGATACAATTGATGAAGCCAGGCGAAATAATATTGGTCGACGACTACAAAATTACTTTTTTGGGGACAGCCAATATAAAGGGGCCAAATTATAGCGGTATACAAGGCCAATTCGAGGTGAATGTGGGTGGTGATGTAATTACCATGTTAAAACCAGAAAAAAGACGGTACCAAGCTGAGCGCAGTGAAACCACAGAAGCAGCTATTTTAACGACTCTGAAGGGTGATCTTTACGGTGTTCTCGGTGAGGAGTCAGGGACGGGAGCATGGAGCACTCGTTTCTACTTTAACCCCCTGGTCTCATGGATTTGGGCAGGAGCATTGTTGATGGCTATAGGAGGGCTTATATCTCTCACAGACCGACGTCTTCGTGTCGGCGCTCCCAAATTGGCGTCTAAACCAATTTCACATGCCGCGAAATAAAGTAAGTTTCATCTCATTATTGCCACTGGGTTGCCTGTTTGCATTAAGCATCCTCCTTGGTTTTTATCTCTGGCAATTAGGGTCTGGCCAGAAGTCTTTGGAAGAGCTGCCGTCGGCATTAATTGATAAACCGGTCCCAACTTTTAACTTGCCGCCAATCGTGGGGGAAGGAGTTGGGTTATCAGAAAAAGATTTGGGAGGACGTGTAAGTTTAGTCAATGTTTGGGCAAGCTGGTGTCTACCGTGTCGCGTAGAACACAAAGTATTGATGAAAATCGCTGATACCGGAGTCCCTATATTTGGCATTAACTACAAAGATACACCCGAGGCTGCCGCAAGGTTCCTGAAAAATTTAGGCAATCCATTCAGGGCCGTAGGTGCCGACCGGACGGGGCAAACCGCAATCGACTGGGGCGTCTATGGGTATCCTGAAACCTTTGTTGTCAATAAAAGCGGACGCATCAAATATAGACATGTAGGCCCGCTCACCGAAGACGACCTGAATAACCAAATACTTCCTTTGATTAGGAGGCTTCAATAATGAGAATCTTGCTAAAATCATTATTAACGGTTTTTTTTCTTACAACAGAGGCGCTTGCGTTAGAACCCGGCGAAATTTTAAAAGACCCCGCCCTAGAGGCTAGAGCTAGATCTATAAGTAAAAATTTACGTTGCCTTGTTTGTCAAAATCAATCAATTGACGACTCCGACGCACCCTTAGCGAAAGACCTCCGTTTATTGGTTCGCAACCAGATTGTATCTGGGAAAACCGACGAAAAAATTATTTCAGATATAGTCGCGCGATACGGTGATTTTGTTTTGCTTAACCCTCCCATTAACCAAAAAACCATTATTTTGTGGCTCAGCCCCATGCTAATTTTATTGGCTGGTGGCGTGAGCCTATATATATATTTTCGGAAAAGAAAATCAGCTGCCGCAGAAACGCTGCTTTCGGAGGCAGAAAAAGAAAAGCTCGCGGAACTTTGGAAGGGAAATAGATCGTGACCCTCTGGGTTACAATTGGCTTTATCGCTATAATCCTAACTTTTATCGCGATACTTCCCCTTTTCAGAGACAGCTCGAAGAAACCATACCAACGAGATAATTTCTCACGCCAGATATATATCGATCAACTGGATCAATTAGAGATAGAGGTGGCGCAAGGGCAACTACAAGCGGAAGCTGCCGAGTCGGCGAAAGCGGAAATAGCGCGCAGATTACTTACAACAACTAGTGTTAAATCGAGACAAGAAACAGCAGAAAAAAGCGGAAAATTTACAGCGTTCTATCTGGCTACCGCCATACCCACTGCAGCATTGGGATTGTATTTAACTCTGGGCGCACCACACATCACATCTAACGATCGGAACCACTTCAAAAGCATCTCTAAGCAATCTATTAAGGCTGAACAGATGGTCAGAAAACTAGCCGAAAAATTAGAGACGCAACCCGACGACCCGCTAACCTGGAGTACCTATGCCCAAGCGCTCTTCTTGCTTAAAGATTACGCAAGTTCAGCAAAAGCATGGGAGAAAACTCTATCTCTTGATCCCGATAATCCTGAATTTCACGCAAAATACGCGGAAGCATTGATATTATATGACAAAGGATCTGTTAAACAGGCTGCCCGACAAGCTCTAAGCAAAGCCCTTGCCTTGGATAGCGGTCAACCTTTGGCCCGCTATTATGCGGGTTTGGCCGCTTCGCAAGCTGGAGATCTTGACATAGCATTACGGGTATGGATTTCTTTGCTCGCTGAGGTGAACCCGAGGGTCCCCTGGCGAACAGCACTGGAAACTCAGATCAAGCAGGTTGCGAATAGGGCAGGTATCCCTCAGGAAAGGTTGAGAAAGATGCTCAACCGCTCGAGGGAAGCCATCAAGAGAGAATAATCTCTAAAAAAGTGCAGGAATTGAGATTGGTCCAAAAGTTCACATTATTGGTCAAACTGGAGGGTCTGCACAAACCAAACTCCAATCAAACCTTTTACTAATCGCACCGAACCTCTCAAATACATCATAAACTCTATCAAGGGCTTTTGGCGTAATCTCGATGTGTGGTGTCCAACAGCCAAGTTGTTGGTATGCAGAAATACATTTAGTGAGTGCCAAAAGGCTGGTGTCTGGAAAATATGGGCTCAAGCAATGCGCGATATCTTCTGGTGCGGTCTCACTGATCCAAATTCTAGTTTTCGCATAGGCCCTGGTAAAACGCTTTGCCGTATCGGTTGATAACCATTCCCGGGTCGCTGCAACGCTTGAAAAGGCGTTCGGGCCAATTAACGGACCTGATTGTGCTAGAATGTGACCGATCCCATCTTCCTCCAACTGCTGCGGGTAAGGTCCCTGCTGTTGAATATATGAACCAACCCCTTTCCGAAATGAGAGATCCATCTCAGAGACACTACCCGGGATCACGAAATTGATCTTAGAGATATCCACTCCAGCGGCAAAGCAGGCATACTCCAACATAGCCCTCGGTTGCCCCCCACCAAACGATATAACTTCAGCACCCTCTAATTTTTTCCAATTAAATTCAGGATCATCGATCCGACCAGAAATGAAAAAACCATCCATCTCATTAATTTGAGCAAAGTGCGCAGCCAAGGGTTTATTCCCAGCTGAAAGCTCGCTGAAGGCTTGGCTCGGGGCAGTTTGAATTACATGAGCGCTCCCAGCCTTAAGAGCCTCTACGGCAGACACCCCAGGTGGCGAAATCGACCATGTCGCATCGATACCTTCTTCTTCAAGAAATCCTGCCTCCATCACAGCGATTAGGGGGGCGTAAAAAGCAGAAAAGAGGGTGAATTGAATTTCTAGCTTTTCCATCTTTCCTGCCCAAACCCTCTGGATTTAGCCTTTTATTAAAACTGGAACCGAAGAACGTATTTCATAGAACAAAAAATAATAAATCCATTAGTTTAACTTGCCGTTTATTTTTAAACTACGGTACTGAGCTAAAAATATATATTTTTATAAGTTTCCTGTAACCTTATTAGGGCCATTGCGTTACTTTTTATTTCCTAATTCTTTATCAGTCCTGTTTTCCAGTCCTATCAATCTACTTTTTATTTTTCTGAACTCTTCTACCAACTTTCCTTGGCGCCGCAGAGTTGCTATTTCTTTATAGACTTCGGCTTTATCACGCGCGGGATAACCCGCAACTACTGATTTTGGCTTGATACTCCGAGCGACACCAGATTTAGCCGTTACAATGGAGTCAGGGCCGACAGTGACATGGTCGGCGATGCCAACTTGGCCCGCTAATACAACTCTATCCCCAATGACCGCACTGCCGGCTATGCCCACCTGCCCACAAATCATACAATTTTCTCCGATAACCACGTTATGGCCAACCTGGACTTGATTATCTAGTTTGGTGGATTGCCCTATTCGTGTAGCAGATACGGTGCCTCTATCGATAGTTACACCGGCCCCAAGCTCTACATCGTCACCAATAACAACCGTTCCCAAGGAATTAATTCGAACGATTTGAGAATTGACCTTTCCGATTCTGCCGCTTGCCTTGGCCGTTTCGACACTACCTGGGTCCGGCGTGACATAGCTGAAGCCATCCGCCCCAATAACTACGTTAGGTTGGCAAATCACTCTCTCACCAAGCGTGACATGATCACCAATTCGTGTACCGGCTCTAACAAGACAATCTGCACCCAATATGGCACCCGCTCCAACAGTCACATTTTCTAAAAGAACAGTCCGCGCCCCAATCTTTGCCCCTGGCCCGATGTTTGAGAAAGGGCCAACCGACACGTCAGATCCAATTTCTGCAGTTAAATCAATAACTGCATTTGGGTGGATAGCAGGATGCCTTACCGCGGGTTCCGAAAAAATCTCTGTAAGTTTTGCAAGCGCAAAGCGAGACCGATCAACAATCAAAAAACCTTTTTGGGGAAGCAGTTTTTCCGGTTCTTCTGAGACAACCGCAGCACCTGCGGCGCTGTCATTAAGTAGATTCAAAAAACTGGGCTCCATTGCCAAGGCTAGATCACTTGCATGTTTTGCGTCAGATGGATGGACTAAACGATTGGCTTGGACGGAGCCATCTCCTATTACACGTGCACCTATCGTCGCCGCCAACTTTTCTAGGGTTATAGGGAATTGCTTCTGGCTCAAATTTTTACATCCAAATTTTTTCGCGTACGCAGATTGATAACCCGATCTTTCTCTGGATGCCAGACTCTGTTGAAAACTTACATTGTTAGTGGTTTGGTGGAGCCGAGGGGAGTCGAACCCCTGACCTCAGCATTGCGAACGCTGCGCTCTCCCAACTGAGCTACGGCCCCTAATATACGAGCGCGCAATCTGCGCAGGGTGTCAAAATTTGTCAAGATAAACGTTTGAAGAATAACCTCTTTTAGCCGGCTTGAACCCTGTTTCGAGTGGGTTTAGGCTATTAATAATTTCTCTTTCAATTGTTCATTCAACCGCACCAATAAGATCAGAATTAAATGATAATAATTGACCCCCTTTTCCGAGTTCTAATGATTGCGATCGACCTATATATCTGGTTGGTTATAATTGGCGCGATCCTTAGCTGGCTCGTTGCATTTAATGTTATTAATACCTCCAATCAACTCGTCTATTTAGTTCTTGATTTTCTATACAGGATTACAGAACCTGCTTTACGAAGAATAAAGCGTTTCTTGCCTAATTTAGGCGGTATTGACATATCACCAGTAATCTTAATTCTCGGACTAATTTTCATTCAAATGGTACTTGCCAATGTGCATCGAGCGCTGGTGAGTTAGGGGAAACCCATGACAGCTAAGACCATCGATGGAAAAGCCGCCGCCGCGGAGCTTCGCAAACGAGTTGCCAAGCAAGTGTCCGAACTCAGAGCCAACTATGACGTCCAGCCTGGACTTGCAGCAATCCTTGTTGGCGATGATCCCGCAAGTCAGGTGTATATCAGAAATAAAGAGAGACAAACTGAGGAAGTGGGTATGGCTTCAGTGGGACGGAGACTGCCCGCAGAAACCAGCGAAGGTGCGCTTTTATCAATCATAGAAGAATTAAACCATGACCCCACCGTCCACGGAATCTTGGTACAGCTCCCGCTGCCAAAGCAAATAAAATCGGAAGCCGTAATAAGCGCCATTAGCGCTGAAAAAGATGTGGATGGCTTTCACCCCATGAATGTTGCGGCTTTATCCAATGGAAAAGATGGCTTAGTGCCCTGTACCCCAATGGGCTGCGCTATGCTGTTAAAAGACCAGATTGGAGACCTTACCGGCAAGGAGGCGCTAATCATCGGACGATCAAACATTGTGGGGAAACCAATGGCTCAGCTTCTTTTAGCCGAAAATTGCACAGTCACGATCGCCCATTCACGTACCCGAGATCTAGATCAAAAATGCCGGAATGCCGATATTGTTGTGGCAGCCGTAGGTATCCCAAAACTTGTCAAAGGTGATTGGATAAAACCAGGAGCGACTTTAATCGACGTGGGCATTAATCGCGTCTCAAAAAACGACGGGACCACGAGCTATCGGTTGGTAGGGGATATCGATTATGAGGAGGCGGTTCAAGCGGCAGGTGCTATTACTCCGGTTCCGGGAGGCGTAGGGCCAATGACCATTGCTTGCCTGCTACAAAACACTTTAGCTGCCTGTAAGCGTCAAACCATATTGAGAGATTAGCCTCGATTTATGATTTAGGGGCCATCTTTTTTAGCTCCACCCCAGCCATTGTGTGTAATGTCAAAAATGATTCCGTCAGGATCAGTATATTTGACCTCATAAAAAGCGTTGTCGACGGCCATTTCCCCCATAAACCACTCACCACCCGCCTCGCTAATTTTCTTTGAAGTCTTCTCAGAGTCATCCACCCAGAAACCAATATGATGAGGCCCAAACCAATTACTATCCTTACCCTCGCCCATCGGTTCGTCTTCTTTATATCGAAGGAGAGCTAGATTTACTGTTCCGTCACTGAGATAAATGCCATCTGCTGTAGGGCCTTTCGCCGATCCAACCCGTCTAAGACCAAATGTATTTGAGTAAAACTCGGCGGTTGCCTCAAGGTCTTCGCAGGATATTGCCAGATGACGCAGCTTTCCGTTGGCCATAACGAGATATCTCCGAATTTTTCGCCGCCTTAATATGTAATTTTTTTACGAGAGATTAATTTGGCCCGTTAATGCCGAACATTTCTGCCGCATGATCCCAAACCACTCTCTGCTTAATTTTCGGATCAATGCCCTCAAACATTTTATCAATTGGTATAGAAACGTCGGGCCAAGTACCCTGCGGATGAGGATAGTCTGATCCCCAGATTGCGTAATCACCAAGCTCGCACCATTCCTGCTTCATCATTTCACACCCAATGTAATCCTCTTCAAAAGTAAATCCACAATTACGAGCCGCATATTGACTTGGAAGCATCGAGAGAGGAGCTGACGGATCAGGCGCGCGTTCTTTTACCTGACGGTCCGCCCACTGGACGGCGAATGGAACCCACCCAATACGACACTCTGAGAATAGAACCTTCAGATTTGGATGGCGTTCAAATGCTCCACAAAAAGTTAGCTGCGCCCATGTGTTAGCCAGATTAAAAGGAGCAGTTGCCAAAAAGGCGATCTGCGCACCTCGCTGGTAGGGCGGCAAAGGAGAGTCTGCAGCGCCCCCTATATGAATACACAACGGCACCCTGGCCTCTGCTGCCCTTGCCCAAATCGGTTCCCATACCTCGTCATAAACTGGTTGCGCGACATCAAAAGGGGGAAATTCAACTGCCTTTGCCCCAGCCTCTATCATTCGATTAAGTTCCCGAACGCATTCCTCTGGATATTTGGTAGGCAAAGCAGGTAGAAGAAAAATGCGATCTGGATCTATTTTGTTAATTTCCATCGCGTAATCATTAAAAGCGCGATAAACCGCAAATAGTAACTCGGGATCAGAAACATTCCACTTTCGTACACTCGGGAAGATAATACTTGACCAAACTTTTGATTGATCCATGTGATTCAGCAGTATTTCGGGGTCAGCCGGGGGGAGGGCCCCATCCGGCAAATTAACTCCCTGATCACGAAATGGTTTCAAGAATTGGGCACTATTCGATCCATCTGCCGATTTATCCCACAGCTTGCCTTCCCAAGTCCACTGAGAACCATTTTCACCCTCAACCACCTTGGGCCCAACTTCCCTGAATTTCTCCGGCAACCTATCTTGCCACAAGTTTTTAGGGCACCAGTGGGTGTCTAGATGATTATCAGCAGAAATATAGAGGTATTCGGACATTATAAACTTTAAACCTTTTATTTATTGGAAAACATCAACAAAGTTCTCCTAACCTGCACCAGACGTCAAGGTGCTTAATTTCAATGACCTAGAAAACTCCCCTCCCAGGTAAAATTAATTGTTCCGTAAGAAGTCCTGAGCCTGACGCCTTGAGATCATAATGATAGCAAGAAGTATCACCGTCGCTCCCAGCCAGACCCAGATATCCGATACTTCGCCAAAAAGGACCCAACCCAAAGCCGCCGCTATTGGTAAACGTAAGAAATCGACGGGTCCCAAAATACTTGCATCGGCAAATGTCATTCCACGGGCCAGAAAAATATGAGCAACCGTGCCCAATGCGCCCATCGCCAAAATCCAAATCATGTGCGACCAATCAGGCCAAACCCAACTAGACCACGAAATGAACAATGCGCCACAGGCCATAACCGCATTCATATAAAATATCATGACGGAACCTCTAACCCGCAGAGAGAAATACTTTGTCATTAATTGAACCGTGGCATTAGAAACAGCAGAAATTAAAACGCAAAGCACAAGGGGTTCAAATGGAATTACGCCGGGCCGGATCACGATCAATGCTCCCCCAAAGCCAATAGCTAGCGCAGTCCACCGCCGAGCATCAACACGCTCACCAAGCACAATTGCAGCGCCAATTACCACAAAAAGTGGATGCGTAAATTGAATTGCGACAACGTCACTTATAGTTAAACCTGTTAGGGCGATAAACCACCCAAGGACCCCCAAAAGTCCTATCCCTCCTCTTAACAAAAGGTAGCGCCATTCGCCTGGCACTAGAATTTCAGGCTCTCGGCAAACTGTTTGAATGAGCCATGGCGCTAAGAAGATCAAACCCGCTGCCGCCCGAAAGAATACGAGCTGGGGACCCTCAAATCCCTCAAAACTAAGCTGTCGGACACAGGCCATCATTCCACACATAGAAACAGTTTGAGCAAACATCCAAAATATGCCCTGCGCTGTTGGGCTCAATTCGGTCATTCTCAACTGCAATTCGGCACTACATCCTGCCTCTCAAAATAAATCCATTAGTTTCCATTTGGTAAACTCATCGCCGAATAAACCTTAGCTAAAGGAAGCCATAACTGGACCATCAACAAAGATAAGTCCAAACCAGCACATGCCCGCGCCGTCTCCATTAACCACAAAACCTCAGCGTACGCACGGAGAGATATAGAGTGATCATTTATGCTTAGCTCCCTAAAGTAGGGTAAACTTCCAATTGCTTTATGGGGCTTATTTTAGCTATTTCGCCGCCGGGCTGCCTCGCTCAGCCTGAGTCGTAGAGCGTTAAGTTTTATAAAACCCTGTGCATCATGCTGATCATAAACGCTGTCTGCCTCAAAGGTAACGTGAGCTTCGGAGTAGAGGCTATCCGGGGACCTACGACCTATTACCGTGGCAGCACCCTTAAATAACTTAACCCTAACAGTTCCATTTACATTTTTTTGCGACTGATCAATCGCGGATTGAATCATTTCCCTCTCAGGAGAAAACCAAAACCCATTGTAAATCAGTTCTGCATACCGCGGCATCAGTTCATCCTTGAGATGTGCCGCCCCACGATCCAATGTAATGCTCTCTATCCCTCGACGTGCAATCGAGAGTATTGTCCCACCTGGGGTCTCGTATACGCCACGAGATTTCATTCCGACATACCGATTTTCGACTAGATCAAGCCGTCCAATACCATTTGCACCACCCAATTTATTCAATTTCATCAGAAGGGAAGCGGGAGATAAGACTTCCCCATCGATAGCCACTGGATCTCCGGACCGAAATTCTATTTCAATTATTTGGGGCTCATCCGGGGCCGCCTCAGGTGACACCGAACGAGTAAACATTGCTTCATCGGCTGCTATCCACGGGTCTTCAAGAGCTCGACCTTCATACGAGATATGGAGGAGATTTGCATCAGTTGAGTATGGTGGCTCATCTTCTTTGTCCCTCGGAATGGATATTTGATGGGATCGTGCATAATTCAACAACTCCTGTCGACCATCCAGATCCCATTCTCGCCAAGGAGCAATCACTTTAATATCAGGATTCAAGGCATAATAACCCAATTCAAACCGAACCTGATCGTTTCCCTTTCCTGTGGCCCCATGACTAACAGCGTCAGCGCCTGTTTCTTTCGCAATTTCTATCTGACGTTTTGCTATCAAAGGTCTCGCGATTGAAGTACCCAAAAGATATACACCCTCATAGAGAGCATTTGCCCGAAACATAGGAAACACATAATCACGAACAAATTCCTCTCGCAGGTCCTCTATGTAGATATCTTTAACCCCAGCAGCCTGTGCTTTTGCTCTTGCCGGCTCTACTTCCTCACCCTGGCCTAAATCCGCAGTGAATGTGACTACCTCGCAACCATATTCCTCTTGCAACCAACGAAGGATCACAGACGTATCAAGACCACCGGAATACGCCAGGACGACCTTGTTGACGCCTTTTTTATCGGGTCCTGTCATGTACGGTTCTCCTGGTTGTTTTTGGGGGTCTGGGTCGACGACGCAGTATATGGAAAGCCACTTCCCCATCAAGGGCGGAAAGAGCAAACTGAGTCTAACGCAACTTTTTTCTGATAGTATCTGACTTCAGTTGACCACAGGCAGCGAGTATGTCGCGACCTCGGGGACGACGCACAGGTGAGGAATATCCGGCATTATTTACAACGTTCGCAAATTTTTGAATGGACTTCTCACTCGAACATTCAAAAGGGGCACCCGGCCAACTATTAAAAGGGATAAGATTCACCTTTGCGGGAATGCCAGAGATCAAGCGACAAAGCTCCTTCGCATCAGCCTCAGAGTCGTTTACATCCTTAAGCATGACATACTCAAAAGTTATACGTCTTGCGTTATGAGCTCCAGGGTAAGAGCGACACGCGTTAAGCAATTCTTTGATCGGAAACTTTCGGTTCAGTGGCACAATTTCATCGCGTATATCGTCCCTAACCGCATGCAGTGAAACCGCTAAATTGACACCAATCTCATCACCACACCGCTTCATTAGTGGAACGTATCCAGCGGTAGAGAGCGTGATACGTCGCTTGGAGACGGCAATTCCCTCAGGGTCCATAATTATATGTAAGGCTTTCTTAATATTTTCAAAATTTAATAAAGGCTCCCCCATCCCCATCATGACAATATTCGAAAGAAGTTTTCTTCCTTGAGAG
This sequence comes from uncultured Rhodospirillaceae bacterium, assembly GCA_913052165.1. GTDB lineage: Bacteria > Pseudomonadota > Alphaproteobacteria > MPNO01 > UBA2964. The sequence continues at coordinate 34,755 of CAJXEC010000007.1, forward strand.
GACGGCCATTCTCTGTATGTGTCTCTGGCTATCAGCATCTGGCCGACTATGTCAGCGGGAACAAGATTTCTAATCAGTGGCTGGGTCCCAGTATGACAAAATTTGCAACTCAAAGCGCAGCCAACTTGCGATGAAATACACAGCGCCCCTCTATCTTCCTCTGGAATAAATACCGTTTCGATCTCGCCGCCGCCCGGGGGGTTTAGAAGCCATTTTCGGGTGGCATCTTTTGAAAGCTGTTCTCGGACCACTTTGGGGCGGATGAGTTCGCACTTAACTTGTAACTCGGCCCTCGTTTGCTTACCTAGGGAAGTCATTTCATCAAAGTCCCGTGCACCCCGATGATATATCCAGTGCCATATCTGCTTAGCTCTAAATTTTTTTAGACCCAGAGATAAAACCACTGCCTCCAACTCAGATCGGCTAAGACCGATAAGGTTTATTTTTTTGTTCTTAACCGACAGGTCGCTGTGGGGTTTTAAAATCATGTCCCCTTTTTTGAAAATTGAGGCTGTTTCCGCAATCAACTCTCTTCTCCCACAGAGTCTGAGTTCCGAAGCCCCGCGGGAACCGCAGACGGATATAATTTTAACCAGCACACTGAAATAAAAACCGCGGTAATAAATGGCAAGACCAAATAACAGACCGTGTTCCAGCCTAATACCGTTTGGATCCAACCTGAGCTACCTGAAAAAATCGCCACTGCGCCAAAAACCAGAAAGTCATTTATCCCCTGGGCCTTCGCCCTTTCTGAAGGCCTATACGTGTAGGTCAGAAGGGCCGTACCCCCGACGAATAGAAAATTCCAGCCCATTCCAACCAACACATTGGCTAACCAAAAATGCGAAATGCTACCCCCAAGAGCACCTACTATTGCTGAGCACGCACTTAGTAGCAAACCCGCGAGTAAGACATTTAACAATCCAAAACGCGCAATAAGACTGCCAGTTATAAATGAGGGCGCGAACATTCCTACCATATGCCACTGCACCACAAACATCGCATCGACTTCATGATGGCCAAATTGCGCCTTCATTGCGATGGGTGTGGCAGTCATCATCAAAACCATTATACCCCAACCTATCACGGCACACATAACAGCTACTATGAAACTTGGCTGGACCAGAATTTGTCCCAAGGCCCTCGGGGGCACCGAAAATTCCTCTTCTCTTACTTGGGGAAACTTTACAAACCGAACCACAATGATCAATAAAACTGGGATCATCGCGAGCACCAAAAATGTGGCAGCATACTGATATGGCTGATCAGGGACCCGATCCGAAAGGGAGAGGACGCCTGGCCCACAAATGAAGGCAACCACCGCCGAAAAACTATCTCTATCCATCCAGCTGCCCGCTAAATTATATGTCCATTTAGAAATTTCTGGCCCGGCAAAAGCTGCAACCACACCGCCGCCAATAACTAAAGAAATGGCTTTTCCACGAAACTTAGGGCTCGAAACCTCTGCCGCAGCAAAACGGTAATGTTGGCTTGCGGCTGTAAAGCCCCCAAATAGCAAAGTTGCGCAAACAAAAAGCCAATAGGAATGTTGGAAAATTGCCAACGCTGCGACAAGCGCTCCAGCTATACCAAACATCGCACTGACCGAAAAACCCACCCTTCGCCCCACGCGCCGCATCATTATTGCAACGGGAATAGCAAACGCTGCCGTCGATAGCCACTGGATCGCTTGAGGCAGAGTTGCGACGCTTTTATCCACAGCTAATTTATACCCAACCAGGGCAGCGATCGCTAGGAGGACTCCCGTGGAGGTGTTAAATAAGGCTTGGCAAGTTGCAAGCAAAAATACGTTGCGTTTCATATGCGCCGGAACGGCACCAGATTTAGACATCAAGTTTTCCTGGATATTTAGACGAGGGTAAGTCCCTGCCAAAGTCTATATCGCGGGGTCTTAATGCATGCTTTGACCACCATCAACATTTAATGTCTGGCCAGTCATATATGCCGATGCGTCAGAGAGTAAAAATAGAACCGTTCCGACCAAATCATCAGGCACCTGGGGTCGTTTGAAACATTTCCCTTCATCACGACCAGCCATGTAATTTGAGGATGAGCTTGCAATTTGTGTGGCACTCAAAGTGAAGCCAGGGGTAACAGCATTTACGCCAATATTATCATCCCCAACCTCCCGCGCGAGAGCTCTTGTCAGACCAATAACGCCAGCCTTAGAGGTCGTGTAATGCAACCGGTTTGGGTTTCCCCTCCAAATACGGCTTGAAGAAATATTTACGATCCTCCCGCCGCCTTGAGCTTTCATATGGGGATAAACCGCTCGGCAACAGAGGAAAATTCCTTTCAGATTGACCTGCATTACCGAGTCCCACTCATCGGGGGGTATGTTGAACCATTCTCCCCTAGGCAAGACGCTCATCATTGAAGCGTTATTGATAAGGCCATTGACCTGACCAAACTTCTCCATCGTTAGGTTGACCATGCTCTCTACCATGACCTCGTCTTTGACATCAGTGGCAATAGAGAGCGCCTCACCCCCAGAATCCCTAATTTCTTGGGCTACTCTATCTCCCTCCTCGGCTGCTAAATCAGCAAGAACAACTTTTGCACCGGCCTCAGCCAAGATTTGACTATAGACCATACCAATGCCAGTCCCTCCCCCTGTCACGATAACAACACGACCTCCCAAATCATAGGCCCTTCGAGGATCAAAACCATCCGCCATATTTTAGCTCTCCATATTAAAAGATTTTATTGAATAATTTTTTGAATACTCTCATCATTGGCGACGTTTCTGCTTACCAACGCAAGCGTTTTTGGCGGCAATATAAGCGGTAGTAAAACCAATTAGTGAATATCTATCGGTTGTGACTGTACCGCGCGCCGACACGCCTCTTATCACCAACTGCCGTCCCCCTCGCATAGCTTTTACTAAAGCCAGATCCTCCTTGGCAGAATACGACCAAGCGGAGCCCCCGCTAGTAAATAGTTTTCGCTTTTGACCATCAATTTCTGCGGTCACCTCACTTTCTTTTCGGTAAGGGTAACCTGCTGTGATAGATAGCTCATCAAAAATCTTTTCTTTAGGGCGGTGGGTAACTTGGAGATAAGTCCGCCCGCGACGTTTGTATTTACCCGAGGACTTTCTCGGCTCACCATGCACAAAACATATCTTGCCCTTTTTAGTCTGCAGCACTGAGCTAATCCAATTCTCACCTTTATGCACTGCTTTTGGTGCAGCAAACGTCAATTGGGGAAACATCAAACCAGCGAATAAAAGTAAGGCACTCATTGTTGAAATTATTTTTGAAAGTTTCATAGTTGTTGACTCTCTTGAGGCTGATCTTGGCGACGCCTTAATGGTTCCCCGAAAACATGATCCGGAAGCGGTTCTACTGGACCCATGGGTGTTACTGGCCGAGCGGCATATCGTTGTAACGAAATGAGCCGATCATACATTACTATTGCTCCGGCTGTGGCTACATTCAGAGAAAAATTAGTTGGAATTTTAACAACATGGTCGCAGCATTGAGTAACAGCGGGTGACAAACTGCCCCGTTCCATACCCAAGATGTAAGCTGCACACCGAGGATGACAAAAACTGGGCAGCGCCACAGCCTCTTCTGTTATCTCCACTCCGACCAGCGAACACCCTTTCGGAAGCCGGACAGTATCGAGTTCCTCAAATTCATAAAATGGGACCTGACCCTCAGAAGCAGAAGTATCTGACTTTCGGATGTCGGCCTTATAAGCAGCCCCAATAGTAAAAACAAAACTAGCACCGAAAGCATGGGCAGAACGATAGAGATTTCCTGCGTTTAATGGTTTACTGAGTCCTTCAACCCCAATGCCAAAATATCCCCTCAAAGGGTTACCTCATGCGCGATCAGATTTTCAGTTAACATTTGCTACCTCTCCAAGAGAAGGCCCGATCTCTCGATGGATTACCAAATCAGCGATTGGGTCCAAAGGAGTCTCCTCACGATTAAGAATAGCCAAAGTCGATCCATTTTTTACAGCAATTCCGGGAAACCCAGCCGCTGGAAAGACCTTTAGCGATGATCCGACTGCGATAAAAAAATCACATTCAAGCGCTTCCTCTTGGGCACGACGCATTGGTTGATCTGGCATCGGTTGGCCAAAAGATATGGTGGCCGCTTTGACGATCCCTCCACAGACCCCGCATATCGGGAGCCTCTCATCTCTAATAAAGTCTTCTCGAATCTCTGCTAGCTCATGCCTTTGACCACAATCAATACATGTAGCATATGTACTATTTCCGTGAAGCTCGATAACTCTAGCTTGAGGAATTCCCGACTCTTGGTGCAAACCATCCGTGTTTTGCGTAATTACCGAAGAAATTTTTCCATCCGCAACTAATTTGGCAATAGCTCGGTGGCCTCTATTTGGGGTCGCCCCATCGAACCCATAAGAGTCATCAAACTTGCGTCTCCAGGATTCTCTTCTAGCCTCTTCCGAAGCAATGAACTCTCTAAATTGGATTGGCTTATATTTAGTCCAGACCCCTCCAGGGCTTCGAAAGTCGGGAATGCCAGACTCTGTACTTACGCCTGCACCTGTAAAGATAACGCCTCGACTCCCTCGCTCGATCACATCCCGCAAGTCATCAAGAGTACCAGCATTTTTTTGCATTGGCCCCGTCAAGTTCCTCTTGGCTTGTGACAAAAAATATTTAAAACCTGGATCTATAATAGACAAGAATCCCGCAAGTCACAATTAGACTTCCCACCCGATTAAGGTTGCCAGCACTTTTTATCTCGGTGACACCCAGTTTAGAACAGCTTGCACTGCTGGTTGGGGTCTGACTTTTCGGTGCCGCCACCCAACGATGCCTTACTCACGCCTATGCTGCTGCCGACGCTACCGTCGTGGTACCTTTTGATTTTTCGCGTTTAATTTTTGCCGCCGTAATCGGTTTCCTGCTATTTAATGAACTTCAGGACACCTGGACCTGGGTAGGCGGCTCGGTAATATGCCTTGCGATACTATGGATGGTAAAAGGCGAGCCCCAAGAGACACCAAATGCCTAATTTAACGGTCCATAGCCTGCCAGAGTCAGTCTTCGCATGAGGCGTGGCTGATCCCTCGGGAAATCTTTACGCTTGTGTATCGAAGCATAATTATCCCACATTACGAGATCGCCCAGCCTCCATTCATGTTCGAAGACAATGCTTGGATCCTCGGCTATATCAAATAGCTGGTTCAAAACATCCTCATTTTCCTGAGGCGCCAAACCCTCAATCCTCGCGCTCATCAACCTACTAATATAAAGGGCTTTCCTACCCGTTACTGGATGCGTAACAAAAAGGGGTTGCTCGCATTGCAACATTCCAGATGTGTCAGTGTTATAAATGTCGATCCTTTCTCTGCGTTTATAATCATGAATCTGTAGAACCTTTCTTCCGTCAAGTCCATTTTTCAGTTCCTCCGGCAAATTTTCATAAGCCTTATACATATTTGCAAAACAGGTTTGACCTCCCCAGCTGGGGAGGGTCACCGAGTAAAGTAGTGTTGCTTTATGTGGGTTAGGATAATAACTGGTATCGTGGTGAAACCACATTTCCCCATCTCCGAACGCACCAACGGGTTCGCCGGTCTTTTCATCTTTGATATTTGTCACCAACATAAAAGGGGTATCATAACTCCCGCCTGGAGTGTGACCATTTGGAGATTGACGACGCTCGCCAAGGCCGCCCAATTGATTGGCGAAGGCAAGTTGATCTTCATCATCTAGATCTTGATCTCGAAACACCACAACCACGTTCTCGTGAAACGCATCCTCAATCGCTTCCTTATCCGCATCGCTCAGCTTTTGGCGTAAATTCACACCTTTTATCTCCGCACCGCACGCATCCGATAATTTTTCCACTTTAATGGCCATGGCCTTGCCCCATTTTTGTAAAAACCTAGGTTTTGCTGGCTTGATATTATCTGTATACTAACGCGACTTTGCTGGCGTTCCAACCAACCTCTGTTGCCCAACAAACCAGCTTCGCCAAAGAGACCCACTAATCGGGATTTTTCAATTTGTCCCAACCCAAAGTCAATATCTTTCGTTCCGGGATTTGGGATAGGTTATCCCCAAATTTACGGGGAATTATATGGCTAGTTACAGGAACTTTCCTATTTTCAAGCGTAGATGCTGTGGTGAAGCATTTAGGACAAAGTTTTCACCCATTTGAGTTGGCATTTTTTCGCTATTTTATTGGAACGATCATCTTATTGCCAATTTTCATCCGTCTCGGCACTCGCGGGATGAGAACAAATATCTTTGGGCTTCATCTCCTCCGACTTGGACTTGCCTACATCGCTCAACTTTGCATCTTTATTGCCATTATATATATGCCACTGGCCGATGCCACCGCCCTAAGCTTTTCAAAACCGCTTTTCACTACAATAGCAGCGGTCATAATTCTGTCAGAGGTCGTGAGAAAAGCGCGCTGGGTCGCAACGGGGGTGGGGTTAATTGGGGTTTTAGTGATGATCCGCCCCGGCACCGGGGCAGTTGATCCAGTGGCTTTTCTTGCAATTTTCTCAGCGCTGACCTTTGCATTTGGGAATGTTCTTATACGGGTCCTTGCACGCACAGAACCAATGACCCGTATACTTTTTTACTATCACGCCGGAGGGCTAGTAGTTGGGCTTTTTACCGTGATTTGGGTATGGAAAACACCGGTTGGATTCGAGTGGTTCTTTTTAATCGCAATCGGCGTCATCACAACCATGGGAATGACATGCTATGTAAAAGCATTCTCAGTGGGAGAAGCCAGCGCGGTAGGGCCTAGCGAATATATCAGGCTCATCTATGCCGCAACATTTGGGTATTTTATATTCAGCGAAATACCGGACTTCTGGACGATTGTGGGAGCAACGATCATTGTAGGAGCAGCTCTATTCATTGCTCGTGATGCGGCAAGAGCGAGCTCTGAGCCCCGCTGAAGATCGAGATCCTAGGAGATCTCTATTTTACGTTCTTTTGAGCCCGCAGGTAAGCCTCGCGGCGGCCGATGTAATAGGTGCTGGAGAAGATTATCAGAGCACCTAAACCAGTCATGAGATCTGGCAGTTCTGCAAAGAGCAAAACACCTAAAACAGCGGCGAAAGGTAATTTCATAAAATTGAAGGGCATAACAACTGCCGCTTCTCCAGCTGCAAGCGCTCTAGTTACACCCTGGACCGCTAACAATGAGAGCAGGCCCAAACCAAGGATCCATGGCACGTGAGCAACACCAATCGGGTTCCAAGTGTAGATAGCAGGCCCCACACTTAAAACAGTCATGCCCAAAAAAACATAGAGCACAATCTTACTGCTGCTGTCAGTCACGGATAAGGTCTTGGTGGTAACATTCACAAGAGCATATGCCGCACTTGTCAGCAAAACACCAATCATCGGCCAAGAAAGTTCGACAAAACCGGGCCGAATAATCACCATCGCTCCTACGAAACCGATAACTAACGCCGCCCCCCTGCGCAAGCCAACATGTTCCCCAAGGATTGTTGCGACAAACAAGACTGTAAAAAGAGGAGTCGTAAACATAAGCCCAGTCACTGTTTGCAGTTCAAGATTTCCCAGAGCCCACATCAAAAGCACCATCCCTCCAAAATTCAAACCCGTTCGAATAGAGTATGTGCCGACCTTTTTAGTTTGCATAACGTGAAGCCCGCTTTTGAAGAGCCAGGGCAAAAGAAAAATTATTCCAAGGAATGAGCGGAAGAAAACAATCTGAAAAGTTTCGAACCCCTCTTTTGATAAATATCTCACGGTTGCATATGTTGCCGCATAAAATACAGCAGCGAATAACATCCAAAAAATCCCTCGGGTATTGCCGGGGAGCTCAGCGAATGTCGACTTCAGACGCTTTATCGAGTTCATATTATATCGTTGTCTATGTTAAATTTTACGGAAGGGCACTGACACTTGAACACCAAGAGTCCATAAAGATTTGAGCCGACGCAATCCCAAATTTGATTTTTCATAAGCTTTGTTACCACACTTTGAAGGGACTCAACCCTAATTAATAAGTAACCTAAGCTTAAAACAGCATTGGGAATGACCAATAAAGGCTTACCAGAGAAAAAACTATTATTGCTCACTGTCAATACATGCCGGTTGCCAACTGTCAGGGGGCACATTTCGTGCGATGGTAGAAACATTCCAGATGGCCGACACAATTGAAGGAAGCTCCGCAGGGATACTTAAAATCCAAGATGGAAAGCGCCTGACGATCGGACGCAGAAAGTGGCAAAGATCCGTGATTTTGATATTTCACATTAAAGAGCCCAGCAAAAAATTTTAAAAGACTAAGAACGAACTAATACCATGCTAGCAATGGACGATACGCATTTTCGATTTCTGCACCAAAATCTGCCAGCGCAGGCGTCAGCCGAGTTATATCCGCTGCTGCAATTCGTGCCGCAGATTGGTTCTCGAGATTTGCCCCACCCATTCCATCGCGACATTGAAGAATTCTTTTTTCTATGGGTCTAATCGAGGCGGGGTGCGCTGGATTGGTTAATGAGCTGCGCAGCGCCATTCACAATTAGGATTGCGGTCTTCGATCCGCCGTCCGTCCATCGTTTACGTAATCTAGCGGCAATGCTGTAGTAAATTTCAGCTCTTCCATCGCGAAGCTAGAGCTCACATCTTGCAAATCGACCTGCTCTATTAACCGTTTATAAAAGTCATCGTATGCGGCTATGTCTGGAACAACTACCCTGAGAAGGTAATCAACATCGCCACTCATCCGATAAAATTCTGCCACTTCTTTAAATGACTTAACTGCTTCAGAGAATTGCTTGAACCAAGTCGCCGAGTGATTGCTCGTCCTGATAGAAACAAAGGCAGTGACACCCACGTTTAGTTCTTTAGAGTTTAGCAAAGCAACTCTTTTTTGAATTACCCCACCCGCTTCAAGGCGTTGTATTCTGTTCCAGCATGGGGAAGTCGAGAGACCCACTTGGGCAGCGATTTCACTGACTGGAAGCGTCGCATCGTCCTGCAAACGTTCCAAAATTTCTAAATCAATCCTATCCATTTTCACCTCGCCAAGATAATTCTTTCTATAAATTTTTTATTTACGGAAAATATTTTTGTCAAACAGGATTTTCATTAAAATAATTAACAATTTTTTCTTTTCTATTTTATGAAGCCATCATTTGTAGTTTGGGGAGCGGTGTATCCAGGACTGATAAATATTGGGCATTCGTGAGAAATGGAAATCTCACTAATATTTGAGAGGACAAAGACCACGCATGCCCCCCTCTAAAAGAGTTCTGCCAAAGGGAGGCTTTTCTACCCAATCAGGGTCAAGACCCCAGTGTAGCCGTATATTCTGTTGTTGGAAATTTCTCCATTTGCAAAAAAGCCTATCAGTGACTGCTCTCCGAGAATTCCCTGGATAGTTTTTAATTCTACCGATCCTCTCCCGAAAAGATTGGGGCCCCTCGCAACACATGAGAAATAAAAAGCAGCTTTTGGAGTCCCAGAGGCCCGACGCTCTAAATCAGAGACCATACGTTTAAGATCTGCGATGGCGCTGGCGCCATCGCGTCTCACGAACATTACTCGATCTCCAGGCTTCACGTACTGACCGACGGCAATTGACTCATTATCAGGTGAGATCCCTATCAAATTTCTAACAAGGTAATCGCCGGTATCTGACCCCTCAATTGGTATTGCAACGTGGACATAACCCATTGCCTTAGAGAGGTCTCGTGACAACAAATCACCAATATCAGATTTGAACACCTCAAATGCGGAACGATTATCTAACGAGTAAATAATATTTTCTTCTGCCGCCGTAACAAAATGAATGTCGCCTATGGGACTGCAACCCTGGGTGAGGCCGGTATGAGCAACAACCTCTGATCCAAACAAAATGCCTGACACACCGCCATCCATAATATCATTAGAAATCTGCTCGTGAGCCCCTCTAGAAGACGTCATTCCACCAACCAAAAAACAGCCTGTTTGTTCTTGGATAATATTTAGCGTTTCTTCAATGCCAGAGGCTCTGGGATCAGCATGAACAATTCCAAGTGTGGGATTATGATTTTTTGCCCACGAAATAATCTCTTCAGGGATTTCATTATGGTTCAGTCTAATAGATGGTAAAACCCGAAAACTGTCCTGCGGGAGACGCCCTAACATGATCGCAATCGCGGGTATATCGAATAACTCTATCCCAGAGACACATATTCCAAATCCGACCGTGCCGACCCATTGGGAGATACCTGTTTGTTCTCTGAGACGACTTAGTATCGCGGTGACGTTTTGTTCTAGGGCGTCCGTGAGGTAAACAAACCCGATATTTTCGCCTGATTGAGTATCACCTA
>CAJXEC010000008.1 GCA_913052165.1 uncultured Rhodospirillaceae bacterium
AATTATTAGATTTTGCAGCATTTTCTGCTGGCATACCAAAAGAGTCCCAACCCATAGGATGAAGTACATTAAAACCTTTTTGTATTTTATATCGAGAAAGAACATCTCCAATTGTATAATTTCGAACATGGCCCATATGGATTTTTCCAGATGGATAAGGAAACATTTCAAGGCAATAGAATTTTTTTTTGTTCTTATCTGTTTTAGTTGAAAAAGTTTTATTTTTCTTCCAAAAATTTTGCCATTTTTTTTCTGTTAATTTGAAATTATATCTATTCACAAAATCTTATTAGTAAAAAAAAATTAGAATTTTTCAGAGCCAGTTACTACGTTTTTAGGTTTTTTAGATTTTACTTTTTCTTTATCAGTTTTAACGTATAATGCCGCTTTCTTTAAAACTTTATCTCTAATGTCAAAAGCTAAATCACTTTCAATTTGTTTGATTTGACAGTTATTATTTTTACATGTTTTTTTATGTATCAAAACTTTAATTGCATCAACTCTTACTTGGTTATCTAAAAATCTTAATGTAATTTTAATTGACTCATCAGGGTTATTATCAGAATACCAATCAGAAATTATTAATCCCCCAGCATAATCAACAGTTGCTAAGACCATAAAATCTAATGTATCTAAAGAAGCTCTCCACAGAGGGTTGGAACTTGCAAATTCATAATTAGTACCACCACCACGTTTGTTTCCACCAAATATTATTCCCCTACCTTCCTCTGCATTTTTCCTTGCTCTTTTTCGTGCGTCAGGTTCCACTGGTTCTTTAGGGTTCGTGATACTTCCCACGTTTCCGCAACTTGTTAAAAAAATCACGATTAAAACCAAAAATGCTGAATTTTTAAGAAATTTATATATCTTTGAAAACGCCATAAGGAACGACTTATATTGCCAAAATATATAAATAAAACAATAAAATTGTGTTGTTTTTTTGCAACACTATTGAAAAATAAAGATAGATTAGTTTGTTAAATCAAGCTTTTTTTGTTCAGAAAGGGTATTTATCGATCATTCATATGAATATTTTAACAAGAAAGGATTACTATGAATAATTTCAAAAAAATAGGTCTTTCTGCCTTAGCTGGTTCTATGGCTCTAACATCTGCGCAAGCATTTGAAGCAGGAGTTAAAGTTGAATCACAAGCAGTTTATTCAACTGCTCAAGGTAACGAGCCCGCAACTGAAACAAAAAATGGTAAAGGTATCGGTGTTGACACTGACATCCATTTTACTGGTTCAGGTGAGTTAGACATGGGATGGACAGTAAGTGTATCACATGTTCTAGACACAGCAGAAGCTGTAACAAACTCTTCTACACAAATGGCTGTAGGAATGGGATCATTAGGTACATTCCAATTTAACCAGGATGGTGGATCATCTTCAAATGGTATTGATGATGTATTACCATTTGCTTATGAAGAGCCATGGGATGGTACTGTTGGTACGAACGAAGGGAACATTTTGTGGGGCATTAGCGCACGCCGATCCCGCCTCAGAATGGTGTGCGTTGGCAGTTACCTTGGACGCCACTCTCGTAGCAAAAAGCGCTGAACGAGAGAGACAAGTGTCGGCCTCGTCTTTTTTCGAGACTGTTATGACGACCACCCTGGAAGAAAATGAATTGCTGACGGAGGCACAATTACCGATTCTGCCAAACAACACGCACTTTGGTTTTGAAGAGTTTAGCCGACGTGCAGGAGATTATGCTTTGACCATGGCATTGGTTGTTTGGGAGGACGAGGGAGGAAAAATTTCAAATGCCCGTATTGGGCTCGGAGGAGTTGAAGATCGTCCAAGGCGGATTATCGAGGCGGAGGAAATATTGAATGGAAATGCTCCTTCCGATGATATTTTTCGGTCAGCGGCTGAGGCAGCGGCGAGCGTCGTTGATCCGATGGAGGATCATGCAACATCGGCCGGGTATCGACGGGATTTAGTTAAGGCACTGACCAGACGGGCGATGGAAAAAGCTGTAAAATGATGCAGAAGCACGACATAAAACTTGATATAAACGGTAAAAAATACGAAATAGCTGTTGAGCCCAGGCGAACGCTAGTTGATGTTATAAGGGATCAATGTGGTCAAACTGGGACTCACGCTGGATGTCATCACGGCGTTTGCGGGGCTTGCACCATTTTACTTGATGATGAACCGGTTCGCTCTTGCCTAGTATTCGGTATTCAGGCCGATGGTAAAAAAATTAGGACCGTTGAGGGTCTAGCAGAAGGAAATAAGTTACACCCGCTTCAGCAAGCCTTCACCGACCATCACGCCCTTCAATGCGGATATTGTACGCCTGGTTTTTTGATGCTGGCGGTTGGAATTCTCGAAAAAGACCCAGATATTAGCCACGATGATCTTGTTTCAGCATTGTCTTCAAATTTGTGCAGGTGCACTGGTTACGCAAATATCATTACAGCCGTGAAGGCCGCAGCGGAACAGATGCGAGCTGGCTGATGGCCAGTAAAAAAAAACTTATTTTAGGCGAACGGCTGAGGCGTCTTGAAGACCCTCCCCTCATCACAGGGCAGGGTAGATTTGCTGATGATATTAATTTCCCTCATCAGCTTCACATGCGGATTGTTAGAAGTCCATATGCGCACGCCGAGATAAAATCTATTAATACAGAGAGCGCTTCCCAAATCCCTGGCGTCGTTGCGATTTGGACCCACGGCGACATCAGTGATCTTGGACCAATCGATTTCAGGGCGGATAAGTCGGCGGAAGAACTGAAAGCTTTTAGGCAATTTTGCTTGGCCAAGTCTAGAGTTCGCTACGTGGGAGATCCCGTGGCCGCAATCTTTGCCGAGGATCCTTATATAGCCGAAGACGCTGCGGATCTTATTGAGCTGGATGTTAATCAGTTATCAGTCATATCAGATGCTGATCAGGAGCCAGGAGAATTTGATGAGGGATTAGGGTCAGAGGCTGCTTTGCTGACCCATACTTTCGGGGATGTTTCACCAGTCTGGGACTCAGCATATCTAGTCGTTGATGTTGATCTTAGAACGGGACGTCATTCCGGAGTGCCCCTTGAGACCAGGGGTGCTATTGGAGTCCACAATAAAACCACTGACACTTTAGAACTTTACGGGGCGGCAAAAATTCCCCATCGCAACCGAGATACTCTTGTTAGAATGCTCTCTCGTCCGCCGGCGAAAATTCATTTGCATGAAGGACACACAGGTGGTGGCTTTGGAATAAGAGGAGAGCTCTATCCAGAGGATATTCTGGTGTTGGTTGCGGCTGAGAGGTTGGGGCGCCCCGTCAAATGGATTGAAGATCGACAAGAGCATCTCATGGCAGCTAATCAAGGACGAAATCAGCATCACCTCGCAAGGATGGCATTCGATCAAAATGGTCAGATTTTAGCGATGGCTGACGAATTCTGGCATGACCAGGGGGGCTATGTAAGGACACACGGCGCTAATGTGCCTAATCGAACCATGTGTATGTTAACAGGAGCTTATAAAATACCGGCTTTCCAAGCTAAATGTCATTTTAGGCTCACAAATAAAACGCCTGCGGCGACCTATCGCGCCCCCGGCCGCTTTGAGTCTACTTTTGTTCGCGAGAGGATAATGGACATTGCTGCAGAGAAATTAGGCATTGATCGAGTAGAAATTAGGCGCAGAAATTTGATCGGCGTCGATGATATGCCGTTTAAAATCAAGTTTAATGAGCCTGGGCTGGAGACATTGGTCTTTGACTCTGGTGATTACGAGTCTTTGTTGGACAAAGCATTAGTTCATTTTAAATGGGATGAGCTTCAGGCTGAATTGAATGAGCGTCGTGCAGGCGGAGAGCTAGTCGGCTGCGGTCTTGGTGTTTTCGTGGAGGAAAGCGGCAAGGGCCCTGTTGATGGGGCGCGGATATCAGTGGATATCAACGGAGACGTGGAGGTTTTGACCGGAGGTGCCTCTCTCGGACAGGGATTTGAGACGACGATGGCTCAAATTACGGCAGCTGCGCTGGGTGCTGATTATAACAAAATCACCGTACTTCATGGCCAAACTGATCGGATCCCGTACGGGATCGGAGCCCATGCCGCCAGGGCTACAGTAATGACGGGAAGTGCGGTAAATATAACGGCCTTGAAGGTTCGGGAAAAAGCGCTTGATGTTGCGGCGGAGCTGCTTCAGACGACGGCAGATCGTTTAGATATCGAAAATAGCGAGGTTTTTATCTCCGACAACCGAAATGGTCCATCTGTGTCTCTTGCCGAGATCGCTGAAAGATTGGCTCCAGGCTCGAAAAATTTGGGAGGGCGGGAACCTAATTTATCTGCGGAGGGTTTTCATAATACCAAAGAGAGCGCCTTTCCCTATGGTATCCATTTTGCCGTTGCAAAGGTTGATGCGGAGACAGGACATATAAAGGTGGAACGGTTTATGGTCGCTTACGATGTAGGGCGCGCGGTGAACCACATGTTGCTCGAGGGCCAGCTAGTGGGGGGGTGCGTGCAGGGCGTCGGTGGTGCGTTATTTGAAGAGTTTTCCTATTCCGAAACAGGGGAACCACTTGCAGTGACACTTGCGGACTATCTACTTCCAACAATGGATTGTGCTCCTGCTATTGAATGTTTGGTTACTGAGGATGCTCCAAGCCCCACAAACGAACTAGGTATTAAAGGCGGGGGTGAAGGCGGAATTAATGGTGTGGGTGCTGCAATTGCCGGGGCCGTTGATGATGCAATAGGGCAAGTGGGTGCAGTGAAAGAGCTCCCTGTAACTCCTCAACGAATGAAGGTAATGCTAAATAGGGCCGGCTAGGAGCGATAAAATGGCAAAGTTGAAGCTAACTTTAGCGATTGGTGATTACGAGATAGTAAGAGCTCTAAAAGAAGGTGCCGTTGAACCAGATGGTATCGAACTCAATGTGCTCACAGATATGGACTCGACCACACGCCACTGGCGTTTCCTTCGAAATCAAGATTTCGACGTGGCGGAGTGTTCTTGTTCTTCTTATTTAGTTGCACGGGATCAAGGTATGCCATTTGAGGGTATTCCGGTTTTTTTGCATCGTCGATTCAGGCACGGGTTTATTTTTATAAACACCGAGAAGGGTATCAATGATCCAAAAGACCTAATTGGGTGCAAGATGGGGGTTAAACAGTATCAGTCTAGTGCGCAGCTATGGATGCGTGGGTTTCTAGAACACGAATATGGTGTTCCGCATCGGAGTATTAATTGGTTTTCTGAACTGGATGAGAGTATCGACTTTGAGCGCCCCGAGGACCTGAGCCTCACGCGCTTGCCCGATGAAAAAGGCGTTGAGCAAATGCTCGCTGATGGCGAACTGGATGCGTTAATGCACCCAGACCTTATCCAACCTCTTATCAATGGTGATAGGAGGGTGGGGCGCCTATTCCCAGAATTTAAAGAAGAGGAGAAAAAATTTTTCAAAAAGACTGGGATCTTTCCAATCATGCATGTACTCGGAATAAAACGTGAGATTGTAGAGGAGAACCCATGGGTTCCAATAAATTTGTATCATGCGTTTAACGAAGCGAAACAAATTGCAATGAAGCGAATGATCAATCCCCGTATAGTTCCCCTAGCTTGGTATCGAGAGGCTTGGGAGGAACAAGAAGAAATCTTGGGCAGTGATCCTTGGGAGTATGGGCTCACAGATTCGAATGTGAAACAGTTGGATATGTTGGTAGGATTTTCACATGAGCAAGGCATGATCCGCCGAAAAATGCCGCTCGATGAGCTTTTTCTAAGTGTTACACAAGGCCGAAAGAGGGGCGAGGTGTTTCGCGTATAGATGGCGCGAACAAGTTCAGAAATTCTAGCCTCCCTGCCGGGACGTCTGATTGACGTCCCCCGTACCTGGGCAGAGGCTACGCCGGGAGAACCGGTGGTCTTTTACGAAGGGCAAAAAATAACTTATGAACAACTTTGGCAAGATATAGTTCGTGCGAGAGATACACTTAGAAATTGTGGCATAGATGCTGGTGATCGGATTGGACTGGTTGTTGAGAATTGTTACGATGCTCTTTGTTTTTTCTACGCAATAACAGATTTAGAAGCCACGGCTGTGCTAGCCAACGCCAGGTTATCTGAACGTGAAATTCAAGTCGTCTTTGAGGAAGCAGATGTCAAAGGAGCTATTTTTACTCCGTTAGGTCTTGGCTCCGTGAACGCGCATATGCAGTCCTTTGGTGGCACTAGTCTCGGCGAATATGGCTTTAGTAATTCTGCCATGTCCTTCTTCAACAAAAACGCCTGTCCCGAGCCTGTGACTAATGATCCGAGCAAACTTTTGGCTGCAATGCTTTTTACTTCAGGAAGCACCGGTGTTCCAAAAGGAGCCATGCTAAGCCATTTAACGATGCTTTATCAGGCATCTATGGTTTCTGAAAGGAGAGAGTTTGGGCGTGGTGATTGCCCGTACGTCGTTGCTCCGATGGTCCATATCTTAGGATTGGCTGGTATGGTCATTCCCCTTATTCACGGAGGAGCCGCCATGAGGTTAGTCTCGCGGTTCGATCCCCAAGCGCTTGTGGAAGAGCTTTGTAATGGAAAATTAACGCACCTCTACGGAGCTGCGCCAATGTTCTCGGCGATCGCAAGTTTCATTGAGAAAAACAACATCAACATCGGGGGGCACAAAGTGAAAGAAATTTTGGCTGGTGGTGCACCCGCGGGTGAGGAATTACGCGGTCGAATCGCTAAGATATTTGGGATGCCTCTCGGCACTGGTTATGCAGCGACTGAATGTTCTCCAATTTCTGCAAGCACGCCAGCTGATCCGCCGAATCCTGGAGCGGTTGGAAAACCTTGGCATGGAATGGAGGTTCGGATAGTAGGCAAAAATGGCGAGGACTTGGCGACCGGTGAGGTAGGAGAAGTTTGGTGTAGAGGACCCAATGTGATGGATGGTTATTATCAGAACCCTGAGGCTACGGCCGAGGTTATGAGGCGAGATGGGTGGGTGGCAATCGGAGATCTTGCCTTCCTTGACGAAGATAATCAGCTTCATCTGGTGGGTCGCCTGAAGGAAATGATCAACCGTTCGGGTTTCAACGTTTACCCAGCAGAAATAGAGCAAGTTCTTAATAGCCATCCAGATGTTTTGTATTCGGCTGTTGTCGGTCGGTCCGTTCCTGGAAACGAGGAGGTTATCGCTTTTGTTGAGGCGTCTCCTGGGCATAAAATAATAATAAAAGATTTGGAGAAGTTTATTGCAGGCAAGCTTGCTCCCTATAAAAAGCCAGCAGAAATAATTTTATTGGAAGCTTTGCCGCTTGGTCCCACTGGCAAAATTGCTAAATCAAAGTTACAGGATCTCGCTGCTCTGAAATAGTAGCCGGAGAATTATGCTATTTTGGGTGAGCTACAATTCGGAAACTTAAGTGTGATAATTGGATTTAAACTTCGGCAAAAAGTATCAATAATGTCGATCCACCAGAAATTATGGTAGGGTCTACAATCCGTGTAACTTTTGAAGAACCCTCGCATCTCTTGGATAAAACCATGGCTTTTAAAATTTTTACGAATGAGGATAAGTTTTTTGCTGAGATTTTCGGAGTAGACCTTTCAACATCCCTCTCATCGACTGAAAAAGCGGATCTGCTTGAAGCAGCCCATGAGAATGCCGTTTTGCTGTTTCGAAATCAAAATTTAAATGAGGAGCAACACCTCAATATGTCGCGTCAATTTGGGGGATTAGAAACGACTATCCAAAGGGGCCGAAAACGCAGAGTAAAGCCGGAATTTGCCGATATCTCCAATCTAGATTGGGATGGAACTATGCTGGAATCAGATAGCGGTAGGGCGATTTACAGTTCAGCAAATCAACTATGGCACTCAGACGCATCATTTCGGGCAAACCCGCCGAAATTCTCTTTTCTCTATGCTGAAGAAGTTGTTGAGAGTGGTGGCGAAACAGAATTTTGTGATGAAAGAGCCGCTTGGGATGCACTAGATCCTGACATGAAAGAAAAGATAGATGGTCTTGTGGCCTGGCACTCCTTGATGGAATCACGGCGCCGAACTGGGTTCTTAGAGTTTACTGACGGGGAACGGGAAGCTTTTCCATCAGTGCTCCAACCAATCGTTAGAACTCATCCCGCCACTGGAAGAAAAAATTTATTTTTGGGGGCCCATGCCTCTCATATTGAGAATTTAGAGCGAGCAGACGGCGCGAGACTTCTTGATGATCTCGTGGAGTTCGCCACTCAGGAATGTTTTGTTCGCAGTCATACATGGTCGGTCGGGGATCTAATAATGTGGGATAATCGATGTGTTCTCCATCGTGGAAGACCATTCAATGCTACCATGGAAAGACGCGTAATGAGGAGAACGACGATCTCGGGTGATGGTCCGATAGTAGTAAATGGTCGACCCATTAATGAGCTGGTCTCACACGGAGCGTTGAACGAACTAATATGACCACTAGAATTAAACTTACGGCTAAAGATGGACACGAGTTCGCCGTTACGCATGCTCATGCTGCTCAAGCAGTTGGTAGCGTAATTATTCTCCATGCTGTGTATGGCATTACTGACCACATTAGTAAGCTCTGCAACAGATTTGCGACTGCAGGATTTTCTTCTTTTGCCCCGTGGTTGTTTGATCGGGTGCAAGCGGATCTTGTTTATCCCTATACACCGGACGGAACAAAATCGGGGAGTGAGAGCTACAAGAGTATTCCCCAAGATAAACTCCTAATGGATATTGATGCCTGCCGCGAGGAAGCCAATAAATATGGCAATGTTGCAATTTGCGGTTTCTGCACGGGGGGGACTTGGGCCTGGGTTGGGGCAAGTGCCTTGGATTTCGATGCCGCGGTGGTCTTTTATGGTTCTCAGGTCATTGAACACATCCATCGTAGCCCTAATTGTCCAACCGAAATGCATTATGGTGACGAAGATTTTGTCGTCCCAATAAATCTTGTTGAAATGATTAGAACGAAACATTTAGATGTACCCTGTCATTTATATGAGGGCTGCAATCACGCATTTTTTAACCCTGATCAGAAGTTTTATAATGCTAAGGCGGCTGATTTGATGTGGAACCGTTCTCTGAATTTTCTTCGGGAGCAGCTGTCGAAATCGAGGAGCCTGGGCGAACGAAATATTTGTAACTAAATGCCGGTCTTCTGATTGTTAGCCATTCCAAAAGGAATGGACCGAGCAAAACTATTGGGTCATTTGCAGAGAGGTAAAGTCGTAGCCGACTGCTAAATGTAAAATATCGCCTCCAGAGAGGTTCGTGAAAGTAATGAGAATTTAGCATTTTGCCTCTTATTTTTCGACCGAAAAACTCTATAGTTGGGCTTTGAAATGTATAAGGGGATTTATATTTTGGTTGCTTGACGGAAAGCCCTCTAGTCAAAAAATGCGTGTATATAGGTAGCAAAATGTTCGGAATTTTTCATATGCCCTTGGACATTAGAACAACATCGTCCTAGCCTGCCGATCATAGATCAGGAGAAAAGGGACATGGTCGTATGACGCCGGTTGAAATTGCTAAAGTACAGGCATACTTAAGAAAGACTTTTTCAAATAATTTGATTAAAGTTATTCCACCTCAAAGATCTTCAGGCCCTGTCGAGGTGCAGATCGGTGAGGAATTTATTGGAGTTTTGCATCGAGACGATGATGAAGGAGAAGTTTCCTATTCGCTCCTGATGTCGATATTGGAAGAAGATCTACCCTCTGATTTAATTAATTGAGAAATTTATATGCATCGTAGAAGTATTTTTTGGGCGTCTTTGGTAGGGGCTCTGAGTTGTGTTTTAGCTTTGGTTTATCTTACCGGACCAAAATCAGGACCCTTATCAACCGCAGCGAATACTGCTGCTGAAACGACAAAATCAAAAATACCAGGAAGGACTAAACAAATGAGAATGATCACCACTGAAGGTGAAATTGTGTTGGAGCTTTTTGAAGATGAGGCACCCGAAACAGTTGCTAACTTCAAACAATACGCTGTAAGCGGTCACTATGATGGAACAGTGTTCCATCGAGTTATAAAAGGCTTCATGATCCAGGGTGGCGGGTTCGAGCCTGGCATGACCCAAAAAGAGACTGGGGAACCGATTAAAAATGAAGCTGACAATGGGGTTAAGAATGAAGCCGGGACAATAGCTATGGCCCGGACCAATGACCCGCATTCAGCTACCGCTCAGTTTTTTATCAATGTCGCCAACAACGAGTTTCTAAATCACAGATCACCTGATCCACAAGGTTGGGGGTATGCCGTATTTGGTAAGGTTATCTCAGGTATGGATGTAGTGAAGAGTATCGAAAATGTAGCGACAGGTCAGCAGGGGCCTCATGGAGATGTTCCTAATTCTGATGTAATTATAAAAAAGGTGGAGGAAATCGAGTAGTTCTTATCCTGTTACATCAGTCGAGGTGGAACTTTCAACCTTTCTGGAGCGAGGTGAACTGCGTCGGAACCTGATACGCGCTTGTATATTTCTATAGCCATCGCGAGATCAGAGATCCCCATACCCATCGCTTTAAAAAGCGTTAGATCCGCGTTGGGAGGCCGAGTAACCCCCTCGGATATTATTTTCCCTATTGTCCAGACATTTGCCCACTTTTGAGGGCTATTGGCAAAATATGACCGGAATTCTGCCGATAGGTTTTTGACGTTGTCGGTATTATCTACCGCTACGACCGCACACCGCGAAAAAACATCTTGGGTGAATTCGACCCGAGCGGGCACTATGGCGCCCATGGCGTTGATGTGTGCTCCTTGCTCTAACATCGCTGATTTAAGGAAGGGTTGTGTCGAGTTTGTAACCAAAGTCAATAATGGAGCGCCCTCTGTAGCTTCCTCTAGAGAGGATGAATTTATTACCTCACAATCAAATTGGTTTTTTACCTGTTCAACTAATGACTCTCTATTTTTGGGATCTCGACTAAATATCCGCAACGTTTTCAATGGACGGGCTATATTACAGGCGCCGATTTGAGGAATAGCTTGTTTGCCAGTACCGATGATGGTCATGTCTTGAGCGCCCGAGGAAGCAAGGCGACGAGTACCCACCCCGGTCATAGCGGCTGTTCGCAGTTGGCCAAGCGCTGTCGCTTCAATTATTGCCCTCAAAGACCCATCTTCCTGCGAAAACAAGGATACAATTGTCTCTGACTTTCCTCGAACATTTATCCATGTTTTAAAACCGCAAAGACCTGCGCCCTCTACGGAGGCCCCCAATGCGTGCATCGCGTCATTTTCCGCTACCATAAGATGAGCCTTGGTCATGTTCTTGGCTTTCCCTTCCCCTTCCATCAGAAGGGTTCGCTCAAGGGCATCCATGGCATCGGTTAAACTTAGGACGGCTGTAGCTTCTTTTTCAGTAATCCAAAGCGGTGCTGAAGTCATAAAATTTTCTCCTCAAGCCACTCTTGATTTTGTCTGATTTAGTAAAAAGGGAAAAGGTTGATGACTATTTCTTCGGAAATGTTGAGAGAAGAGTTGTGGGCTAATGCAAAATAAATTTGGTCGCACCAAAAAATACCTTTATTGATTTATTTTCGCCCAACTATCTCTCAGGCTTATCGTACGATTTAAGACAAGATTATTCTCTTTGGAGCAAATGTCAGCGCAAAAATATCCGAGTCTTTCCAATTGCACTGCGGGGGAACCAGGTTTTAGATCGGTGATGGATTTCTCGATCTTGCAATCTTTTAAGATTTCCATTGAGCTTTTATTGATGTCCTCTAAATAATTTCCTTCTTGGCCGGGTGCCTCAGAATTGAAGAGATGGGAATACAGTCTCACCTCTGCGTCTACCGCGGCATCAACCGAGACCCAATGTATGGTTCCGCGGACCTTTCGACCATCTGGTGCATTTCCGCCTCGGGTATCCGGATCATATGTACACCGAAGTTCGACGATGTCCCCTGAGGAATTTTTAATTACCTCTTCACATGTTATAAAATATGCACAACGCAATCTCACCTCCCGGCCCGGACCAAGGCGGAAAAATTTTCGCGGTGGATCCTCCATGAAATCGTCTTGTTCTATCCAAAGTTCCCGGCCGAAGAGAACCTGTCTAGATCCGAATTGCGGTTTTCCTGGGTGGTTGGGGACCTCCATCTTTTCCAGATGGTTCTCTGGATAATTTTCTATAATAATTTTTAGTGGTTTTAGAACACCCATTTTCCTTAAAGAGGTCTCATTAAGGTTTTCGCGGATAGCAGAATCTAGCATTGCCTGTTCTACTATTCCCTCGCTTTTTGAAATAGAAAGCTCGTTAATAAAAGACCGAATTGCGTCGGATGGAACTCCTCTCCGCCTTAATCCAGCAATTGTTGGCATTCGGGGGTCATCCCAGCCAGCAACGAAACCCTCTGTTACCAACTGTGTAAGACGCCGTTTGGAGAGAACAGTATGTGAAATATTCAGTTTCGAGAATTCGTACTGGTGGGGTGTAGAAGGCACAGGTAAATTCTCTATAAACCAGTCGTATAGGGGTCGGTGGTCCGAAAATTCAAGGGTGCAAAGTGAATGACTTATAAATTCTATTGAGTCGGTTTGGCCATGCGCAAAATCATATGTGGGATATATACACCATTTATCGCCAGTTCTGGGATGGCTTGAATGTAAAATTCGATAAATGACAGGGTCACGTAGATTTATGTTCCCTGATGCCATATCGATCTTTGCTCTGAGAACTTTGGAGCCGTTCTCATAATGCCCATCCCTCATTTGATTAAAAAGTTCTAAATTTTCTTCCGCCGAACGATTACGGTACGGACTCTCGGTGCCTGGAACAGTCAATGTGCCGCGGTAATCTCTGATCTCGTCTGCTGTTAAATCATCCACATAGGCTTTATCAGTGCGGATTAGATGACATGCCCATTCATATAATAGCTCGAAATTATCGGAGGCATATCGAGGTTCGCCGGACCATGCGAAACCAAGCCACTCAACATCTTCTTGTATAGCGTTGATGAAGAGCTGGTCTTCTTTCACCGGATTGGTATCATCGAAACGTAAGTTACACTGCCCACCGTATTCTGCCGCGATCGTAAAATTAAGGCATATTGATTTAGCGTGACCTAAATGCAGAAAACCATTTGGCTCCGGTGGAAATCTCGTAACAATCTTTGTTGCGGACCCTGAAGCCAGATCTTTGTTGATTTGTTCGCGGATAAAGTCGCGGGTTGATCCGCCTTCTGAATTATGATCGTTTCGGGACTGGGGCATAATATTTATTACAAAATAAGAACCAGACGCTTATCTGCCAGAAAATTTGGCGAAGGCCAAGTTTTTAAGGAGAAAGAGATCATCTCAAATAGGAGTATCATATGACAGATCCCCTTTCGACTGCAGGATTTATTAACGAGCACAAGATCAGAGTACTTTGGACAGACTCAGATCCTGCAGGAATAAATTTTTACGGCAACTACTTTAAATGGATGGATGAAGCTGCCTACTATCTGTTCAAGGCGGGCGGTATTAGATGGGAGGAATGGCGTTCTCGATTTAATGCCCTTGGTATTCCACTCATTTCCGCACATGCAGATTTTACGGCACCCAGCGCATTTGGTGATGAATTACGCATTATCAGTGGGATCACAGAGTGGGGAACAAGCTCTTTTAAGATTGTCCATGTTTTTTTAAATAAAGAGATTACGGCAGCTGTCGGATATGAAAAACGTGTGTTTTGTCTGGGCGATCCGACGGACCCCAGCACTTTTAGATCTGCTCCTATTCCTCGAGAGGTAAGAGAGGGCTTGGGTGGCACCAAAGATTAGGATGGGCTAGCCTTTAAGACTTTTTGCGAGATCATTGTAGCCAGATTTCTCAATCATTCTCTTCATCAAACTCATCTAAAATTGGCGGTACTCCAGGCAGGCCAAATTCTGCCCATCGTCCCGCCACGCGATCATAAATAGACGATCTTAGTAGAGTGCGTGCGGGAAAATCTTCGTAATATTTGTGAGGTATACAAGCGTCTATGAAAGCTTTTGATCCATAAGGGCGGTCTTCGGTGATAACCTGGCTCGGATCTAGACCGGTAGACCATGTCTTTCTTTGGATATCAATGTCATCAGCAGGGTTGCAACGCGTGCTCATGGCCCACAATACCTGGTTCATATCGGCTGGATCGACGTCATGATCTACAGCCACAATCCATTTGGTGTAATAAGCTGCCGCCGGGCATTGTGCGGCGGCAGCTAACACTTGTGCTGTATGTCCCGCATATTGCTGTTTGATAGAGACAACTAAATGCCCCCAGCCGGATGCAGCGGCCGGGTGGGAATAAACACCTTGAATCCCCGGGATTCCAAATCTTTGCAAATCGTCCCAAATCGCGGCTGACCGCATAATTGCGTAGTAAGAACCGATTTCACACGCGGGATAATTTGCCATCAAAGCTGCAGTATGGATTGGGGATTTTCTCATATGTAGGGCGGTAACATGAATCACCGGCTGCGGTGATTGGGGTCGACCGTAATAGCCAGTAAATTCCCCCAGCGGGCCCTCGGGCATCTCATCGTCGCGCGCGACTATACCTTCGATCACAATTTCTGCTCGTGCAGGTATGGGAAGGGAAGTAGTCTCCCCTGTGGTTAGTGCCATTGGGTGGCCCGATATGCCTCCTATTATATCTAGCTCGGAGACTTCAGCTCCGTATGATTGGGCCGCGACCATAAAAGGAACTGGATCGATTCCATAAGCAGCAACGACTTCGCAGTCCTCGCCTTTTCGCCACCATGCCTCTCGGTCCAATAATCCGTGCTTTCCTGGAGAGCAATACATGCCAATTTTTCGTTTACCTTGAACCATCTGGCGATAACAGCCGACATTGATGCGTCCTGTTTCCGGGTTTTTTGTGAACGTTATATCCCCTGTGCCAATATAATTTCCACCATCCCTAGGCCAGAATTTAGGAGCGGGAAGACGGGTCATGTCGATATCATCACCAGTGAGAACGATTTCATTCACGGGGGCGCCGTCAGGGTCAATCATCTCAGGACTTATACGTCTTCGGCTGAGTTCACGCGTCGCAAGGATCAATTCCTTCGGCAATAAATCTGGCTCTAGCCCCACTGCCAGCGCATACCTTCGGTTGCTGGAGCCTAACATATTAGAGAGCACTCGAGTTCCAGATTTATCATTTTCGATATTTGTGAAAAGTAGCGCAGGGGATGCTTCATTCTGAGCAGCCATGTAGGTCGTAGCTGCGAGCTCCTCATTTGCTGAGACAGGCGCGTCGATCGTAAGCAGACCTCCATCTCTCTCTACCAAAGACAACCACTCACGTAGGTCTGCCGGTCCGCGTTGATTATTAAGTTTATTCCCAGGTTCCTCTGGGTTTTTTGCAAATTTCATTATATTTTTCATGATCTGGAGAGTGCCATGTAAGGTGAATATAGGCAAAGAGTGTCAGATTGAAGAATGTTTAAAGATCTTTGGTTTCGACAGTGTTTAAGGGGCTTGAATAAGAAGATGTTAAAACGTGTGGATCATATGAATTTACAAGTCCCGCCAGATCGAGAGGAACAAGCGTTATCCTTCTATCGAGATTTGATTGGTTTTAGGCCACTCAAGAAACCCGACAGCTTAGGACCGGGCGGCGGTCATTTTTGTGTTTCGGAAGAACCCTGGTACGAACTTCATGTCGGGGTCGCCAGGGGCACTAGCTTTCGAGATGTATCAGAGGATAATGCGCTGCGAAATCACCTCGCTTTTCAAGTGGATGACTTGATAGCTGTGAAAAAGAAGTTTGCTGATGCCGGGGTAGAGATCATAGAAGCTAAGCCCGCTCTCTCACTGGAACGAGATTTTCACCAAGATAGATTTTTCATTATAGACCCTGGGGGTAACCTTCTAGAAATACTGGTCCCACGGCGGCCGTATAGCTCCGCAAACCAGTGAGACTTTTTTGTAATGAGTGAACAAGATCCTTTTATTATTGATGACCCTGAAAATCTGATTTTTAGGCTCAATCGTCGGACTCTCTCGGATCCATCTATACTTGATGAAGAGAGAAGAAAAGTTTTTGATCGAAGTTGGATTTATTGCGGGCACGCTTCCGAAATTCCGAATGTTGGAGATTTTGAAACCCGGAACGTTTGTGGCCGCCCGGTAATTTTTTGCCGAGACGAGGATAACAAGGTCAGAGTGTTCCTTAATTCCTGTGCTCATCGGGGTGCCCAGGTGTGCCGCGAGAGATTTGGAAACGCGCGGCGATTTTACTGCTTCTACCACGGTTGGACTTATGGTTGTGATGGACGATTAAAAACGGTGCCTGCAGAGGACTCCTACCCTCCTAATTTTAATAAGGAACGACTCTCCCTGCGCGAACCACCAAGGGTGGAGGGGTATCGAGATTTTTGGTTCATTAGCTTTGACTCAGAAATCATGACCCTAGACGAGTATCTTGGAGATGCAAAAGACTATATTGACCTTGTTGTCGAGCAGTCTCCCTCTGGCCGAATGGAGATTGTCGAGGGCACCCAAGAGTATGATATCAAGGCAAACTGGAAGCTACTCGTAGAGAATAGCTTTGATGACTACCATTTGGTGTCCACTCATAAAACTTGGCTTGATTATATGAAGGACTCTGGGGTTCAAATCCGAGCTCCCAAAGGGCAAGGCTTGCTGTTGCCGACGCATGGTGTGGGAAAAAATCTCGGCAACGGCTGTGCGGTTATAGACAATATTAACTTCAGGGGTCGCCCTGTGGCGAAATGGATTTCGATTTACGGTGAGTCAGCCAAGGAAGAGATAGAGCAAATAAGACAGGAACTCGTAGAACGGCTCGGCGAAGAGAGGGCCGCTCGCGTGGCGGATACTAATAGAAATCTGGTGATTTTTCCGAACCTTGTAATAAACGATGGATCTTCTGTGACGATCCGGGCGTTTTGGCCGTTGGCCGCAGATAAAATGAAGGTAACTGCTTGGGCCTTAGGTCCCGTTGAGGAAACTAAAAATGCCAGGGCTCGACGCTTGGATAGCTTCTTGACATTTTACGGGCCAGGCGGTTTCGCGACCCCCGATGACGTTGAGGCGTTAGAGTCCGTCCAGTTAGGTCTTCAAACTTGGAAAGAGCTCGAATGGTCTGAAATGACGCGGGGAATAGACAAGGAGGGCGAGCAGCTAAATACCGATGAGCTGCATCTCAGAACATTTTGGCGTCAGTGGAACAAGCTCATGACTCAAGCGGCATAATGGTCACTGCGGACTCCATAACTCGCGCTGAAATAGAGGATTTCCTCTATGAAGAAGCCGCTTTACTTGACCGTTGGCGGTTGGAAGACTGGCTCGAACTTCTTACAGATGATGCCGAATATGAGGTTCCATCGACTGATGCGCCACTGTCGAAAACTGGAGATGCACTTTTTCTCATAGCTGATGATTTTAATCGCATAAAGGCACGGATAAAAAGGCTCAATGATCCAGAGGCCCATGCCGAGTCCCCTCGCAGTCGCACAAGGCGAATGATCTCAAATGTGCGTATTACAAAACTCCAAGGGGCGGATATTCATGCTGCTGCCAATTTTTCGGTTTATAGATTTCGTTATGGCTATGATATCCGCCACTTTGTCGGCCATTATCACTACATATTAAAGGTCGAAGGGCGGAAATTAAAAATTCGAAAGCGCAGAGCAATTTTAGATAATACTGAACTTGGAGCCCAAGGGGCAGTCAGCTTTATTTTATAGAGAGAATTTCTAACTCTCGAGAATATTGGCCGCCACTTTCTCCCCAATCATAATTGTTGGAAAATTTGTGTTTGCGCATGGCACCGCGGGCATAATTGAGGCGTCTGCGACACGCAGACCATCGACGCCATATACACGGGCTTTTGGATCTGTAACGGCCATTGGATTGTCGGCGCCGCCCATATGACAAGTGCAGGAAGCGTGATAATGGCCTAGTACGGTCTTCTTGATCCATTCAACCATTACAGTTTCATCATTTTCAATATCACTGATAGAGAGATTGTCAGAAATTAATCGGCTTATCAGCATCCTTCTAATAGGACCAGAGAGATCCATAATTTGACCTCCTACGAAGGTCTGGAATTGATTCCATCTAGAAAATACCGCAAAACGCCTGGCTCTATCACTGTAACTGATGGGAAAAACTTCGGTAACCGATCTTTGAAGCGCATTTAGTCGGCTTAGCTTGATCATCATTCGTGTTCCAATTTTGAGGCGTTCAAGGTCTCTCTGGTCAGAGAGCATGTTAAAGTCTACAAGGGGTGTGGCCATGTGATCTTTGGGATCCAAGGTTAGTTCCCCGGTTGAATAACTCTTATTCACCCATAACATGATCAGGCCTATCCTCTCTCCAATCGAGTGCCAGAAACTCTTGTTCATGGGTATCATGTACATGTCTCCGAGAGGACACCCCTCTACACCTGATGACCAGCGGAGCCCCGCGTACATCGGTAGCCTCAATCCGTGAGGTAAACGAGAGTCAGGCGTCATGTAACAGCCAAAATTGACTCCAGGATGTTCCATCAAGTTTTTCCCAACCCCTGGGCGATCGGCTACAACTGAAATACCATACTCTTTCAGTTCAGCCGCAGGTCCGATCCCGGATCTAAGGAGCAGCGCAGGTGAGTGAAGTGCGCCGGAGGAAACGATTACCTCTTTTGCCTTGATTGCAAATTCTTCCCCATTACGGATCACTCGAACACCAGTGACTGTTTTTCCGTCCAGCAATATGCGCATAGCCCGAGTTTGGTCTATAATAGTTAGGTTTCGGCGGGAACGAGCATCCCTGGTGAGATAAGCTGTCGCGGTTGAAGTTCTTCTGCCATCGTTGTGAGCAACCGCTACGGGGAAAAAACCATCGCCGAAATTGGCGTTTTTGTCTTTTAGATCTCTCCAACCATCTTCCCGAGCCGCGTCTATAAAACCTTTTGTGAAACCGGGCCACCGTTCCTCAAATACTCGCTGTAGTCCCATTGGCCCCTCTTGACCATGGAGAGGTCCATTGAAATCTCGATCGGTTTCTTGTTTTTTAAAATAAGGTAAGACTCCATCCCAGCCCCACCCCTTTGCACCCGCGGCCTCCCAGCCATCATAATCTGAGGGAACTCCTCTGATCGATATCATTCCATTTACTGAAGAACCACCGCCTATTACGCGCCCCTGCGCATAGCGAACTCGTTTTCTATTATCGGGTGCATTACCGGGACGCGGCGGCCATGCTACCTCTTGACCTACCCAGGTGAACCTTGGACTGGAGTGGGCGGATCCCGCAAAGGTATCCCGAATTTCTTGAGGTTCAGTCCCTGGCTGAAAATCCTCTCCGGCCTCAACCAGCAGCACTTTGTTCGAGGCTTTTTCGGACAGACGGGCAGCTACAACGCAACCTGCGGCGCCTCCTCCTATAATCACATAGTCAAAGATTTGATTCTGAATTTCGTTCATGGATTAAACCAATACATCTTTAGGGAAAAAATCCTGGATATTGGTTGAACTAAAGTTTTTTGGCATTGCGCGATCAAAATTGGCTCTTTTCTCAGGGTGAGAAAGAGCTGGTTTTGTCGCATCTATAAACCACTTAGTTCCTAACCTCTCAAATTGGCCTCCATCCTCAGCAATCGGAGATATTTTATCAAGGGCAAAAGTTCGAGTGTTGTTTATCATGCCTATGTCTCGTTCAGCATGAACACGGGTTGTCATGGACCACATAATCTGACGCAAATCACTTGCGTCAATATCATCGTCCACGGCTATTGCGAGTTTTGGGTGTAAATATGGTCCGGACAACGCGGCCATTAATGCGGTTTTTGCCTGCCCTTCAACTTTTGGCGTAATTTTAATTATTAGAAGCATCAAACCACCTGCCGGAAGGACCCTTACATCATGGATGTCCATCCCACCTTCAACTTTGGATAAGTGTTCCATAGTCGCTATTTCAATTCCAAATCCGGTCGTTGCTTGGGCGCATGTGGTCGGCAATCCGCTGTGCAGAGAATAGTAAATGGGATCCTTACGATGCGTAATGGCGGTCACTCTGAATACCTCCGCATCCTCTGCCTCTGCGTATGTTCCTGGAACCTCACCATAGGGGCCTTCATACCTCCTCTCGCCAACGAGGATTTCACCCTCTAATACTAGTTCGGCATCTGCAGGGACTTCGACATCGACTGTTTCTGCTTTCACCATTCTCACGGGTTCTCCAAGAATACCGCCAGCGATGGATAATTCATCTACGCCGAAACTTGTTGTGTAAGCAGAACCAAAAAATATTGCGGGATGTGAGCCAACGACCACAGCTACCGGCGTATTTCGCCCTTGTTTAAGATATTTTTCATGAATGCGTCTTGCTTGCCGCGGTAACAATATGAACCCGGAGTGTTTGGCGTCAAACACCTGCATTCGATGAATTGATACGTTTCGCAGGCCGGTGTCAGGATCTTTCAAGATCGCCATTCCTGCAGAGATAAACGCCCCACCGTCGCGCTCTGATTGTATAACGGCAGGAATATCCAGAAGTGATGCCGCATCGCCCTTTTTAATAACCTCCTTACAAGGTGAACCAGGACCGGAGGTAAGTTCAGGTTCTATAGGATTTTTCAGTTTTTTGCTCATGGCTCGGAGGATTTCGTCAGGGGTAAGGTTTAATCCTAAAGCCCATTTGTTTCGGTCTGTAAGAATTTGGCTGCAGGCCTCCCACGAGGGAAAACCCTTTATGTTTGTAAACCGTGAAGCTTTACCGAGTTCATCATACGCTCGCCATTGTATGGCCCCCATATTTTCCTGAGGATCCACCTCTTTTTCTATGCAAACAATTTCTCCTGCCCGCTCCAACCTCGACAAATAACCCCTTATGGATTGATCTCGAGTGTTCCGTGTTAAAGAAGATTTTGGAGCGCCACGATTTTTTCGTTTGGAAAGATCACGGGTTTGGATTTCACCAGATTGGTTCATTCCGCCGATGAACCCTCTCAAACCATCGCGCTTTGCCATTCTATTGTCCTTTAAATTTTGGTTTTCTTCGTTCTGCAAAGGCTTTGAGACCCTCGGGCCGATCCTCAGAAAAATTTAACATATGCGCTAAGTCGCCCTCGGCTAAAAATCCGTTGAAACGGCTCTGGTCTAACCCGCGATTTATTGCTTGCTTGCTCATCATAATCCCGAGTGGGCCATTTTGTTCCATTTCCCCGACAATTTCTCGGGCTTTCTTGAGGGCAGTCCCCTTGGGTACTACGTGATTTACGATACCATATTCCTTAGCTTCTTGCGCAGTGATACGGCGTCCGGTCCAGATCAATTCTTTTGCTAAACCGGGCCCAATAAGTCGTGGCAGGTTTTGTGTGCCACCACCACCAGGTATCAGACTGTGACGCACTTCCGGCAAACCAAATTGAGCTCCTTCTCCAGCAACGATGAAGTCACCCCACATTGCGATTTCAAACCCTCCGCCAAGGCAGTAGCCTTCAACCGCTGAAATAACCGGTTTGGTGTAATAACAAAGGACCTGATAGAGAATTCTATTGGGCATGTGATTGAAACGGGACCGATAAACGTCGAATAGTTCATTCTTTTTTGATTTCATTCGAGAAAGATCAGCACCTGCGCAAAAAGCTCTCTCGTTTCCGCAAAGCACAACAGCAAGTATTTTGCGGTCCATTTCAACATCAATCAGTGTATCGGTAATTTCCTGGGCCATTTCTATGTTCATGGCGTTGAGAAAATCAGGGCGGTCGAGCTGGATTTGGCAAATTTTATTCCGTTTCAAGACCTTGATAAATTTATATTTGGATGTTTTGTTTTTTATCACTTTTTCGGACATCGTTTGCTTAGCTTTGTATGCTGGCCGTTTCGCCGCCATTAGGGTTACTCCCTGTTTACCTGATCAGATATGGATCATGTTGTTGGATGCATTGGTCGTCAACCAGTGGCTTATCAACGGAGGTAAATGTATAGTTCTTTTGTAAATCGTTGGGGAGATTTATCTATGATCAATGCAGCAATAGTTGGACTGGGCCGCTGGGGTCAAAATCTGGTCGATTCTGTTCAAGGGTCGAGTAGCAATATTAGTTTTGTGGCTGGCATCACCAGAACCAAATCAAACGCCGTGGACTACTGTAAAAAAAATAATATCGACCTTAGGGACACCTACGAAGAAGTTATTGGAGATAGCAATATTGACGCCGTCGTATTGGCCACCCCTCACAGTCAACATGCAGACCAAATTATGAAGGCCGCTAGCTTTGGAAAACATGTGTTTTCTGAAAAGCCATTTACACTGGATGCCAAATCAGCGCAGGCGGCGGTAGATGCCTGCATGAAAGCGGGCGTCGTTGTAGCCCTGGGACATAACCGCCGTTTCATGGAGAATATAATCGCACTTAAGGCACTTGTAGAAAGCGGGGAACTCGGAACCTTGTTGCATATTGATGGAAATCAGTCCTCCGATTTGAGCGGGACCGCTTTGACCTGGAGGGATTCGCGTAATGAGAGTCCCGCCGGAGGAATGACTTCACTGGGAATACATGCTTTGGACTGTATGATTCATATGGGAGGTCGAATAGAAGAAGTTGATTGCTATAGCACTCGCCGGGCCATTCCGTGCGACATTGACGATGCGACAGCATCGGTAATTCGATTTGAGCGGGGTATGACAGGCACGCTCGTTTCGCTTGCTTCCTCTCCAAGGATTTGGCAGCTTCGTGTAGTTGGCACCGGAGGTTGGGCCGAGGCTACCGATAATAAAACTCTTGCGATATGCCGTGGGGGAGAGATAGAAACTCAATTTTTTACAGACAGTCCATATCCCCACATGCCCTCGATAACTGGCGAGTTGGAAGCTTTCGCGATGGCGGCGCTTGGTCAAGCGCCTTATCCGATAACTCCAGCAGAGATGGTCCATGGGTCTGCGGTCCTGGAAGCGATTATAAAAAGTGCTTCTCTCGGAAAGAGAGTTCGTCCACAAGGTTGATTATTCTCGTAGGGTCGGCCGGAAGCTTAGAAATTGTCTCTAGGAGTAGAGATTTTTAAAAACGACAATAAATTTCGGTGGAATACTCCTGCATAACCACCTATCTTCTCTCATTAAGATGAGAAAAGACAAAGCGAATTTGCCCGCGTCAGAATTGAATGGCGACGTTGATGGTTTTCTCAGGCAACTAGCTTCAACCCCGTCGGTGGGCGGTGGTGAAGGGCAGGGCAGACTCATCTTTTCAATGGACGCGACTGCGAGCAGAGAGGCTACTTGGGATAAAGCATGTCATATTCAGAGCGAAATGTTTTTTGCGACTGAGGCCCTAGGCGGTCTGAGTGTTCAGCTTGCTTTTTACCGAGGTTTTGGTGAATGTAAATCGAGCCCGTGGGTAAATTCCTCAGCTGCCCTCGTGCAAAAAATGGCTGCGGTCATGTGTCTTGGAGGGCGGACTCAAATCCGCAAGATTCTAAAACATACACTTCGACAAAATGAGAAAAAACGGGTGAATGCTCTAATTTTTGTGGGTGATTGCATTGAAGAGGATATCGATGAGCTGTGTGAGTTGGCTGGCAAACTCGGTGTGCGGGGGGTTCCAATTTTTGTGTTTCAAGAGGGAAATGATCAAGCGGCAACTATGGGTTTTAGGCAATTCGCTAGATTG
Source organism: uncultured Rhodospirillaceae bacterium (assembly GCA_913052165.1). Lineage (GTDB taxonomy): Bacteria > Pseudomonadota > Alphaproteobacteria > MPNO01 > UBA2964. The sequence continues at coordinate 23,560 of CAJXEC010000008.1, forward strand.
ACTGGGGGTGCGCATTGTCACTTTGATATAAATTCTGCAGAAGAATTAAAGTCGCTGTTAGCGGCTGTGGCAGTTTTTGCGAGTGGCGGCCGAAAGGCGTTAGAAAATTTCGGTGGGCAGAACCGTCAGGCGGTTGCTCGGCTAACGTCCCAGGTAAAATAAGATGTCGTGGCTAATTTTTGGTCTCGCTTTGATTGTCGGAGGGTTTGTTTTTTTTAGAGGCCTTCTGAAACTTGATCCCCGTAAGGCGATCAAGATTTTACTATACGTCTTTGCTTTTGCTTTTATTGGATTGCTCGGTTTGATCGCCATAAGAGGGGGCATAGGTTACGCTGCAGCAGCGGCATCATTTATCCTGCCTATTTTCCTTCGTTGGCGACAGCTACGCCAATATTTAAGGAATCTTAACGGGCCATCTGTTGGGGCTAACACTGACGTGAAAACGAAATATCTAAAAATGAGCCTAGATCATGACACGGGGAATTTAGATGGATTGGTGCTCAAAGGGAAGTTTGAGGGGAACCGTTTGGGAGAATTGACTGAGGATCAACTCTGTGAGCTGCTGAGAGAATGTCGCCTTCAGGACCCGGAGTCCGAGGCACTAATTGAGGCTTATCTGGATCGAGTGCATGGATCGGACTGGCGGTCTAAAGATGAAGGAAGAAAAGGTCCAACTGAAGCCTCATCCAATTTTATGAGCAGAGTAGACGCTCTTGAAATTCTGGGTCTTAAGGAAGGGGCGACGGCCTCGCAGATAAAGCTAGCTCATCGAGAAAAGATGAAGCTGCACCACCCCGATCAAGGTGGATCAAATTACTTCGCGACAAAGCTGAATGAAGCCAAAGAGCTTTTATTGCGGTCTTGATTAGATAACTTGCTCTGTTCACCTTTCCTATGTCAAAACTGATCATGGGGAGGAAATCAATGTGTCTTAGAGAGCAATTAGAAAACCACCCTTGTGATAATTTTTGGGTAACTGATGTTTAAACCAATCCGTAAGGCAGTCTTTCCGGTTGGAGGGTTGGGGACCCGTTTCCTTCCTGCGACCAAGGCAATGCCGAAAGAAATGCTGCCCGTAGTAGATAAACCTCTAATTGAGTATGCGGTGGATGAGGCAAAAGCTGCCGGGATTGAAGAGTTTATTTTCGTCACTGGTCGCGGGAAAGCAGCAATTGAGGACCATTTTGATCTTTCATTGGAGCTTGAGGCTCAGATGTTAGACAAGGGCAAAAACCGAGAAGCTGTGATTTCTCATTCTGCTTTCAAACCAGGGCAGGTCGCTTTTACCAGACAACAACAAGCTTTGGGATTAGGGCACGCCGTTTGGTGTGCGCGAAACCTGGTGGGTAATGAACCCTTTGCAGTTCTACTTGCTGATGATCTGATAAAATCACATGTTCCATGCTTAGCTCAAATGTCAAATCATTATCAAAATGTGGGTGGAAATATTATTGCGGTTGAGGAAGTTTCTCCTGAACATACTGATAGGTATGGCATAATTGAACCTGGGAATTGGGATCGTAACCTAGTCGAGGTTGAGGGAATCATCGAAAAGCCCTCGCCGGAGGTAGCGCCATCAAATATTGCAGTGATTGGAAGATATATTTTGCTGCCCGAGGTATTCGATTTCCTCGATAGCCAAACTGTTGGCATCGGGGGAGAAATACAGTTAACAGACTCGTTATCTAGTATGGTTGGTACTTTCCCTTTTCATGGTTTCCGATTTGATGGCCAACGCTTCGATTGCGGAGATAAGGTCGGTTTTCAAGAAGCAAATATAGCGTTTTCTTTGGATCGATCTGATATGAAAGAACCAATGAGAGAACTTATTGGGAAGTATTCCTCGGAGAGGAATGCATAGTGGAACTAAAAAGAAAGTATCGATGAGATGAAAATCGCGATAATCGGCGCCGGGTATGTCGGCCTTGTGTCCGGAGCTTGTTTTTCCGAATTTGGCGTTGAGGTTACTTGCGTGGACAAGGACGAAGAGAGAATTCGAGGCCTACGAGATGGGATATGCCCTATTTATGAACCTGGTCTGGATAATCTAATCTGTTCTAACACCGTTTCGGGCAGACTCCGCTTCTCTGTGGATCTGAAATCAGCCGTCGCGGATGCTGATATTGTTTTTATAGCGGTAGGCACGCCCAGTCGGAGGGGAGATGGATATGCAGACCTCACATTTGTCTATTCAGCGGCGGCAGAAATTGCTGAAGCGTTGGACGGGTACACCGTAGTCGTCACTAAATCCACGGTGCCAGTTGGAACAGGACGTGAAATTAAACGTATTGTGTATGAGATTGCCGACGAGGACACAATCGATGTGGTTTCTAACCCAGAATTCCTACGTGAAGGAGCAGCTATAAATGATTTCATGCACCCTGATAGGGTGGTGATCGGGGCAGAGACTGAGCGTGCCCTTATGATGCTTCGAGAGCTTTACAGACCCCTTTTTTTATCAGATACGCCCATTGTGGAGACGGACCTGGAGACCGCAGAGTTAATCAAATATGCCGCGAACACTTTTTTAGCGACAAAAATTACCTTCATAAACGAATTCGCCGACTTATGTGAACGAATAGGGGCTAATATACAGGATGTTTCAAAGGGTATAGGATTAGACGGCCGCATTGGGGGCAAGTTTTTGCATGCGGGACCAGGCTATGGGGGGTCGTGTTTTCCGAAGGATACTTTGGCCCTCGTCAAAACAGCGGAGTCTGCGAACAGTCCGGTCAGAATTGTTGAGACCGTCGTGGACATTAATGAAAAACGAAAAATAAATATGGCCCATAAGATAATTGGCGCTTGCGGAGGCTCGGTTTCCGAAAAAACACTTGCTGTGCTTGGGCTGACATTCAAACCCAATACTGATGATATGCGCGATAGCCCCAGTCTTGCAATCATACCGGAGCTTCAGGCTAAAGGCGTAGCAAATGTCCGTGCCTATGATCCCCAAGGCATGAAAGAAGCGATGAATTTATTTCAAAATGTTGAATTTTGTTCGGGCCCGTACGAGGCGATGGTTGATGCAGACGCTCTAATTATCCTTACAGAATGGAATGAGTTTAGAAGCTTGGACATAGGTCGCGTGCGCTCTTTGTTGAGGAGTCCTGTTATTGTCGACCTCAGAAATATATATGACCCAATAAACATGAAGGACGCAGGTTTTGTGTATTTCAGTATTGGGAGAGCTCCAATTTTGCAGCCGGGGTCGTAATGGCAGCGCACGCACTCCACCAATCCATTATGAGAGAGTACGATATTCGCGGAATTGTCGGGGAAACGCTCTCTGCGGAAGACGCGTATGCCATCGGTCGGTCTTTCGGGTCAATTGTGTCGCAAAATAGGGGACGGACCGTGGCAGTCGGATATGACGGACGTCACAGCAGTCCCGGTTTTGAAAAAGCGTTGGTTGATGGGCTGACCGATTGCGGTCTGGAAGTAATCAGGATCGGTTTGGGTGGTACGCCAATGCTATACTTTGCTGTCCATGACATGGCTGCCGACGCTGGCATTATGGTCTCGGGATCTCACAATCCGCCAGACTTTAACGGCTTTAAAATGGTCCTGTCTGGTAGACCATTTTTCGGTCCAGACATTCAGAACTTAGGGGCTGTTGCGGAAAAAAATGAGTGGGTTTCTGGGTCGGGTAACAGTCACAATTGCGAAATCATTGAAAAATATGTTGCCAGAATTCTCAATGATTACACAAGTCCCAGGGGACTTAAAGTGGCTTGGGACTCGGGGAATGGTGCTGCTGGACCTGCAATGGAGAAGCTGATCGAAAGTTTGCCAGGGACTCACTACCCCCTAAACTCCGAAGTAAATGGTGATTTTCCTAATCATCATCCAGACCCTACTGTTCCCGAGTGTTTAGAGCAGTTGCAAACAGAGGTGGCTGAGCGCAGCTGCGACGTAGGAATTGCTTTTGATGGGGATGGCGATCGAATAGGGGTGATAGACGACCAAGGGGAGATTCTTTGGGGGGATCAATTAATGGTGCTGTTTGCTGCTGATGTGCTTCGTTCAAAACCTAATTCGACGATCATTGCGGATGTAAAAGCTAGCCAGATCCTATTCGATGAAATTTTGAAGATGGGCGGGAAACCAGAGATGTGGCGAACTGGTCACTCACTTATCAAGTCTAGAATGATAGAAACAGGAGCTCCACTAGCGGGTGAGATGAGCGGCCATATTTTTTTTGCTGATAAGTGGTTTGGCTTCGATGATGGGCTTTATGCAGCGGTAAGATTACTAAGTTATTTAGGAAAACAGAATAAGCCGCTTTCAGAAATCCGCGCAGAGCTGCCGGAAGTTTTTAATACCCCCGAGATAAGAATAGCTTGTGAAGATCACCGAAAGTTCGACGTTGTTAATAGCGTTCTGTCTTCGATCCGAGAGAGTAATGCTAAAATTATTGATGTTGACGGGATAAGAGTCCAAACCAATGATGGTTGGTGGTTACTTCGCGCATCAAATACCGAGCCTGTTTTGGTGGCCAGGTGTGAATCCAACAGCCAACGTGGATTACAAAGGTTGCAAGATACACTAAAGCATCAGTTATCGCGACATGGGGTCAAGACCTCCGCACTCTAAATCTTTCATAAATATTTTTTACTCGTTTTTTTTTTACTCGTTCTTGACTAGTTCACAACTGGTCCGCTCTCTAATAAGAATTTGACAAATATCTAAAGCTCTATCTTTGCTCATACCTAGAAACCTTGTTCGATAGAGCGTTTTATTCGCCCTGAAGATTTTTTCTACGACCAGCGGTGTTTTGGCGAGTGATGTAAAAACTTGCATAGCTCTAGTCCCGGCACGTGACGCTTGTGAGAAAGTCATGAAGGCCCCGATTTGAATGCCCCATGATTTTTCCGATGATTTTGATTGCTCGCTTAAAAGGGTTGGAAATCTTACCCTTTGATTGGCCCTGAACTGAGCATTAGATAGTGCTAGCGCATTCCTTTTAACCATTTGATCGTGCCGGGACATCATTTTCACCGTTCGGCCTAAAAGCCTTATCATTTTGTTATCTCTTCTTGCAGTCGTTTTGCCTCCGAATATGACGCCAACCAGCCTACGGCCATCGCGTTGCACAGATACTGCAAGATTATAACCCGAGCTATTAATAAAGCCGGTTTTGATGCCATTTGTTCCTTTGTAACGCCTAAGAAGGTTATTGTGGTTTCGAAACTTTCTTCTGCCAAATTTGAATGTTTTCTGGGAGAAAAGCGAAAAATATTTCGGGAAATTGCGCCAAATTGAAATAGACAGCCGGGCCATGTCTCTTGCTGTTGTCACTTGTCGGCGATGAGGTAGTCCAGATGCATTTTTAAATGTTGTGGCACTCATACCCAACTCTCGGGCTCGTTTGGTCATCAAAATAGCAAATCGTTTTTCGGTGCCGCTTATTGCTTCAGCTACAACCGTGGCAACGTCGTTGGCGGATTTTGTGATTAGTGCGTTAATCGCATCTTTAACTCTAATCTTTTGTCCCCTTTTAAGCCCCAGCCTTGACGGGGGGCGATTAGCGGCTCTGGCGGAAACCTCCAACCTTTGATTCAGCCCAAGCTGGCCGTTACGTAATTGTTCAAAAACTAAATAAAGGGTCATTATTTTTGCTAACGAGGCTGGATAAGTCCTCATGTCGGGATTTTCCGCATGAAGGATTGAGCCATTGGTCTCATCGACAATGATTGACGCATATTGCCGGGCATCAGCCGTGAATGCGATGAAAAGAAACATCAGTGAAAAGATAGAGGAAATTAGCAATTTCTTCCTGACCGTTGACCCTTAAAGCATGGTGAAATCAGCCACAGACAACCAGTAAAATATTGGAGTGCCTAAGAATCTTCAACACACGCTGGTTTTTTTACAGGGAGGTGCCTACCTTACCATTACTAGATATTTTTATTAGTCCTATTTTAAGTTTGTCGCTGAGCTTTGTTGTTTGACCTTACGTCTGGTTTCAATATTATTTAAATGCTGCGTTCGTTGAGGTGATTGAAAGGAAAGTTTTCTGTTTTTTAATCTAAAAATGGGCAATGAAGATCTTGACGATAATCAAGGCAATAATTCGGGCACCGGAGTAGTCCTTGAATCAAAGCCTAAAACCAAGAAACCTTCGATGTACCGGGTTGTAATGCTAAACGACGACTATACGCCGATGGAATTTGTTGTGATGGTTCTTGAAAGAGTATTCTCGAAAGCTAATGAAGAGGCTATAAAAATCATGCTGCATGTGCATCAAAAAGGTGTTGGGATTTGCGGGGTCTATACCTTTGAGGTAGCTGAAACAAAGGTCGGTCAGGTGATGGAGTTAGCGAAAGAGCACCAGCATCCCCTCCAATGCACGTTAGAAAAGGAATAAGTTATGCTTTCTCGTAATTTGGAAAGGAGCCTTCATCAGGCTCTGGCTCTCGCAAAGGAACGTAGTCACGAATTCGCGACTTTGGAGCACCTTCTTTTATCACTCACGGACGATACAGATTGTATTGCGGTATTGAAGGCTTGTGGGGTAGTCATCGGCAAACTCAAAGAGCAATTATCTGATTATCTGGATAACGAACTCAACAACATGGTGATTAACAGGAATGAGGACCCAAAGCCAACTTCTAGTTTTCAGAGAGTAATCCAAAGAGCGGCGATCCATGTTCAGACATCCGGTAGGCAAGAGGTGACCGGCGCTAATGTTCTTGTAGCTATGTTTTCCGAGAGGGAGTCGCATGCCGTATTTTTTCTGCAAGAGCAGGATATGTCACGGTTTGACGCGGTGAATTATATATCTCACGGGATTGCAAAAGTGCCAGGTGGATCTCAAGAGAGAGTGCCGCATGGAGCGGACGAAGAGGCTGAGCAGGAAGTCGAGAATACAAAGGAGAAGCTTGAAGCCCTGAAGGCCTATTGCGTCGATTTAAACCAAAAAGCAAGAGATGGAAAAATCGATCCCCTGATTGGAAGGTCTCAAGAGATAGAACGGACTATTCAGGTGCTCTGTCGGAGAACGAAAAATAACCCTTTATACGTTGGTGATGCCGGAGTCGGGAAGACGGCGTTGGCAGAAGGTTTGGCTTTTAGGATCGTAAAAGGGGAGGTCCCTGATGTTTTAGCGGACGCAATTATATATTCGGTGGATATGGGAGCTCTTCTGGCTGGCACTCGTTATCGTGGCGATTTTGAAGAACGATTAAAAGCTGTGATTAATGAGATCGACACCTGTGAGAATGCAATTTTATTTATAGATGAGATCCATACCGTTATCGGGGCTGGAGCAACAAGTGGTGGTTCCATGGATGCTTCAAATTTACTGAAGCCGGCGTTGCAAAATGGATCACTTAAATGTATCGGCTCCACAACTTACAAGGAATATAGATCTTATTTCGAGAAAGACAGGGCTTTGGTCCGTCGTTTCCAAAAGATTGATGTCGATGAACCATCGATTGATGATGCGGTAAAGATTCTGCGCGGACTTAAGCCTTACTACGAAAAACACCATAGAGTACGTTATACAGCTGAGGCTATCAGAACGGCTGTCGAATTGGCTGCCCGGTATATAAATGATCGAAAATTACCAGACAAAGCCATCGACGTGATTGATGAGGTTGGAGCAGCACAGAAATTATTACCGGAAAGTAAGAGAAAGAAGATGATAGGGGTGAAAGATGTGGAAGCGGTCGTAGCAAAAATCGCTCGAATTCCCCCCAAAAGTGTCTCGAGAGAGGACCAAAAAACATTGCTTAACCTTGAGCGTGATTTAAAAACAGTTGTATTTGGGCAGACACTGGCAATCGAATCGATTTCGACAGCCATAAAGATGTCCCGTGCTGGGCTCAGAGAGCCCGAGAAACCGATTGGCTGCTACTTGTTTTCTGGCCCAACTGGGGTCGGTAAGACAGAGGTGGCCAAACAACTTGCGCTTACAATGGGAATCGAGTTGGTCAGATTCGATATGTCTGAATATATGGAAAGGCACACGGTATCCCGATTAATAGGGGCCCCTCCTGGTTATGTCGGCTTTGACCAAGGCGGGTTGCTTACGGATGCGATTGATCAACATCCTCATGCTGTGCTTTTGCTCGATGAAATTGAAAAAGCTCACCCAGACCTATTCAATATTCTTCTCCAGGTAATGGACCACGGAAAATTGACTGATCACAATGGAAAGCATGTTGATTTCAGAAATGTTATACTCATTATGACGACTAATGCCGGAGCCTCAGAGTTGGCAAAAGAAGCCATAGGTATTGGTCGGGGAAAACGAGAGGGCGATGACCAAGAGGCTATAAAAAATCTGTTTACTCCAGAGTTTCGTAATCGACTAGACGCGACTGTGAGTTTTTCTCCTCTTCCCCCAGATGTTGTCACTCTTGTAGTTGATAAATTCATTATGCAGTTGGAAGCACAACTTGAAAGTCGAGGCGTGACCTTTGATCTCGATGGAGCGGCAAAGGATTGGCTAGTTCGAGAGGGTTATGATGAACAATTTGGGGCAAGGCCCATGGCCCGTATAATACAAGAGCATATAAAAAAGCCTCTAGCAGATGAACTCTTATTCGGGAAATTAGAAAACGGTGGTATAGTGAAAATTAGTGTTAGCGATGGAAGGCTGCAGTTAAACATTAAAACAGCTCCTCCAGGTAAAGGTGATAGAAGCAAGATCAGAAGAAAGCAAAAGGGCGTATCTGTGACAGCTTAGGTTAACTTTGTTTATATGGGGACCGGCTTTTTTCCAAGAAAAGCATCTCTGCCAGAATTTCTTTTTGTTCTTGATCTAAAAATTTTGAGACAGCCTCCTTAAAACGGTCATGCTTGATCCAGTGAGCACTAAATGTTTCCGAGGGGAGGTACCCACGGCTTATTTTATGCGGTCCTTGAGCTCCGGCCTCTACCCTTCTCAATTTTTCTTCGATCGCATAGTCAATCGCTCTATAGAAACACAATTCGAAATAAAGCATGGGCCACTGGACGCTACAGCCCCAATTGCGACCATATAACGCTTCTCTCCCTCTCAAATTAAGCGCAGCGGCTATTGGTTCTCGGTTTTTAGTCGCAAAAAAAAGTACAAGTTTCTCGGCCAAGCGCTCCCTTAATATGGAGAAAAAATCCCGGTTTAGGTAAGCGTGAGCCCATTTTTTGTCTACGGTGTTGAGATAAAAATCGTAAAAAGCATCCAAGTGACTTTCTTTGAGGTCTATACCGGATAGTGTCTCTATTTTAATACCCTCGTTCGCAGCCCTGCGTTCTTTTCGAATTGCTTTCCGCTTTCTCGATGTCAAATTGTCGAGAAAATCATCAAAATTAGAGTAACCCTGGTTATACCAGTGAAATTGCTTTCCAAGCCGTTTTAAAAATCCAGAATTTGAGAAGAAACGGTATTCCTGTTTATTGCAAAAAGTGATGTGTAAGGACGACACGCGCTTTGCCGAAACATAATCTTTTAGCCCTGAAATAAGACTGGTTCGTGCATAATCTAGATCTTCTCCGTCGCGGACCAATAACCGAGGTCCGGTGACAGGAGTAAATGGGACGGCCACTTGAAGCTTGGGATAGTAGTTGCCACCAGCTCGTTCGTAGGCCTCTGCCCACCCCCAGTCAAAAACATATTCACCATAGGAATGATTTTTAAGGTAACAGGGGACAGCAGCTTGAAGTACGCCGTCTCCACTTTTTGCAATAATGTGTTGGGGTAGCCAACCTGTTTCGGCACAAACCGAGCCACTGTCCTCCAAGGCTGAGAGAAACTCGTAGGATACGAAAGGGTTGGATTCACCGGCACATGCGTTCCAGTCTTGACTCGAGATTGAGCCTAAGCCGTTGATTACCCCAAGGGTTAGCGATTTCTTACTTGCGGCCATTTTTACCGGATTTCAAATATCCCATCCACTTCTACTGCGGCATTCCTAGGCAGACAATGGGCGCACACCGCAAACCGCGCATGCTTACCTTTCTCTCCAAATATTTCAATGAATAAGTCTGAAGCCCCATTGATTACTCGAGGTGCATCTACGAAGTCTGACGTCGAATTTACAAAGCCACCTAGTTTTACAACCTGTTCTAACCTATCCAAAGACCCATTACACGCTCTCTGCAGGTGAGAGATTATATTTAAAGCACAAACCTTGGCAGCGAGCTGTCCTTCTTCAATTTCCAAATCCTGACCAAGTTTGCCAGAGATAAGATTGCCATTATCAATTGAGATCTGACCCGAGATAAATACAAGATTTCCGCTTTTCGCATAGGGAACATAATTCGCAGATGGCAGCGGGCTATCTGGTATGGTAACCCCCAGATCCTGGAGCCTTTGATCAACTGTTTTAATCATTTTTTAAAACTTGATTGAAGGTTTAACTTTGGCCTGAATAACGATCATATATAATTTTTTGAGTCAAAAACACTGTTTCTTTGCGGAGTTTTATGAGCCTTTGTAAAATTTTTTGAATAAAGCTCCGAATTGAAACGGTCAGGAAAAACAAACTTTGGCACATCGCCTTGAAATTTAAGTCTACCCTGAGAGCATCATCTGCAACATGCTGGGTTTTTTTCAAACAATCGTGTCCCTCCTGGGCGTAAATTTTTTATTAAGTGTGACCAGTGAGTAAAAAAAGGCGATTAAATGGTTACTTCCAACAAATAGTGTTCTGGATGAATTCAAAAAAAAATGTGTTATACTGAATCACAAGAATAATCTGAGGTTTGAAATGTCTATCGGCACTCGCTTGTTAACATGGATTTCAGGAACTTTTGTAGGTGAGGATGAACTTGGAAATCGTTATTTCAAAGACCTGAAACATACCAGGAATGGAAGAGAGAAACGTTGGGTCATCTATAAAAATCAGGCGGACGGGTCAGCCGTATCGGCGGCATGGCACGGGTGGTTACATCATCGAACCGATTTAACCCCAAACGACACGGGGGTTAGGGCTCTAAAGTGGCAACGAATGCATGAGGTCAATCCCACAGGCACAGATACAGCCTATAGACAACCCGGCCACGTTCTGAATAAAGGTGAACGTACCAAGGCGTCTGGTGATTACCAGGCTTGGCAGCCCATCGAAGAGAATCGCTCGAAGGGTCTATAGGTAACGCGATATATGTCAGATAAGTTATTAGAAACACTTACAGGCGCAGCTGTTTTGGCGTTAGGAATTGGCTTTTGCGTCTATGCTTATATTGCGGGGGGTCAAAGGACACCTGAGGGTTATAGGCTAATCGCTAAATTTGATCGCGTTGACGGTCTAAAACGGGGCAGCGAAGTGCGGATAGGTGGTGTTAAAGTTGGGACTGTTACTGATCAATCCCTTGACCCCCAGACTTTTTTAGCGGTTGTCACTTTCCATATTGCTGGGGAGGTAAAGTTGCCAAAAGATAGCTCTGCACAGATTACTTCATCAGGTCTGTTAGGAGATATGTATGTATCAATTCAGCCAGGAGCGGACGAAGAAAATTTGGGTGCGGGAGATGAATTGACGCACACTCAAGGGGCAGTGGACCTAGTGTCTCTTATCGGTAGAATGATATTCTCGCAAACAAATCAAAAAAAAGATACATCTCGCGCTAAAACTGTGAAATGAGTAAAACTCTTACTCAGCAGCGTTGGATCGCTGAACGATATGCCTTCAATGCAGGTTTTGTCGCTAAGTTGGGGGAACCCCTTATATCATTGCTCAAACCGAAAGCTGGTGAACGCATCCTAGATTTAGGTTGCGGTGATGGCGCTCTTACGCAGAAGCTCCTTAAGTTTGATGTTGAGGTGTTAGGTGTCGACTCGTCTAATGACCAAATAGCGGCGGCTAAGTCAAAGGGTTTAAACGCTATTGTTTGCGATGGGCACTGTCTAGATTTCGATAACGAATTCGATGCGGTGATGTCGAACGCAGCCCTGCATTGGATGTCAAAAGATCCTGATGCGGTCATCCGGGGTATCTTCAATGCATTGAAGCCAGGGGGAAGAATGGTCGCTGAAATGGGAGGGAAAGGCAATATTGACCGTATCCTTGGTGCATTAAAGACTACCCTTTATGAATTTGGTGTAGATTGGAGGGAATTTTATTCATGGTATTTTCCTGATCAGGAAGATTACTCTGAACGGCTCGCAAAAGCCGGTTTTCTTATAGGTAAAATAGAGCTTTTTCCTCGCCCTACAGAATTACCTGGCGATATAGCAAAATGGTTGGAAACGTTCGCAGAACCATTTCTATCTTCTGTGGCAGAAACCCGTAGGCCGGATTTATTGGACGCAATTAAGCAAGTGTTGCGGCCTTTTTTGTTTAAGAATGATCGTTGGATTATAGATTATATGAGGCTTCGCGTTATAGCGAAAAAACCCTATTGAAGATAATCTATATTATTTCAATTCTTCTTTTTTTTGGGGCAGATGTTTTGGCCCAGACCACAGCGGTTCATACGTCTCGAATTATTGCATCTGTGAAGCAAAGGGATTTGTCGGTGTTAAAGGGTGACGGAGCGGTTTTGCAAGGGTTAGACAAGGTGACTGCTAGAATTTCTAGATTTCAAGTCCCAGTAAATACTACTGTCGTTTTTGGTTCTTTGGGAGTGACGGTTCGCGCGTGTTATAAAAGGCCTCCAGAAGAGACACCAGAAACCTCCGTGTTTATCGAAATAGATGAAATCAGAAATGGAGACGAGGTATCTCGAATATTTTCAGGTTGGATGTTTGCCTCAAGTCCAGCTTTATCGGCGTTAGAGCACCCAGTCTACGACGTTTGGGTTTTGGATTGCATTAATGCTTCAAGCGCAGCCTCCGGCAGATCCTTTTTGAATTCCCCCGAAGCTTTGAGCGCTGCCGATAACAAGTGGCGGTAGCCGCTACGGTGAATCTCCACTACCCCAAATTGCGCAAGGTGAGACGTCACAAATTGGGTGTCCAGTAATTTGAATCCTCCTTGTTGCAGGCGAGCTACTAAATGCACCAGTGCCACTTTGCTCGCATCTCTTGCTTTACTAAACATGCTCTCGCCAAAAAAAGCACCCCCAACAGCCACTCCATATAACCCCCCGACAAGCAAGTTGTTCTGCCAAGTTTCTATGCTATGGGCTTTACCATCCTCGAAAAGCTGGACGTAAAGTTTAACGATCTCATCGTTGATCCATGTTTCTTCTCTACCGGGGCGTTTGTCAGCGCAAGCCCGTATAACCTCCTCGAAACACGTATCACAACTGATACTATAAATGTTACTGCGAACAGTTTTCTTGAGTCTTCTGGGTATGTGGAAGGATTTAAGTGGAATGATCCCACGTTTTTCAGGGTCAACCCAGAAGAGTTTTGTATCTTCACGCCTCTCTGCCATTGGGAATAGACCCTCTGCATAAGCGCGTAGTAAGATTTCTGGGTTTAAGCCCACCATGTATTTAGGGGGTTGTGCGTCTTTCGACCATTTTTGCTAGCCAATGAATATCATAGTCACCGGCTAAAAATTCCGGTTGAGCAATAATTTCTTGATGCAAGGGAATGGTCGTTGAAATTCCCGTAATGACATACTCGTCAAGGGCACGTCTCAACCTCATAACGCACTCATTACGATTTTCCCCATGAATAATTAGCTTGGACACAAGACTGTCATAATGAGGTTGGACGCGATAGCCTGCATATAAGCCAGAGTCTACTCGAACTCCGAGACCACCAGGCGGATGATAGTCCTTGACCAAACCGGGAGAGGGGGTGAAGTCTGCCGCATTCTCTGCATTTATTCTGCATTCGATCGCATGGCCTCGATATGACACTTCATTTTGGGAAAGACTGAGGGATGAGCCTGCAGCAATCCGAAGTTGCTCTTTCACGATATCCAGACCGGTAACCATCTCAGTCACGGGATGTTCAACCTGTAACCTGGTATTCATTTCTATGAAATAAAATTCCCCGTTTTCGTAGAGGAACTCGATGGTGCCGGCATTTTTATATCCCAATTTTGATAATGCTTGGCAGACCTTTCGTCCGATAGTGTCACGCTCCTCTGAGTCTAAAATTGTGCAACCAGCCTCTTCGAGGACTTTTTGATGGCGACGTTGTAACGAGCAATCTCTCTCGCCTAAATGGATTACATTATTGTTGCCGTCTCCCAATATTTGAATCTCGATATGACGGGGTCGTTCGAGAAACTTTTCTAGGTATAGTGCATCATCTCCAAATGCCGCTTTTGCTTCCGCGCGAGCTCGTGAGATAGAGGCTTCCAAATCGCTTTTTTCATGAACGACTTGCATGCCCCTACCGCCTCCTCCGGCAGAAGCTTTCACCAGTACTGGATAGCCAAGGTGTTCTGAAACTTTCAGGGCAGTTGTTAAGTCGGTGATTTCGCCGTCTGAACCTGGGACAACCGGTATCCCTAATTCTTTTACTTTTGATTTTGAGGCGATTTTATCCCCCATCAGCTTAATATGTTCTGCTGTAGGCCCAATAAAGTTAATGCCATGCTCCTCTACAATGGATGCAAAACGAGCACTTTCAGACAGAAATCCGTAGCCTGGGTGGATAGCATTGGCATTTGTGATCACCGCAGCTGTGATAATTCCTGGAATGTTCAGGTATGATTCAGACGCAGTTGCCCCCCCTATACAGACACTCTCATCCGCTAACCGGACATGCATTGCGTCAGCATCTGCAGTAGAGTGCACTGCCACCGTGCTAATACCCATCTCATGGCAGGCTCTATTGATCCGGAGGGCGATTTCGCCCCGATTGGCTATTAAAACTTTTTCAAACATTTTTTTGGATTATTCAATCACTATTAGCTCTTCGCCAAACTCCACTGGCGTTCTATCAGACACTTTAATTTCAACAATTTTACCTGAGCGGGGCGCGCGCAATGGATTGAAGGTTTTCATAGCCTCTATCAGAAGCAAAGTATCGCCCTCTTTCACTAAGTCGTTGGGTTTAATGAAATTTGCTGCTCCAGGTTCTGGAGATAAATAAACGATACCAACCATTGGAGATAAAACAGCCTCACCCGTTTGCTTAGTTGTGGATGCTTCCTTCTTGGCTATTGTTTGATCCTCCGACGGTGGTGCCATTTGACTTACCGGGTGATTCTCAAACTGGAGAGATCTGGAAACCCTGATGGTTTTCTTGTCTTCTTTAATTTCTATTTCGGTAAGATCATTTTCCTTCAGGAGTTCGGAAAGCTTTCTAATTGCAGTTTCTTCTATTTCAAATTTACCCATCTATAAATTTTCCATTTCTCAACAAATCATCTACCGCATTTAAAGCGAGAATATATCCGTACGTGCCGAATCCACAGATTATTCCCGAGGCAATATCGGAAATAAGTGATTCACGTCTGAAGATTTCACGTTTCAAGACGTTAGAAATATGCACTTCGATAACCGGGCAATCACAAGAAATTAAAGCATCTCTAATCGCTATAGATGTATGGGTATAAGCGGCGGGGTTGATAATTATTGCACCGACTTTAGAGAGGTCTTGTATCCAATCAATAAGTTGTCCTTCGCTATTAGTTTGTCGAAAATCCAACCTATAACCAGCCGCGCTAGCGTGTTCTTTACATGCAGCCTCAATTTCACTGAGGGTTTGATGCCCATATATATCTTGTTCCCTGCTCCCAAGTAAGTTGAGGTTGGGCCCATTCAAAATTGCTATCGTTTTTTTTCGCCTCAATACATTTTTCCAGCGCTTCTTATTTCTATAGCAATACAGTAGCTGGGTACTGCGCGCAATATGGATGACAATAACACACCCGTTAATTCTATCTTCATTTTAGGTGCTATTACTGTAGGGCTCATATGACAAAATTGAACACTCTCACCAAATATTGGGCTTGGACAGAAAATGTCGATTCTCATAAAAGTTACTTGATCATAATAAAGGACGAAATCTTTTGGGCTCTAAATAACGGGATATCGATAAAGTAGATTGAAAAAATGTATTTGTTCTTTAGAAAATTTAAACAATGCTTTTCTAAAAATTGAATTTTAGAAGTTTTGTCCGTAAGAAAATGAAGCCAGACCCTATGAATAAAAAAATTATTGAATTTTTAGAAGAGCACAATCCTGATAGCCCATGCCTGGTTGTTGATATTGATCTGGTTATTGAGCAATACGAAAATCTAAGCCGGTTTCTGCCTTTGGTAGAAATTTTTTATGCAATTAAGGCAAATCCAGCCAAGGAAATCCTCTTAAGTTTGCTCTCCCTCGGGAGTCGTTTCGATGCGGCTAGCATCTTTGAAATCCGTCAATGTTTGGCGGTTGGAGCACAGCCATGTCAACTTTCATTTGGTAATACGATAAAAAAAGAATCCGCTATTGCAGAAGCCTTTCAGGCAGGTGTAAGCCTTTTCGCTGTAGATTGTGATGCAGAAGTTGAAAAAATATCGCGTGTAGCCCCTGGTGCGGCAGTGTTCTGTCGATTTCTTACCAGTGGTGCAGGAGCTGACTGGCCCCTCTCGAATAAGTTCGGGATTGCGCCTGACGAAGTAATTGATGTGTTAGTGAAAGCAAAACGCATTGGTTTAAAACCTCAGGGTATTTCTTTTCACGTGGGCTCTCAACAGCGCAAGCCAAAGCAATGGGCTGATGCAATTGCAAAAGCTGCTCAATTATTTTTGAAGGCAAATAAGTCGGGAATTAAACTTGAATTACTCAATATCGGTGGTGGTTTTCCGTCGAGGTATAAAGAGGGTATACCTAACCTAAATGAGATATGTGAGGAGATTACAAAGGCTCTATGTCTTCATTTTGGAAGTTCTGTGCCCCGCGTTATTGCTGAACCTGGGAGATACATAGCCGGCGATGCGGGGGTAATAGAGGCGGAGGTGGTGCTAGTTTCTCAAAAAAGACATGGGGGACGCCGGTGGATTTATGTGGATATAGGAAAGTTCGGTGGGCTGATAGAAACTATTGGGGAGGCTATCCGATACAAAATTGAAACAACAAGGGATGGAGGTGCTACAGGACCAGTGGTATTAGCAGGTCCTACTTGTGATGAAATGGACGTACTCTACGATCAGTCGAATTACCAGCTCCCTTTGGACTTACGAGAAGGAGACAAAATAAGATTTTTGAGCGCCGGTGCCTACACGGCTAGTTATTCATCAACTGGTTTTAACGGGTTCCCGCCTCTACGCGAGTATTATATTTGAAAAACAAACCATTACCATTTGGGAACAGTAAATGAAAATATTCGGTTACTTTCGTTCTTCTGCAGCGTTTCGTCTACGCATCGCAATGAATTTTAAAGGTCTGAGCTATGACTATAACCTTGTAAATTTACAGTCGGGAGACCATCTGAGCGATGACTTCAAACGCATAAATCCTCAGGGACGAGTACCAGCAATCGATATTGAGGGAAATATCCTCACACAGTCATTGGCTATTATCGAGTATCTTGATGAGGTTTATCCAGCTCCTCCCCTTTTGCCATCAGACCCACTTGGAAAAGCAAAGGTTCGGGGGATAGCCGGCCTAATAGCTTGTGATATACATCCACTTAATAATTTAGCAGTGCTGAATTATCTTAGAGATCAACTAACAGCCGAGGAAGAGGCGCGGTTGGCTTGGTATAGACATTGGGTTAAAGAGGGATTTGATGGGTTAGAGCTGATCCTTGGAGCAAACGTTGAAACCGGACAATTTTGTTTCGGGGATACGCCAACCGTTGCCGATATTTGCCTCGTTCCGCAGGTGGTAAATGCAAAACGATTTAACTGTAATTTGGCGAGCTATCCGGAGATCCTTCGGATCTTTGAGGAGTGCATGAGCTTGAGTCAATTTGCAGACGCGGATCCAATGAATCAGCCAGAGGCAGCGGAGCTAGCGTGACCTTGATTTCGATACCCCTTTTGTCGCTGAAAGGATATCAAACGCTCTTTTTGAGCCCGGTTGGGTAATATCAAGTAATCTGATGGCGCGTTGCGCCATCAAACGAGCGGTGGTTTTCCTTTGGAGTAAGAGATTATATTCTGCAGACGCTAGAGCCGCTAAGCCTGGTTCCCCTAGACGATCGTATGCAGTCCCGAGCAAGTGCCAGGCCATGTGGTTTTTGGGATCTTTTTGAATTGCCCTGGTGACAAGCTTTTTAATGGTGCTAAGAAGGTGGGGGTCTGATAACTCTAACATAGAGTGAGCGAGCTTAATCATAATTAGGGGAGCTTTTGGTAAAAGTTTTAGTGCTCTTTGATAAGAATTTCTTGCTTCCGATATTCGACCATGTTCGAATAGTATCTGACCCATAAGTTCATAAAAAAAAGGATTTTCGGGTTCATCCTTAATTAATCCTTTGAC
>CAJXEC010000009.1 GCA_913052165.1 uncultured Rhodospirillaceae bacterium
ACCGGCCAGCGAGAGTAATAAGACTACCTTGGCCATTGCTTTTGCTAATTCAACAAACGCTTTGACCCCAAACATTCGTTTGAAACCCTGAATGACACTTATTCTATTTGACTTAAAGTAAAGTGCTTTAGTTGCGAAATTTATTTCGCGAAAAACAATCAATTGCGTAAGGAAAGTAATAATAAATGGCAGTAAAATAATAATTGTAAGAATAAAAATAAACGAAAAAAATTCAAAATCTCTCAAATATCCCAATAATGTAATATTTTCAATACGGTCACTCCAATTAAAGTATTGAGTAAACATCCGTATAATTTCATTTGAATTAATATAAAACAAAAGGCCCATCAATATCATCGAAAACATAGATGATAAGACAAATACCTCTTTAGAGGTAAGGACTTGTCCCTCTTTTTTTGCATCTTCTATTCTTTTTGGCGTTGCATCAAAGATTTTATCCTGACCATCGGAGTTTTCTGCCATGAATTATTTCCTCCCGAAAATATCCGCTAAATTTCTCAAAGAATCTGTAATTAAATCTCTAAATGACCAACCCAAGATATCCGCCATCACGTAGAGTAAGATAAAAATTGATATCAACGTGATTGGAAAACCAAATGAAAACAAGTTCAGTTGTGGTGCTGATCTCGTAACAATTCCAATCGTCAAATTAATCAAAAAAATCGTAAACACAAAAGGCAGTGCAATTTTTAGTGCCCACGAATACATGTCCTTGCCGGATGCGAAGACATACTCCGCAGTTTCCGAAATTCTATCGGCCCCTCCAAATGGCACGACTTCATAGGTGTTTTTAAGGATGTTTATAACCGCAACATGCCCATTCAAGGTAAGGAATATCGTGATCAGAAAAAGACTAAAAAATTGGCTTAAAACTGGCGATTGGGCAGTCGTATTCGGATCGATTTGAGCTGCAAAACCTAAACCACTTGTCGCAGCAATAACCTCGGCTGCAAGTGCGGCTGCAGAAAATATCACCGTCAAAACGAGACCTAGAGCAAGGCCTATGAGTATTTCTCCCAAAATAAATAAAATAAAAGTACTCTCATCAAAGCCGCGGATAGCTTGGAGATCCACATTTGGCATGAAGAAAAAAGCAACCGATAAAATTGTGACCAACTTAACCTGGCTCGGTATAGACATCGAGCCATACAGTGGGGCCGCGATAAAAAATGCTCCAATCCTAAGAGAAGACAAAAGAAGGGTGAGGAACCATTCAATGGCATTTGGAAATCCTATTGAGCTTATGTTTACAGGAATTTCCAGATCGCTCACCTTATGTTCGCGATTTCTTCAAAGATTCCAGAAAAGTATTCCGTAAGCCCGCCCATCATAAAGCTCGAAAAAATTGCTAGAAATATCAATACCAAGAGGATTTTGGGAACAAAACTTAGAGTCATCTCATTAATCGAGGTGGCGGCCTGGAGGATGCCAATCAGTAAGCCTATCACCAAAGCGGCCAATAAAACTGGTCCTGCGATCAGCACGATTGTCCAAAACGCATCTTTTAACTGTGCAATGTTCCCGTCAAATTCCAGACCCATGATCACCCATAACTTTGTATTATAGAGCCAACTGTCATTGTCCACCCGTCAACCAAGACAAATAATAGGAGTTTAAACGGCAAAGATATCAACATCGGACTAAGCATCATCATGCCGAGTGACATAAGAATAGAAGCAATGATCATATCTATTACCAAAAAAGGTAAGTAGATTAGAAAGCCGATCTGGAAAGCAGTCTTTAATTCTGAGGTAATAAATGCAGGCAGCAAGACAGACCACGGCACAGATGCCTCATCTTCAAACTTTTTGTTTCCGTTCATGTCAGCGAATGCGAGGAGATCTTTTTCCCTCGTATTCCTCGTCATAAACTTTTTGATATCTGAGGATGCGCGATCGAAAGCCTCTTCCAGGTTTATAGTCTTTTGAGAGTATGGCTTATAAGCGTTCTGGTATATCCCGTCAAAGGTGGGTGCCATCACAAAAAAAGTGATAAATAGAGCCAAAGCCACTAGTATTTGGTTTGGAGGTGTTTGCTGGGTTCCCAGCGCTGTGCGCAATATAGAAAGAACAATAATGATCCTAGCAAAGGCCGTCATGCCCAAAAGAATAGAAGGCAACACCGTCAAGGCTGTCATAAAAAGAAGTATTTTGAGCGATACCGTATACTCCTGACTTCCTTCCTGTCCCTCTTCAACAGAGAGTAGAGGAATTCCGGTCAGTCCTTGAGCAAAGACCTCAATTGGGAGCCCGAAAAGAAGGACTAAACAAAGGAACGCTATTTTAAATGGAAAGCCCTTCATAACTCTAAATTATCTGCTGAATCACACTTGTCCCATTTTTAGACGTCAAAAGTAAAAATTCTTTCTCCGAAACTTTTACCAAAGTTAACCTGTGATAGGTGTCGATCCTCCTGGTCTCCTGCACATCAATCAGCGTAGTACCTCCTAATGTAATCGTTTTAATTTTTTCTGTGTTCTTTTTTACAAAATAAAGAATTGATAGAAGGAGCAAAATAAAAATTAAGACGACTAAAATTTGACTTCCGATATCCATTATAAGGATTGCGCTATCTTCTCTGGTTCCGAGATATCCACAAACCTTATTCCAAATTTATCGCCAACCATCACGATCTCACCCTTAGCAATACTTGCCCCGTTAACAATTATCTCCAATGGATCCCCTGCCATCCGGTCCAGCTCAATCACAGAGCCCTCATTAAGTAACAAAAGATCTTTAATAGTCATCTTTGCCCTACCCACCTCTACAGCCAGCTGAACCTCGATACTTTGAAGCATATTAAGTTTATCAGCGCTAGTGACACGACTATTTGAGGTCTCTTCCACCCCTGAGGCCGGTTGCCCGGCATTTTCATTTTCTGCCTGAGGATTACCCTGCTCTATCTCGGCAATCGCACCGTCTGCTTCAGTCTCATCAACCATTTGAACACCTGATTCCTATTGAATTAATTCTTCCTGTTTTTTAAGCTGAACAGCTACCTTTTCGGTAATGCTTACAGCTCGACAACCATCAATTTCCCCCATGTCACCATTAAAGTAAGTACGATTTGATATTTTTATTTTTAAGTTATCAGGCGGAGCCACTGTCATCGTTCTTCCCTCCAAAAGTTCTGTCAATTTAGAGATCTGTATTTTTGACTCCACCAGGACTGCAGACATATTAATTGGGATTTCGCTAACAGCGGCTTGAAGCTTTTCGGTCCACGTCAAATCACTTTCACCTACAGCCGTTTGAACTTGGCTTCTTAATTTTGAGGCGACGGGCTTAAGGGTCTGTATCGGATACAGAACGTCTATATTTAATGGATCGATATCTGGCAGAGAAACTTCAAAACGGCAAACCACAATACTTTCTTGCCCATCAACAAAAGATGCAAATTGGGGATTTTCCTCGAAGGAAGTCTCTGAAAATGTTGTGGGAGTGAGATCTTGCCAGGCCTTTGCGAGTGTTTCCTTTATATCTTCGGTCAATATCTCAAGTATGCGACGTTCGGTTCCAGTAAACTCAGTAGAAATTTTTTGGGGTTGTTTTAATGCGCCGCCATAATAAGTGTCTGTTGCCATAGAAATTAACTCAGGCGGCATAACGACCATAATCGATCCTCGAAGCTCTTCCACCCGAGACGTTGATAAGCTCATAAATCTGCTTATCGTATCACAGTAATCTCCATAGGATTTGACGGCGGGCGTGGCACAATTAATGCGCGGTTGAATATGTAACAGCGGCTGAAAAATAACTCGAACCAAACGCGCGAATTTTTCATTTATAATTCTTAAAGCATGGAAGTCTCCCAGCAAAGAAAGATCGTCATCACCGAAGCGGAATTCACTTACTGGGCCTACATGCTCTATGCTGGCCCTGTTGTTTGCATGCGTATCCTTTTCAGCGCTTTGAAGTAGCGCTTCAACTTCATCTTCAGATAAACTTCTTGCAGAATCTACCAATGCACACCTATTGCATTACAAAACCAGTTAGGTGAACGGCTTCGACCCCCCCAAAACCCTCCAACTCTTTTAATTTCCCGTTGATCATTTCCTTTATTGCATCAGCAACAGCATCCCTTCCCGCGCGGCCCATGACATCTGCCTCAGAGAAATCGCTGAGCACTCCGAGAACTCCTGCCTTAAGGGCCGTCTGATGCGCTTCTACGTTTTTTATAACCTCCTCGTCATACCGCGTACTCACTCCAATTTCCACCTGGAGAAATTTGGTGGAGCCCTTTAAATTAGTGGTCATATTACCTGGCATTTGAAAATACAGAGTCTTGTAGACCTTTTCCTTTACACTAGGCTTGGATATCTTTTTGGGCCCGCATTCTTTTTCACCGTCAGCATTTTCAACACAATCCTCTTCCCCTTCGGTTGTACCCGTCTCTTCTCCCTTTTTCTTCTCAGCTTGAACTTCAGAAATTACTTTTTCGACTTCTTCGGGCGTATTTGTTGGAGCAGAGAAAATGAAATATCCGACCCCTAGCCCAACTACCAATAGGAGTATGGCACTGACACCAATAAGTGCATAAAGAAGGACTCCTCCTTTTTTCTTTTCTTCGGTTTCTGTCTCTTCATCATCTGCCATTTATTTTTTCCTTAAGCGTAAATTACAATTTTATTATTACTGCTTTCCATCTCAATTTCTTCTGCTTGTTCGATTTTGTCTTCAGACTCAAGGTTGTGATCGTGATTATAATTTCGCTCGTTCAAATCATTGCTTGACGCGTTATCCTTATCGCTAGACCCGAAGAAATTATCCTGAAGAGTTTCATCCAATACTCTGATTGCGTCTAATTTGACCCCAGACTCAGCTAGAAGCAAAGCAATTTTAGGCTGCGAGTCAGTCAATAATTTTATGGCAGCCTTTGTCTGGGTAGTAATCAAGATCTCGATTTTGTCACCGATTTTTCTCACATTGAGATTTAAGAGACCCAAAGATGCGGGGTGTAATTGAAGGTTTATGCTGTTTGTCCTTCCGTTAATGATATTCAAATGCAGTTGGTGGACTAACTTTTGGCTCCAATTTTGATCAGCCGTTGAGATCGGGTCAAATCTGTTCAAATCACTTACACCGTCTGGAACCATTCTTACATGAGTGGCATTCGGTTGGACATGCAAAGCTCTATCGCTATCCGAATTTTGAACAGTCAAATTTGACTGATCCCAAGTTGGCTCTTTTCTATACCCACTATGAATTTGGGGATATTGATTAAGCCTAGGTTTTGTATCCGCGGTACCCGACTTACCCACGTCCCCGACCAACAAACCGTCGAATTTTTCGGTTTCGGAATTTGGAGTCCCCTCGAATGCCAGAGTAGTTTTTAGGCTAGAATTGATTTTTGCAGCCTCTGATCCGTAGAGTCCCGCACCAACCCCATTATTTCCAGGGTTTGGGCCAGGAAGCTCAGTCCACCTCAACTTTGGGGGCTCGGTAAGTGGGTTTGTTTTGTTAGAAGTGGCACGTGAGTGTCTGACCAAAGGTGAAAATACGTTTCTTGGATCCAATCCGTTGTGGTTTTTCTCAGAACTTATAAACTCCTCTCCAACCTCAGAGACCGTCAAACCATCACCCTTGGGTATAACTCGGCCTGCAGGAGCTGGTGCTGGGGGGGCAACATAGTCTTTGATGTTATTTAGTTCTATTACCTCAGAAGAACCCTTTTCTATTTTAAGGGCTTCAAGAGAGCCGGTTGTTGAGTTTGAAGCTCCGTTTTTGTCGATCGTGCCATCGGGAAATTCGGTCTCAGACAGTCGACCATGCCCCTGGTCGTCCTGGGCAAAATGTCCACTTAAACCGAGCAGATTAAAGATGCCACTAAAAATTGACTTGCGCTCTTCAATCCCAACAAGCTCAGAACCCCTTTGTTGAGGACTAGAGGTGGAAAGATGCACCTCTGCAGCTATTTTCATTAGTATTCCCTCGCGTGCTTTTATACCCACTTGGATGCATTTTTCATGCCAAAGTCTAGTTTAATTTATAATTGTTACGCTTCGATCGTTTGAAATCCAGACGCTTTTTCAAGAAGAAGGTTCTCTTTATGCTGCTTGGCGAGGAGATCAATCTGGGAATTCTTAATTTCGTTTTCAAGAAATTCAATTCTATTTACAGCAATTTCACGCTGCTCATTTAAAATGTTAAAATATTTAATCCGCTTTTGAATTAAATATCCCGAATGAATTTTTTGATTTTGATTATTTTCAATTTCTTCATTTATCTTATGAATTATTTCTCTTAGTTCTTTAATGTCTCTCTGTAAGTCGATCAATTTTGTCTCCGCTTCGCGTCTTTCAATTTTTATTTTTCTTAAAAACGACTCAAGCTTACTCAAACGAGTATTTTTTTTAAGCATGCAAAACCCCAGCCAAACTGGTGACAGAGCTTGCCATATCAAATTTTTCCTCTGGCCCCTGTTTAATAAAATCCATCATTTGTGAATAAAGTTTAATCGCTTTATCGAGCTCAGGGTCGCTTCCTTCCTTGTAACCTCCCAACAAAAGCAAATCTTTGTTTTCTTGATACAATGCATAGTATTTTCGGAATTCGCGAATGTCTCTTTGCTGTTCTAAGTCGGTAATTTGCCCGATCACTCGACTTATAGAAGCGCTTAAATCAATTGCGGGATAAACACCAAGCTCGGCCTGGGCTCTGGATAGGACTATGTGTCCATCAAGGATCGCCCTAGCCGCGTCCACGACTGGATCATTTAGGTCATCAGAGTCTGCCAGAACTGTATAAATTCCGGTGGTAGTCCCGCTTCCAATTTGTCCCTGGCCTGTTCGTTCTATTAACTCGGGAATCAAAGAGATAGCCGAAGGTGGATACCCCCTGGCCGATGGGTTTTCGCCGAGAGCCAAACCAATTTCGCGCCGCGCGTGGGCCACTCTCGTAAGCGAGTCCATAATAAGGAGGGTATTTTTGCCTCTAGATCTGAAATACTCTGAAATCGCAGTACACAAATTGGCCGCCCTAATCCGACGCAACGGCGAACTACCAGCTGGTTCAGCTATAATGCAAAGTCTTGAGCGCATATCTGGTGTAAGTGTGTTTCTAATAAAGTCGCCGATCTCTCTTGATCTCTCCCCTATCAGTCCGACCACAATGACTTCAGACTCTGAGTGGCGCGTTATCATCTGCAAGAGAACACTTTTGCCCACCCCGGACCCCGCAATAATCCCAAGACGTTGTCCACGGCCGATTGTCAACAGCCCATTTATCGACCTAACGCCTGTATCGAACGCCTTATCGATAGGAGCCCTCTCCAGTGGATTGATTTGCTCTCCGTGAAGAGAGAGATTGTCTGAGAAAGATACACCTTTTTCCTGATCCAGAGGCTCCATCAAGGCGTCAAAGGCTCTACCAAGACAACTATCATCGATGGTTCCAGCGACAGAACCATCCATCAACCAAACCCGCGCGCCAGCAACTATTTTGGCGGTGCTTGCATAAGGGACGAGTTTATTTAAGCCTTCCCCAAATCCTATTAACTCAGCAAAAACTGGTGCCCCCTGGGTATCAACAATTTTGCATAACGAGCCCACGGATGCAGGGAACCCGTCACATGTCACGACTAAACCATCGTAGCTTTTTACGACTCCTGATACGTTCACGCTTTTGGAGCCCGAGCTGCGGTTAATCTGGTCGAAAATATTAGGATCTGCCAACATAAGAATTACTCTTTGTAGTTAATATTTCCTACCTCAATCACAATTGAACCCCGGTCTAAGTCTTCAGATGGGATACATTCAAATTTTTCGCCCTGATACAAGTGCGCGTAGTCTCGGATCGCTTCATAGTCCTTGGGATTAATTTTTATAAATTTTTTATCATTCAAATACGAAAAACGATCCAGCTTCTCCTGAATCTGTTGATGAAATTTTTCTGGTAATTCATCAATGCAATAACCTATTAACTGTATCGTTTTCTGCTCAATCGATTCTAAAATAAAATTTTTTATGTATTCTTTGTTAAAAACATCAGACGACTCGGTCGCCTGTAAAATTTTATTTAGTTGATCCAAAGTGGAAATTACATCGCCTTCAGAGGCACTTTCCGCGGCCGCAAAGCCTGCGGAATAGCCCTCCTCATATGCCTGTTTGCGTTCCTCTTCCGAAATAACTTGCTCAGCGCCAGAATTTTCATTGCTATCAGTTATATCAGAGACCTCAGAACTTTCAGAGGGTGGAACTCCTAAATCTTGAGCTTGATCCGCCATTTTACTTGTATTCGGGCTCTGATCATTCTCCAGAGATGTTATCGCGTCAGGCTCGTTCGAGCCAGTCAATTGATCTCCGGGCTCAAGCACGTCATGAGAAAAGGGAACCAAATCCTTTTTTGCGAAATCAATTAACTTAATGGGTTTGAAACCTAAATTTTTTATATTTTCATTGATTGGCTTTTTTTCAAACTTAGAGCCCACTCGGTTGTTTAGGAGCTCTAAGATTTTTTCGGTCTGTTGTTGGGCTAACATCTACACCATCTCCTCACCACCGCGCCCGGCAAGAACTATAGCCCCCTCATCGGATAGGCGACGTGCCACCGCGACGATACGTTTTTGAGCTTCTTGGACTTCTGACAGCCGCACAGGCCCAAGCGCTTCCATTTCATCTTTCAGATTGGCCGCTGCCCTCTCTGACATGCAAGAATAAAGCTTGCCTTGAAGTTCTTCGTCGGCACCCTTCATTGCTAGGCACAAGTCCTCCACCTCAACCGATCGTAACAAAACCTGAAGCGCTTTATCATCCGACATACCTAAATTATCAAAAACAAACATGTTATCTTGAATGGCCGCCATTAGATCCTTGTCATTCTTTCGAATTGCACCCAAAATTCTTTTTTCCATAACCTCTTTGGTAAAATTCATTATCTTGGCAGCAGCTTTTACACCTCCCACCTGGGTTGAACGGAGATTAGTGTTTGCCTTAAACTTTAGTTGTAAAACATTTTCCAGTTCTTTGATGGCAGAGGGGTCTACGGTCTCGAGAGTGGCAATACGCTGAATCACTTCTGATTGAAGATTTTCCTCGAGCAGCAACAAGACGTCTGCAGCAAGCCCGACTTCAAGATAGCTCATGACTAATGCCACTATTTGAGGGTGCTCATCTTGAATAAGCTCCGCGATAGAGCGAGCGTCCATCCAGTCTAGTATTTCAATGGGTTTTTCACTACTGGATGGTGTAATACGACTGAGTACTGATTGAGCCTTATCCTCACCAAGAGCTTTCTCCATAACGTTACGGATGTAGTTTCCTGCGCCAAGACCCAAGCTAGTTTGTTGTTTGATAACATCAAGAAATTCGTCCAAAACCATATTCACAATTGCTTGGTTAACCCCCTGAACTGAATACATGGCCGCACCAAGAGTTTGTACTTCCTGGGGGCTAAGAGCTTTCATAACGGCAGCCCCCTCTTCCTCTCCCAAAAGCATCATAAGTATTGCCGACTTTTCTGTACCAGTGAGGGCTTTGAATGTCTCTTCACTCTCCGTATCGACACGTTCCTCTTCAGAATCATCAATTTGTGGTTCAGCCATAATTAAACTCTTTAGCTCTAAGTTTTCAGATTTTTATTGCTGTGCATTTAGATCTTCCTGGATCATTCCTTTAAACACGTTTGATACGCGACCTGCCTCATCAGATACGATCATTCTAATTATTGCGACTTTGTCATCGTACGTGTTTGCCGTATCAAGCATCTCAGCTGAAATTCCAGAACGCGCTGGTTTAAGTTTATTTTTGATATCTTCAAGTGATTCGCCGGGCTGTACCTCGAGAGACTGCAATTCCTCGTCTGCCTGCACCAACTCGGCTTGCGCCTGTTGCAAAGTCTGATCGGCCTTTGACGAGAACACAATTCTATTAACCAACGGCTTAACCACACCCAATGCCAAAACACACATAATGAGAAAGGTCATAAAATTTATCGCGAGATCTTTAACCCAAGGCTCCTGATACCACTCGATTTTAATCGCCTCAGGGATCATTTCAATGAAGGGCCTCTCAAGTATTACGAGTGTATCTCCTCTTTTCACGTCCAACCCTAGTGCAGAAACAACAAGCTTTTCCAGTGTTTCTATTTCTTTGGAATTATCCTCAACGATATCTTTCCCTTCGGGCGAGACAGGTGTTGCTTCTTTTTTCATTAAAATCGCAACATTTATTTTCTTAATCTCTGCCAGTGGTGTTTCCTCTTTAAAAATAGTCCGCGAGAGATCGTAGTTCCTGACCACGTTTTTTCTGGTCGTCACATTCGCGGCAGCATCTCCAACTGCGCCACCAGAAGAATTTTGTGTTACCTCAGCAACTGCCGGGTCTGATTGGGCTGCTTCGGCAGGAGGTGTATTGCTCACAGCGCCTGGCACCCCAACGGCCTTTTTCCGAGAGGTTTTTTCATCCATCAATTTTTCACTGCGGACCGCACCACTCTTGGGATCGTAGGTTTCCAGCGATTTGGACTTTTTTGTAAAATCAAGCGCTACACTTACCTGCACGTTTACATTGCCCGCACCGACAAGGGGGGATAATAGTGATTCTATTCTATTCTTGTACACGTTTTCGACTTTAATCTTATGACCAAACTGCTTATCGGTTAGGCGGCTCGCCTCATCGAGCTCATTATTTGAAAGCAGGCGTCCAATTTGGTCGATAACCGCTACATTTTCACGCGCAAGGTTAGGAATTGAGGATGAGACAAGGTTTACAATAGCAGCAATCTGATCTGTAGTGAGTGTACGCCCCCTCGCCAAATTAACAAAAACAGATGCCTTGGGTGGCAGTGCATTTCTGGCAAAAACCGAACGCTCCGGGATAGCCAGGTGAACCCTGGCGCTTTTAATTACGTCGATGTTTGAAATTGATTTAGCAAGCTCCACTTCCTGCGTTTGCTTCAGCTTTATAGACTCCAAAGATCTACTAGCGCCCATGGGTAAATCTTTCAAACCGCTATATCCGTCTGCAACAGTTTGCGGCAAACCCTGCGCTGCCAAGCTCATCCTTGAGGAATGATAATCATCGACTGGCACAGTCACCTCTCCGGTCACTGGATCGACGGCTACATCCACGCCCTGGTTTCTGAGGGCTTCAATTACCTTCGCCTTTTCGGCCTCAGGAAGGGACCCGTATAATGATGTTCTCTCCGGGGTTTGAATTGAAAAATAAATAAATAACCCTATCGGCAGCAGAACCATTGCTGCCATTGTCGGCAGGGCCCGCTGGACGCTTGGTTGACGAACAAAAGAATTAAAGTTTTTGACTTGCGCCATGACCCCGGACAATGGGCCACCCGAGCCATTCACAATCAGATCGTTTGTAGTTGTAGCCATTTATATTTACTCTTTTATAGATACGCGTCTTTCAGACAGGCATGTTGATTATATCTCGATAAGCGCTAAGAACTTTATTTCGGACATTCAGAACCATATTAAAACCGAGTGAAGAGACCTGCTGCGCAACCATCACCTTGGCTATGCTGCTTTCCTCCCCGACTTCGTATGACTTTGCGATGGTCTGAGCCTGAACCTGGTCTTCAGACACTTTATCTAAGATCCCTTTGAGATCCTTTATGAACTCATCATTTGAATTGCTCGCTGGAACACCTTTAACACTTGGTGAATTTTCCAGCGGTTCGATGGATGGTTTTATCTGAGTTAAATTTACGATTTTTTCCATGACACTATCCTAAGCCCTTAATTCGTGAGTTGTGGTCTCTAAGGCTGGTACGATTTTTCCGATAGATGGTGATGAATTTAGATAAATATCATCCAGATCAATAATCTTATTACTTGAGAGAACGGTTGCCCGCTGAATCACATTTTCCAGTTCCCTAACGTTTCCAGGCCATTCATAAGAACGTAAACATTCTGTAGCTTTCTTTGTTAGAAACGGTACCTCCCCGTAATCCTTTTGATGTCGCAGCAACATGTGAGCACTCAGAGCAACTATGTCATCTTTCCTGCCAGCTAACGGAAGAGTGGCAAGGGGAAAAACATTAAGGCGGTAATAAAGGTCCTCTCGAAATCGTCCCTCTCTGACCTCTGTCTGCATATCCCGATTTGAGGTAGCTAAAACTCTTACATCGCAGGGAATTGGTTCAGTCCCACCAACTGGAGTGACCGCCCTCTCTTGAAGCATTCTGAGTAGCTTAGCCTGCAAAGAAAGTGGCATTTCAGATATTTCATCTAATAGCAGTGTTCCATTATCAGCCGCCCGGAAAATTCCTTTGCTGTGTGATGCAGCCCCTGTAAAGGCTCCCTTAAGGTGACCAAACAACATCGCTTCAAGCATATGATCCGGTATGGCGGCGCAATTTAAAGCCAGGAATTTCTCATCGGCGCGGTGTGAGTGGTCATGTAAAAAATTCGCAATAACTTCTTTGCCGGTTCCTGTGGGACCGTTAATGAAAACACCCACATCGGACTGCGCGACCTTCTCGGCGACGTCGAAAAGCTGGACGGAAGCTTTGTCCTCAATCACACATCCTTGTTCCCCCGCTGCAAGGCTTGCCAGTAGGCCCAAAATAAACTCCGGACAAAATTTCTTACAGTCTAAATCGGCATGTAAGATTTGTATTCGACCGTTTTTTTGGCTTTCTAGCTCGGGTTGGCCCTCCACTTGATTGAACACAATCAACCTCTGGACTCCCTTGCCAACGGCCTCCTCTACAATTTTCGATACAGCCTGGCTTGAGGCATTTCTCTGCGTTTGAATCCCACAGAGCAAGGAATTAGACTCTTTTACCGTTCCCTTTGTAACATCCGCTAACCGCTTTTCCTCAAATTTTACACGCCTTGCATGCATAATTCTGACTAGATCATCCGCTACTGGGAGAGCTGAACTATCAATATAAATCATTTTTACCTCTCGTATTCGACAGGCAATAAGCAAGCAGCGTGCCAGTTAAACAAAAAATCAGTATAAATTAGCCGAATGATTGACGAAAACTTATGAGCCGGCAAGAGATGCCAAGGTAGTAGAGTAAAGCAATGATAAAAAAACGACATTAGCCCGTTGCCAAAATCAAGAGCTTGTACTTAAACATCGACGATAAATCGTCAAAAACATATCCAATTGGCGGCTTTTCGTTAGATTGGCGAATTTTCAGCAGATCAGCCCAAAAATATATTAGTTTTTTTCAGTCCTTTGCCGTAGTAAATTCTGAATAAGACTCGATTGAAATTCGCTGTCTATATCAAATTTTTCCCTCATAGCGTCTATCATTCGCATCTCCTCGTCGGTTATAATTCCGTCGTCTAGGGCCTTTCGGACTTCTTCCGCGAAAATTAGTTGTCGTTGATTTATCTGACGGGAAAACGCGGTCGCAACGATCCCCGATAAAAGAGCCACAACGCAGATCCCCGTGAGGGCTGTGAAAACCGCGATAACCTTTCCTAGCGGAGTTTGAGGTGTAACATCTCCATAGCCCACTGTAGTCAGAGTAATTACTGACCAATAAATAGAGTCAGGGATCGAACCAAACTTCTCGGGCTGCACCCCACTCTCAGCAAAATACAAAAGCGTCGAGTTTAGTAAGATAGCAACGGCAAAGATATACAAAGTAGCTAGAAATGGCTTCCGCTCGACATAAATGGCCTGAAACAAATCTTCAATTGCCGAGTTGTAATGGGATATCTTGAGAATTCTAACGAGCCGAAAAGTCCTTAAAATTCTGAGGTCAAGACCCGGTAGCAAAATCTGAAGGTAAAACGGCAAAATAGCCAATAGATCAATTATTCCATAAAAGCTAAAGATATATTTTATTCTGCCGCTTTTAAGTTTACCATTTTGTTCAAATTTTGGACTAGACCAGACTCTTAGCAAGAACTCGATTGTAAATACCGATACAAAAATTATTTCCAGATAGTAAAACCAGCTTTCATTTCCCACAAAAATAAAATCAATCGACTCAGCGATCACAACCAGAATATTTAGAATTATGATAATGATTAGGAAATAATCGCACTTTTTACTTATCGGGTCCGTGCCATCATTCTTCTCAAGAACTTCAAATAAACGAAGTTTCAATTTTTCGCAGTCTTTAATGGAAATCATTTAACTCCTCTTAAAATCAGGATCCATTTGGCATATCTTTTGCATTCCCGCTGACAAACCTTCAAGTTGGAAATAAAGTTCATGGAAGCATTATACAATATACCCGGGATTGGGCGCCTAAGCGATTTATTCAGAAATACAATGATGCCCTTGGGTATTCTTGCTGTCGTCATTTTAATGGTCATCCCACTTCCCCCAATAGCTCTGGATGTGTTTTTTGCGACCAATATTATGATTGGACTTTTAGTTCTCATGTTGGCGCTGCATACGTTTCGGCCACTCGATTTCTCCAGCTTTCCAACCATCCTCCTGGTGGCTACAGTTTTAAGGCTCGCTCTAAATGTTGCATCAACAAGAGTTGTGCTCAGCGAGGGTCAGAATGGACCCGGTGCGGCTGGCAGAGTAATTGAAGCCTTCGGTGAATTTGTGATCGGGGGAAATTTCGCAGTGGGAATCTTTGTATTTACTATCCTCATCATTATTAACCTTATTGTAATTACTAAAGGTGCTGGAAGGGTATCAGAAGTCTCTGCTCGATTCACTCTCGACTCTATGCCTGGAAAACAAATGGCTATAGACGCTGATATTAATGCAGGAGTGCTTACTCCGGAAGAGGCACTAAAAAAACGGGAAGAATTGAGCAAAGAAACTGACTTTTACAGCGCTATGGACGGCGCTACTAAATTCGTAAAAGGAGATGCAATAGCAGCTGTTCTGATATTGGCCATCAATATCATAGGGGGCCTGGCTATCGGTATTGGGCAGCACGGACTTCCTTTATCGATCGCAGCAGAGACGTACATTTTGCTCTCCGTTGGAGATGGTTTAGCAGCAGCGATACCATCTCTCCTGTTATCCATCGGAACAGCAATCATCGTGACGAGGGTTTCTGCCGGGCGTGATATGGCAGAGCAAGTCGCCGAAGAGATCTCAATTTCTAGAGCCTGGTTCCCTGTTGCCGCTGTACTTGGGCTGTTGGGACTCATTCCGGGTATGCCGAATCTGCTTTTCTTTACTTTTGGAATTGCGGCAGCGGGAATCGGTTTAATATTGGCGCGTAGGGCAACAAGACAAACCATGGACTTGGATGCCACAACATTATCGGTAGAGGATCCTCCCGACGAGAGATCGCTTGAAATAAATGAAATCAGTGACAACGCCGCGATATCGGTGGTACTCAGTTTCAGCTTGCTCGATCTTATAAGTGGACAAGACGGGGCCCCTCTTGCTACCCGTATAGCAACGGTCCGAAAAGAACTTTCCAAAGAGATCGGTTTTGTAGTCCCTCAGGTACGGATCACCGATGACTTATCTCTTACTCAAGACACCTATCGCATTAAAATTGGCCAGATCATTCTCGGGGAGGACACTGTTTATATGGGCAAGAAGCTCGCTCTTCCCTCTCCCGACTCATTAGAAAAAATCGATGGCATAAACGTGAAAGACCCAGCTTTCGGAATGGACTCGACATGGATCGAGTCCGATCAGCAAATTGAAGCGGAGGCTGACAACCACGTTGTTGTGGATCCCGATGCCATTATTGCGACGCATCTTAGCTCAATTATTAAAAATAATGCCCATGAAGTTCTGGGTCAGGACGACGTACAGGTTTTACTCGATAACTTGGCAAAAACCTCACCTCATTTGGTAGATTCAGTAATCCCTAAAATCATCAGCCTTGCTAATCTAACCAGCGTTCTCAAACAATTGTTACAAGACCGCATCCCAATAATCGATCTCAGAAAGATTTTGGAGTTTATATCGAATATTCAGGCAAAAGGCCTCTCCAATGAAGAAATTGCAGAATCGCTTAGACCAGCTCTTGTAGAACTTTTGATTCAACAAATTGTACCGGTAAACGACGCACTCCCGGTGGTAGTATTTGAATCTGAGATTGAACAACTACTGTTGGCTGCAGCCAACCAATTTGATGCCGATGTGTTAATGCTGGATACAAACATGGCTGAAGGTATCGTAACCGAGGTGAACAACGCTCTCGAATCCCAGGCAAATTTAGGTAAGAAGGGGGTAGTAGTCACTCATGCTGCAGTGCGAAAAAAATTGATGAATTTTCTTGGCATTCATATAAAAGATGTGATTGTTCTTGGGGTTAATGAAATTCCATACCGTCGACAACTAGAGGTTATCGCAACGATTGGCAGTAAAGGTGAAACTGCTGAATCAGGACAATAGGCAGGGAAAATCTCATGACGACGAAAAAATTTACATCAGCCAACATAGAAGAAACCCTAGAACAGGTGGCGAGAGAGCTGGGCGAAGATGCTTTTATCATAAAAACTGAAAAAGTAGATGGATTGGTCTCGGTCACAGCAAGTACCGTGGAGCCAGAGAAAAAACAGCCGATTAATTTAAGTGAGAGTAATCCGGCCGCAAGTGGTTACAAAGTGAATAATTTTCAAAAAATCATTAACGATCCAGATCTCGGGGCCACTCTTGTCTTTGGCCAACCGGGATCAGGGAAAACCACCTTCATTAGAAAATTTCTACTGGATCGGAATGATCAAAATATTCATTATATTAGACACGGTGAAAACCATCTCTTCGCCAATACTAATTCGGCGATCCTCGCCGGTGTATTAGAGTGTGACTTTTCGTACGGACCGATCCGCCGAATGTCGACAATTGATGGTACTACCGTTGTAGAAACTGACATTGAAGATATAGGCCATGGCGAGTCCACATTTTATCGAAGGCTTATAGCCTCTGGTCAGATACAGAGAGCAATCTATGTAATAGACGCTTTTGAAACCATCCAGCTCCGCCTGATAGAAAAATTTTCGAAAGAACAACTAATGCCGTTTGTTGTTTACAACAAAAAGGACACAAAACTGAGGAATTATCTCAAACAAAGCTACGTAGATATTATATCGGCGGCTATGCACCGCGACTGCGAAGGTTACCAAATTATTGCGGATCATGATAAAATCCAAAGAATGCTTGCCATCAAAACGGCACAGACGGCATGAAAAAATCTTTCGCAATATTGAGCGGCAAGGGGGGAGCCGGCAAAACTCTTCTAGCAACTAATTTGGCTACTGCATTCGCCGAACAAAAAGGAAATACGCTTTTAGTTGATGCAGATTTTGGACTTCCGAATGCACACATAATGTTGGGGGTGAATCCCGAGAGAACCATTGATGATTATATCTCCGGGAAGCACTCTTTTGAAGAAATTATCCACAAGGTCTCACCTAAACTCTCGATAGTCGCCGGCAAAAGCGGAAGCTCTGTCTTAGTGGATCTGTCAGCGGAAAACGGGACTAAAATTTGGCATGGCATTCAAAGTGTCAGTGAGAACTTCGATTACGGTATTGTGGACAATTCAGCAGGTGCCGAAAATCATACTATGTCACTTAGCTGCATAGAATCTACGCTGGTAATTTCATTAGTTGACCTTCCAACAAACTTTTTAGATGCCTACTCCACAATTAAAATTGCAAACCAAGAACACAAAATCAAAGATTTCATGATTTGTATCAACCATTGCAACTCCCTAACCAACGCCAGGAAAGTCTTTGACAAATTCAACGCCATAACCACTCAATTTCTGCAAGTTTCTCTGCATTTGATTGGATTTTTACCGAAATCTGAGAAAATTGAGGCGAGCATTACAAGTAGGAAGCCTTTTTACCACAATAAAAAAAACCAAGAGCACTCTCTTATTGATAGTATAATGAAGAATTTAGACGGTAATGCATTGTAGAGATGACAATAGAAGGTTATCAAAACAGCCAAGTTGATAGAGAGAACCTCATCAACAAACATGTCGAGCTGGTCAGACGGATTGCTTTCAAAATTCACGGACGCGTGGGCCAGTACGCAGAGGTGGATGACCTCATCCAGTATGGTGTAATAGGTCTGATTGAAGCAGCAAATAATTATAGCAATATTAAAGACGGTGCATTCCCCAATTATGCCTCGGTCAGAATCAAAGGTTCTATAATTGATCATTTACGGCGTTCTTCATCACTTTCACGCCAGAATATTAAAAAACACAAGCAGATTTCCGCGGCAAAGGATGACCTCAGGCAAATCCTAGGGCATGAACCCAACACCGATCAGTTAGCAGCGAAACTGAAAATATCTGCGCGCGAGCTTCTAAGATGGGAGAGCCAAATTTCGGCAGGCCACATACAGAGCATCGATGATTTCTTTCACGAGACTTCAGTACAATTCTCGTCAGATGAAAAGGGTCAGGATTCTGTATTGGACCAAAAGTTAAGATCAAAAATCCTCTCTGAAAAACTTGTAGAGTTAGAGGCCAACCAGGCGTTGGTGCTGCAACTTTATTTTGTAGAGGAACTTAATACTTACGAAATAGCCGAGATATTAGAGTTAAGTCCCGGAAGAGTTTCACAAATAAAATCGACTGCATTTAAAGTCTTACGAGATAAGCTAGGCAAAGACTTTTAATACCTATGACGAGCTACCACAATATTGAAACTATACGTGCGCAGGTCATAAATGCAGAATACAGTTTTTCAATAACAAACAAATCAGAAGATGTACAAATTAAAGCTCGGCTCATAAATATAAGTGCAGGCTACCTAGAGCTGCTGGTTAAACCGGCCCAGATCGAGAAAATATCGCGAGAAAACACTGTAAAAATTGATCCAGATGATACAACGATAAGAGCTTTCTACGAGGTCGGAAAAGAGACTTTTTCTCTTTTAAGGCAGTCTCTGCATTCTCAAAAGAAACTGAATGCAGAAGTTCTCTTAAGGCTCGACACTACCCTAACCTTAACTGATCAAGGGGACCTGATCATTAACGATCCGATAAAAGCCCATATTCTGGATTGTGAATTTTCTCGAAACTTTACTTAACCCAACGACCAGTCATATCGTTTTGTGTCTGCATCATTTTAGCATTTGCTGAGAAGGACTGTTGAGCTGCCAGCATTCTGGTCAATTCCTTGACAATATCAGTAGTGGAATTCTCCAACGCCCCGGATTGAACATTACCGTAACCCATTGATCCAGGGTTCCCAAGGTTTGCAACACCTGATTGGAAATTAGCAGAAAAATCACCTCCACCCTCCGGGGTAAGAGCCCCAGGGTTTTCAAAGGTGGCCAACGCGACTGTCGCAATTTTTAGAGGTTCTTGTCCTTCAAAAATTCCGATGACTGCGCCACGTTGGTCAATATTCAAATTAGACAGGGAAGAACCCCGATATTTTTCCGGAATCTGGATTGCTTTCCCGTTGACATCCCTCACGTAGAGACCGGAGCTGTTCACTATAAACCCGTCAGCATTCAGCGAGAAACTGCCGTCCCTTGTGTATTTAGTGGTCGTCGCATTTACGTCGCTAACCACAAAGTAACCCGCTCCTTTTATAGCCAGATCCAGAACATTGCTCGTTAGGGAGAGGTTACCTTGTCGCTCGTGCCGAACTTTAACGTTGGCTAATTGCGCTCCCTCCCCCACTCGTGTCCTTGGATTACCATCTTGTTGATAAACATCCTGAAAGCTTAACGCCGATGTTTTAAAACCATAGCTTTTGGCATTGGCCACGTTATTAGAGATAAGATCCAATGCTTTCATCGCTACACCTAAACCACTTATGATTGTACCAATCATAACAAACTAACTCCTTACCCTGATTTTAATTCCGTAAAAATTCCCAATTTTTAAATAAAATTAATATTTATTCATGTAATAAGAGACTTTCTTAAAGTATTTATCGTTAATATCTGAATTTTTAGAATGATAATTTTTTATAGACTGTTCCCAAGAACCAGTTTTTTTAAAAATTGATTTGAGGAAATAAGCTGCATACATAACATTTTGATATGGATCTAGCATTTGCTTGCTTGATTCAAAGTTCTGTACGTGCCAATACTTATTTATTTGCATGCACCCTATATCAATATTTTCGATGTCTAGTCTTGATAAGTAACGTAAAGCATCGATCTTATCTCGAAAATAAAGTGAATTTCCTTCAATATTGAACGCCCAACTTCTCAATTTTCCTGTTTCTCCAAGCCCTACCTCTGCCAATGCGATGGCGCGAAGATATCCATTGGGAATACCGTACTTATTTTCAGCATAAATGAAATTTCTTTCGCAATCAGCCTGAGCCGTAAAAGAGAAAAGGAAGGTAAGAAATATAAAAGTTGCCTTTTTCATCTTATGAAATCAAATAGCGTTGTCTGAGTGATGTTGGTGTAAGTTTGCCTTACGACATCTCTGTTCACGAGCAGAGATTGTAATTCAGTGATTAACTTCTCAAGATCCGCGCCCGCGAGATCAGAGAAAGATATCTCCAAAAGATCTTTCATGTTCTCATTCACTTTTAACGAATTATCGACTTGGTTCATCAGAGAACCGACTCTCGACCTGTTTAACGCAACATTGTCAAGGGCCGCGCTAAACAAGGCGATATTTCTATTTACCTGGAGGGATCCATTTACTACTCGATCTTCCGAACCATTTTGATCCACAATGATTATTTGATTTTCATTATCACCAAATGCCGACCCATCAGAAAAATTTTGGATCTCGACGGCACCGCTTAAATTGTTCAGCACGATGCCCTCACCAGTCTGGTGTTTTGCTGCCGTAATTCCGGTCAGTGCAGTATGTTTATTTATGCTTGCAATGGCGTCCGAAATTCCATTATTGGTGGTAGTAAAATCAATCTTGACCGCCCCAAATTCACCCACTAGATCGAAAGAAAAGCTATTGATCTTGTCCGTGCTCTGCAATTTAATCTGCTGGTCAGCGGAATTAGAAATCGTCGCGGACCTTTTTAAATGTGCCGGAGTTTGAAGAGACGAGATCAAATTATCAATAATTTGGAAGTAATTGACACGCTCACCGCCGGGTATTTCAGCATAAAAGACTTCGGCACCGCTCAGGCTGTCTGACACAGTTGTGTTAACAGTAGATCTTACAAAACTCCTCTGTCCATTACCTTGATAAACTATCGATCCATCATTTTTCTCAGAAAACGGCACGCCTGCCCCCGTTGTTCCTGAAAATAGCGGTTTTCCCCTGGAGTCGTGCGTATTGGCGAGAGACAACAACTCTTTCCGAATTTCTAACGCCTCCGCCTGGATCATCGCCTTATCATTGATGGAGTATGTATCGTTAGCGGCTTGTATTGTTAGTTCTTGCAACCGAGTAAGAATATTTGAGATACTTCCCAAAGCAACATCTGCCGCGCCCAAACGCTCGTTAGCCGTTCTTAAGTTTTTTACATAATTTTCAGTTTGTTGAATCTTTTCATCTAATGCTGAGATCTTTATCGCTTTCTCAGGATCTTCAGATGCGGAAGAAAGCGCTTTTCCTGAGGCAATTTTTGCCTGGTTTTGTTCGATGCGGGTTGAAATTTTGCTAAAGTTATCAAGCTGCCGCTCCGTAAATAATTTGGTCGAAACTGCCATCTAAACTGCCTATATCTTTACAATCGTGTCAAACATATCTCTGGCAGTTTGCAATAAGCGTGCCGCTGCCTGATATGACTGTTGCTGTTGAATGAGGTTGGCAGCCTCGGTATCCAAATTCACACCGGATTTTTCATCAACTTTCTCTTTGGCCGCATCCAATTGAGCTGACACACTCTCCAGCTCTATTCGATTGGCGGACAATCTGGAACCGACATCTACGAGATAGTTTCGATATGAGTCTTGGTAACTCAAACGGTCGCTGGTGGAGACCCCTAACTGGGCTAAAATATCGAGATTATGGCCATTTAGCTCTAATTTATCGTTTGAAATTATGCTAAAGGCATCACCCTCTTCCATCGAACCTGCGATGGTGATCGAGAAGTCATAAACATTGATTGGTCTCCCGTCATTAAGTTTTCTCTCTCCAAGAAGTTGATCTGTGAAAGTGTCAAAGATTCCTAAAGTACCAGACATACTATTGGTCAGCTTCAAACTGAGGTTAGTTTTCTCCAACGGTTGTTCTCCAGGTTTAGAAAGCTCGTGAGCCATCGAAACACGCCTCGCTCCGTCGTTTGAAATCAGGACGATCAGATCTTCCCCTGGAAGGTTCTTCATATTAATCAGGTTGTTGTTCTGATCCCTCTCAGAAATAATTTTCGCATCACTAGGCTGGCCATTAAGTGACCGGATTAAAATATCTGCGCCATCAAGAAAAATCTCTTCTCCGGCCAAGTCAAACCCCATTGCTGTTGCAGCAGCGCTTCCCGTCAAATCCAAATCTGCATTGGTGTTGGTATTTTTCAATGTGATCGGAGTGAGACTAGTGCTTGTGGCAGCGCCACTTGAGAATACTGCGGTTATCGAAGCATCTGAGCTAGTAAGCTGATAAGTCCCATTACCAAGACGCTGCAAAGTAACTGTAACGTTTGCTTGTTCACTTATTTTAACTGTTGCGCTCAAAGCGCTGCCGATATTCATAGCCTGCGGTGTCTTACCTGTGAGCACATTCGTCCAAGTATTGAAACCGAACTGGCCTTCGCCATTGTTGGCAATAGGTACGAGGGCCGATCCTGACATACTTCCTTTCGGGTTGTTGATTGACAAGGTATAACCCTGGTTGGTCTGTGCGAGATCGACCACGAACTGCCCGCTGTCTCGGCCATCAATTTGAAATTCGCCTTGAAGATATTTCAGCACATACTGCTCGCCAGCGTAGGTGAATTTCATCTGCGCGCCTTCCGGGGGTAAAGAAGCAAAAACACTTGACTCCATGCGAGGTATTGGGGCTGCTGATTTAGCCTTAGCAATAAGATCCCGTGAGAGCTCCAAGCCGCTCCCGCTCTCCAACGAGGAGCTACGTGTCACAAATGTATCAACGGAACTGTCTTCCTTTTTAATCGTCAGGGTCACCTTGTGACCGGCCTGATAAACCATAGCATTGGTACCTTCAGATGCATTGCCATCAACCGCAGGAATATCGTGAAATTCAAAAAGTGCTGTGTCGCCGGCATCCGTCAAATGCCGAGAGACTGCAGACGAAAGGTAATTATTTTTTGTACTAGTTAAGTTCGTTCCTTGGGTGCTCGAAACAGACAGAGTTGCCTCCGAATTAACTGTTACCAATCCAGAGAAAACCAAACTGTTGGTATCAGAAGGGATCAAAGCCGCGGAATTACCCAAAGTATCAAAATTTCCATCAAGAGCTTGGAGGCTAAGATTTGCATTTCTTACATTTGAAACAACGATGTCTCCTCCGTCGGCCCTAATCAAAACAAGTCTATTTGAGTCCGAACTGACTTGCGCGGTAATGCCCGTCGTAGGAGACATAGTATTTAGAGTTTCAGCTAAACCTGTTAAGCCAATGGTACTGTTGTACTCTCCATCAATGAGCAACGGTTGGTTATTCTTTCCGATTAGTTCAAACGAAATTGGGTTACCCGTTGTTGAATTAAGCTCGATTTGCACTTTATTCTCGGGTTTAAACTGCAATCCCTGCGGGCTTAGTGCTTTATTGAGCACATCAGCGACAACTTTCGCCGAGGCATTTGAAGGTACAACAACTGTCTCTGCCAGGCCCAAGGTTGAGGATGAAAAACTAAGAGTCTGTTCATCAAAAAAGTTCACAGACCCAACCTGCGAATTGACCAATGGAACGGAACTAATGCCTGTCCCCCCCCCCGATATCCCGAATGCCAAGGAATGACCGGAATCTGCCAAGATTGTATTAGCCGTCACTCCGCGGTAGCCTTCGCCAGAGGCAGGACGAAGATACTCAGAACTATACTTCGCAAATTCTGAGAAGCCGTTTTCCTGGGTAATCAACGAATTAATCTCTGTCGCACCCAATGCTCTTCCGGCCAATTGTCTGCCCTCACGGGTGAACACAAAAATATCAGACGCATCATTGGGCGACGTGACACTTCCCGATACCGTTGTTCCATCTATCACAGCCTGTCCCGAGTTAATATTTTTATAGGAACTTACAAATTTAAGGGTGTCACCAGATCCGACTGCCAGAGTTCCAAGCCCCTCAGAGTCAAAAGATTGCCCAAGATTATTCTGGAATCGGAGAAGCCCAGAGTTGAAATAATTTGCTAGATCCGTTGCGCCCGATAGATTTAGGTCGTTCGCCCCAGTTGGAATCGTAAGTGTGTAT
Source organism: uncultured Rhodospirillaceae bacterium (assembly GCA_913052165.1). Classification (GTDB taxonomy): domain Bacteria; phylum Pseudomonadota; class Alphaproteobacteria; order MPNO01; family UBA2964. The sequence continues at coordinate 24,143 of CAJXEC010000009.1, forward strand.
TGTTGGCCGTCGAGAGACAACTCAATCCGAGAAGTTTTTTCGAAGTTTTTGGAAATGAAAACGACGGATGACTGCTCGGCGTTACTACTAATCGTAATCTCTTCAATCGTTTTTGGGATAATCCCAATCTTGCCACCCTTTAAAAACGTTTTCGATGAAATGGGACTGAGGTTATTTTTAAAAATTTCTGATATAGACCCCTCCCCCTGCCTGGTAGTCTTAATTGCAGAAATTCTGGCTGCCGCCGTCCCCCTGTTTTCGGCTGCAGGATCGATAATCAAAGAAGCGGTGGCAGCCAAGTTAGTAGGGTCATCCAATAAAAATTTTAAATTTTCTGCATCACCAAACTTTCGGGAGAGAGAAAAACTATTTCCATCCTTTGCCGGCCCTTGAAATCGTACGGAAAAACCATCGAAATTCAGCTCGTCCCGGCCACCAGCCAAAATTTTTCCTTCGTGTCTTGCTGTCCATCGATCAGAAAGTCCATCATAATTAAAGAAAATATCTCCGTACTGGTCAGAGTAGCCATCGATTTTAGTGACATTCACATTTAAATGGGAACGGTCGTAATTCAGTCCGGTCAATTCATGGACACTTGACGTAAAAAGCGGTCCTCCCTCATTCCCCGTCAAATCTATCCCCTGGCGGTGTTGCAAATTTAATTCATTCACAAATCGTTTAGCCAATGCATCCAGCTCTTTTTCGGCCCGATGAAGAACATCAACGCTATCGCTAACCCCACGTAACAGCCCTGCATCAAACCCTGTTAGTGGCTGGGTTTCATTTGAAAAAAAATAGAGCCCACTATCTGTGAGCTTATATGAGAGTGCGCTGTTGCGTTCGCCATCCACCAAAACAGCGCCAACCGCATCAAAGCCAAGATCCACGCGAACTTCGCCAGTATCCTTTATGGTCACACTAATCGCTGCCAATTCTCCCAGATCGACTAACAACTTGTCCCTTATATCCAGAAGAGCGGGTGTTGCGCCTTTACTTGAAAATGAAGCGGAAATATCCTTATTGATTTTCGCGAGTTGCTCAGTTAACTCATTCACACGATTAATCGTAAATTCGGTTTCCTGATCAATTTGAGCTTCAAGAAATCCCAATGATTCACTCGTCCTGGAAAAAGCCCCAGCGACCTCCTTACCAAATGAAATTGCTGAAACACGATTAGCCTGCGACCCAGGCTCTGCTGCCACATCACCAAGTCGGGAGAAAAAAGAGTTTATGGAGTCGATTAAATTCCCATCAGGTAGCAGATAATTTTCAAGCTTCTCAAGATTAGCAACAAATGCTTGAGAGGACTGGAATTTTGACCCTATCTTTCTAAGCTGCGCGGCCAAAACTTCGTCATATGCGCGTCGGACCTGATCGACTTTTACGCCAAGGCCCAAAGAGGCGCCTTTTGCTGCCAATCCGTCGTTCTTTGCGCTTACCTCGTCAAGCTTGACCTCCCTTCTCGTGTATCCCTCAGTGTCAACATTGGCAATATTCTGACTGGTACTCGAAAGCGCATCTTTGTGTGCTCTTACGGCGCTACTGGCTATATCGTATATGCTGCCCATACTGGATCAATACGTTCAAATATATTTTTTAAATTGGTTGATGATAGATCTGGAAATTTCAGAACTGTTTTTTTGCGAAATTAATTCGGAAAATCTTCTATCCAACATTTCGCCAAAGAGCTTATTTTCATTTGTTAGCCCCTCGGAGAGCTCCGCCTTACGAGATGTTTTTAGGATCAACTCGTAAAAGTAAGACTCAAAGGTCTGCGCAACCTGCCTTAGCGCAGCTAGGTCCTTCTGTCGCTGAAACTCAGCTTTCTGGCCCCCCGAGAGTTGAGCCCCGATAGTTGTGTTATGATTAATTTTGTCCATCTTATTTCAATACTAAATTACGATTAATTCTGCCTTTAGAGCTCCAGCCGCCTTTAGCGCTTCAAGTATCGCAACTAAGTCACTCGGTTTTGCGCCAATATCGTTTATTGCTTGAACGATTTCGTTAAGTTCCACAGTCCGATTAAACACAAAAGCTCTTACAGGCTCCTCATCAGCCTCGATTTTAGAGCGGGGTGTGGTGATTGCGGGGCCCGGGGTATTCACGACCGTTCCGTCTGCTGTAGTCGTTGTCGCTCCTGTTGGAGTGACCTCTGGCTTTTCATCTATTTTAACAGTCAGATTTCCATGCGTAACTGCAGCAGGCGTGATCCTTACATTCCCGCCAATAACGACTGTCCCTGTCCTTGAATTTATGATTACTTTGGCTGGAGGGATAGTCGCTGGCAGAGGTATTTCCTCTATCAAGCTGGTGAATGCGACCCTTTGACTTGGGTCTTTGGGTGCCGTAACTCTTATTGAAGTTGCGTCAATAGGAACCGCCACGCCTTGACCAAGGCGAGAATTTATGGCGCGAGATACCTTGTTTGCGACTGTAAAATCACCGGAATGCAAATTAAGAATTAAATTTTCGGCTGTCAAAAATGGCGTTTCAACTCGTCTTTCAACTGTAGCTCCTCGCGGTATGCGGCCAACAGTTGGAACATTGACAATTAAGGATGAACCATCGTCTCCCGACACACCCAAACCACCAACTGCCAAGTTACCCTGCGCCACCGCGTAGGTTTCTCCATCAGCACCTCTCAACGCTGACATCAGTAAAGTGCCGCCTTTTAGAGATTCGGCGGGCCCAAGGGCAGAGACGACAACGTCTATCGTTTGTCCTGGTTTTATGAAAGGTGGAAGCTCTGCTGTGATGGTTACAGCGGCTATGTTTTTTGCATCGATATCATCTAAGTTTGCTTGAATACCAAATCTTGAAATAACTGATCTTAGAGCCTGCTTTGTAAGATTGATATCCCCATCCCCTGTGCCGGTGAGCCCTGTCACTAGACCAAAACCCACCAATTGATTCGAACGAACACCAGCTACCCCGGCAACATCCTTGATCCTCTCAGCAAAGGAACTAACAGACAAAAAAATGGAAAAAAAGGTGATTACTAAAGATCTAATTAGAAATTTAAATTGGAGAAAATTCATCTATGATCTCCGTCAGCCAGCCCTTCTTTGCCGCGCTCTCATCAACATAATAAATACTCGCATTGGCGAGATATTTTGAGTCAATTACGTTATCCTGATCAATAAATTCTGGTCTCGCAATTCCGACAACCCGCATATACTCAGTTCCAGAGGATAACGTCAGTTTTTTCTGACCTACTAATTTAAGATTGCCGTTCTCAAAACGTTTCACAATGATGGTCGCCAATTCCCCAGACAGCGTATTTGCCAGCTCAGACGTGCCAGATCCCTGAAAAGAGCGATCTCCTGTCATACCGTCGAGGAGGTTTAAAGTTCGCGCACCTTTTCGAATAAATGAGGGAATATTTGCAGCGCCGTTGCCTTCTGCAGACATATTGGGAATGCCTGCGGCCAAACTTGACTTTTTTGCTGATGTGGAGGTGTTGTTTTTGGTAGCCGAATTAGACTCATTCAGTTTTACCCGGATGATATCTCCGACTTTATACAATTGAGAGCCTGTGCCTACCAACAGTCCAGTCTTCTGAGACCGACCTGAAAAAATCGCGCCTGTGGGTGATCTTTGATCCATGTTATTGGCAGCAGGCGAGGCGAGAAGATTATCGATTTTGGGTTCAAATTTCTTTCCAGCCTGCCTTTCAACGTAGGAACTGCATGAAGCCAAGCATATCGAAAGTGCAAGGATTACACAGGACCGGCTGATATAGAGAGAAACACTCATTTTACAAATTCTGATTGATGTATCTTAACATTTCATCGGTCGCGGTTATGGCCTTTGAGCTGACTTCATAGGCCCTCTGGGTCTCGATCATATTTACAAGTTCCTGAACGACCTTGACATTAGAGTTTTCCAATGAACCCTGAACTAATTTCCCAGAACCATTCTCCATTGGGTTATTCAGGGTAGCCGTTCCACTTACATTTGTTTCCTTGAGAAAGTTGCTGCCTATTGGGGCGAGGCCAGTGGGATTTATAAATGTTGCTAATTGGATCTGCCCGACATTTGTTGGAGCATTTTGTCCTGGTAAATTAACACTTACCGCACCATTCCCACCTATAGAGATATTCGTAACATTTGGCGGTATTGTAATTTGTGGCTGCAGCACAAACCCATCCGCGGTACAAAGGATTCCCTCTCCATTTCGAGAGAACGAACCGTCCCTAGAGTATCCAAATTGTCCGTCTGGCAAAATAATCTGGAAGAACCCACCGCCTGAGATTGCCAGATCTAGAGCATTATCTGTTTGCGCAATGGACCCTTGAGAAAACATCTTTTCTGTGGAAACAATCCGCACGCCGGTTCCAACATTGAGCCCACTCGTTGCCTCGGTGCCTTCAGAGGTCTGCGCACCCGCCAATTTTTTTACCTGATAGACCAACGTTTCGAAATTTACCCTATCTTTTTTGAAACCTGTTGTGTTCACATTAGCTAGGTTGTTTGCGATTACCTGCATTTTTAGCTGTTGAGCTTCCACTCCGGTTTTAGCGACATGCATTGCTGCGTTTGACATTAGACGAGTCCGTCCTTGAATAGTTATATCTTTTGCATTCCCTTGCATATTCCATGCCAATAATTCAAAGAGATACTGATCATGGAAATAATCAAGAGACCGCAGTAGTTGTATTTTTTGGGGCAGCCTATCGAGGCAAGTCTACCTCCTGCTCCTCGTGCTCCTTTAATAAGATCGATAGAACATGATCAATCAACGAGGCATTAAACTTCGCGAAGTAAGGCTTTCAGATTTTTGGCAGATTAACCCTGCGACACGCTAGGACCAACTATGCCCGACCAGGAGAAAATGATGGGTTCCACTCTTAATATTGGTCCTGGTTTTCGTTTTTTACAAAGACATATTTCCACATTTAACCCAGTGGATACCGACCTCCGCTACTTTCCGAAAAATGCCAGGGTATCGAAGCCCCCCCCGGGAAAACAACTGCTCTATTCTAAATCTCGGGACTTTGGAACCTCTTATATCTTGCGTAAAAGATAAAACCAAACGCAGAAATAAACATTAACAAGCTATAAATTGCGGCTGGAATGAGAGTTGTTCCGCCGCCAAAGAATAGAATTGATAGAGTGATGGCTAGTGTACCGTTCTGCAACCCACACTCGATAGATATAGCCCTACTCTGCCTCTCACCAGAGCCGAAAATTTTTGCTACCCAGAAGGCCAGTATCATCATACCAACATTTAAACTAAGAGTGAGCATCCCCGCCTGAGAAAAATACTCCACTATTTTTGATCGCTCTTGGAAAATTGCACCGGCTAATATAACAAAAAAAAGAATTACGGATAACGATTTAGCTCTCACCACTAGCTTTGCCGCAAATGTTCTAAAAAAAACATTAATCATTAGGCCTGCTATAACCGGTACCGTAATAATACTGAAAATACTGAGGGCGGTTTTGTGAATAGAAACGGCTCCAAGTTGCCCATTCATAAAAAAATTGTATGAAAAAGCCAGTATAGCTGGGACTGTAAAAATCGATAACAAACTTGCGGTAGCTGTCAAAGATATTGAGAGTGCAACGTCTCCTCTAGCGAGGGCTGTAAGGAGATTTGAAGTTGCGCCGCCAGGCGCGGCGGCAATTATCATCAACCCGACAGCCAGCTCCGGTTCTGCTTCCCAAAAGTAGACCAGTGTAAAACCAAAGAATGGCAGAAGTACCATTTGCAACACCGTGCCGATCAAAAAGTCTCTTGGTGACCTTATTACTTTAGTGAAGTCATCTACAGTAAGGCCCAAACCCAGAGAGAACATAATAAAGGCCAGAGCCGAGGGTAAAAAAATTTCTGTGACTAATCCCATCGAAAAACCAACAAAATAACACCTCAAAACAACATTAGAATAATTTTTTATAGGCTTCCTGAGCAAGTTTTAAATCGAAGACAAATAAGACCCTGGTAATCTTTTGTTGAGGGTTATGCTCGGACCAGCCAGCTATTCAAGATCCGCTCGACAGCCTCCGGCGCAACCGCTTAGTTTTGGAGAACAACTTTGTAACGACTTGATTGGTTCACATCGAGGACCAAACCGATCTGACTGATCCGAAGCTTTTCGGACTATCCAGGCATCATAGTTCTGTCGTGATACCTTCCTTTTCGTACTGATAGGAACAAACACTAAAAAATGTTCTTGACTGGAACAGCATGGTTGCCTTGAGTGTCTCAAGTGTTTCATCGACTTTATTTTTGATAAGCTCAAGACTATCTTTTTTCTGAAACTTTACAGTCGTAGTAATTTCTCCATTCTGACCGATAAACGTATTTATCCCCGTTATCCCATCGATCGATAGAAATTCGTTGAGTGAATTATTAATATAACTATTTGCTATTTTTGCATGATCAAATTTTTGAAATTTTAAATCAACGACGTAGGACAGCATATTATTTCTCAGCTCTCTGCGAAAATGTTTTCTATATAATTTTCGTCTACTTTAAAGATTTTTCTCGGCTCAAAAATATTCTTGAACTTACTAAGTACCGAGACGAATTCATCGCTTAAATGGACCTCATCATCATCGACTCGTATAAATCCAAGTCGCAAAAGTTCTTTTTCTATGTCCGTGTTCAAACCTTTTAGTTGTGACTTGTGGGCATACTTTAGCCCTAATAATAAGTCGTCTGCAGAGAGGTTCCCTAGATTCTTTCTGCATGCGCCTAGCATATCGACAAAAAAGTCTAGATCTGAAGCATTTTTCTCACGTGCGAATTCCAATTGAAATACAACGCGCCTCGCTAGTTTTTGGATCGCTGGGATAAGAGCTGTATCGATATCGCGCGGCTTGAAATCCATCAGGCAAAGGGTCCCCAAAACATTGCCTCGCTTTGAAACAAGAGGGAACCCAGCATAGAATCGTAAATACGGATCTTCCGTAACGATCGGGTGTTCTGAAAAAATAGGATCTTTTTCCAGGTTTTTTATAATCGTTGGTTCTCGGCTTAAAAGAGCATATTGGCAAATCGATTGATCCCGAGGAATTTCTCTAAATTGGTCAAATACCTCTGTTGGAAGACCTAAGCCACAAAGTGACCATTGAGATGATTGATCCAAGAGGTTGATAAAAGACATAGGACAATCTGTGAGTTCTGCCGCTAGCGAGACGTAATCTAAATAAACAGTTGTCTGATCAACTCTCATCACACCTAAGGATGAGACATCTGCTGCTCTTTCTATTTCTGAATTGGGAAATGGTGCTGGTTTAAAGGGCATACCCGTTCTCTTCACTTTAAAATGGAACTCACGACCGACAGATTTACTTTGTACACCTTTTCTTCCACCGTGCCACGTTAGAATCGAGCTGAGTTCTTGGATTACTACGTCATAGATATCGCAATCTAGATTGCCTGGATATGCGTCGCTGTGTTTAAGCTATTTTCAGCAATGAGTATAGGCAAAAGCTAACCATTTAAAGTTCAAAAGAGCCTAATTTTTCTATTTGAAAGAATAATTAGTTGAGATCGATTTGATGCTCTTTAAGGTGATCTAGACTAGTATACTTCAGAGTTTTTTGGTTGGTTGCAGCCAGCTTCACACGAGGAGCGCAGCCAGCAAGCCTAGCCTCCTCCCAACGCATTGCACACAAGCACCAGTGATCCCCTTCCTTCAAACCCCCAAAGCCAAATTCAGGTCTGGGCGTCACTAAATCGTTTCCTTTGCTTCGAGAAAATTCGAGGAATTTCTTATCAACGACTGCACAAACAGTATGAGAGCCAAAATCATTCGTATCAGTGTTACAGCAACCATCTCGATAGTATCCCGTTATCGGATCTTTCCCGCAAATTTCTATATCTGTTCCCAGAACATTTTTTTGTACTTCCGGCATTTCGCGTTTTCTCCTAATGGCAAACCGTCAACCTGTGAATAAGCAGTCGAACCATAAATTTTAGCCCAAAAATCAGTTTTTTTGCTAGTATTAAGTCTGGTTATTCTCATGAAACAAAGAGAGGGCTGTATCCCAACAAGGGACTTTATTTGTCTCGTATCCGAAAACCGAACCTTGACCAATGTTTGGCATAAGGTCCATCGCCATACGATGAATCTCCGAGTTTCTAAATTGCAACATAGCTTCCTTATTTTTCCATACAGTAAGCGTATATTTATACCCATGATCAGACTTAACTTCGCAAAACACGATATCTTTCGCATTTCGCGCGAAGTTTAATACCCGAAGTGACAAGGCCCAAAACCTTAGCCAACCGAGGAAACCTCTAATTTTTAAACGTGTAATCGAAACGTGCATTTGAAACCTTTTCTACCGACGAACTTACATCGTGTTGTAAACTGTTTTTGCCTGAAGCCCAGAATATTTTGTTACAGCCGAATTGCGACAACGAATTTAATCAGAAGCACCTGATGTAAACTACTGAAATTAGGCAGATGTCTGAATGCCCAAACCCTTTCATCATATCTAAACTTTTGAGCAAAGATAGGCTCGGTCTGCCCTCTCCAAGATCACAGTTCAAAAATTAAATAAAAACGTAATCCTAATAAAAGTTTGATCGGAACTTCGCTCTAGGTCAAATGCTGACTTGGTTAAAAAACGCAAAGTGCATTCCGAAAAAACTAAAAATTTTGATGTAAAAAAAGTTTTCTTGAATATCTTTTTTGAAATTTGTTGGAGGGCTATCTTTTTTTTGGAAATGAGCTCTGTGATCTTTATATTAGAAATTAACGTAAGAAGCAGCGGAGGTAAGCATGTTTGAAAAGTTAAAGACTGCGATCAACTCAGATAACGACGTAAGCCAGAAACTTCATTGGACAACGGTTGCCAGCGAAAAGTTGTTGCTTGCGGTAATCGGCGCCTTGACCATGGGTGCCGCGGGGATAGAACTAGTCGGAATGTGGAACCGGAAAGAGATACTTCTCACGGATTTATTTTTATTTTTTATATATGCAGAAATCGTTGGCATGATAGGAGTTTTTTATGTAAGTCGGCGAATTCCGGTGACCTTACCCATTATTATAGCGATTACGGCACTCTGCAGAGTGTTAATCTCCCAATCTAAAGAAATTGAGCCGCTCATACTCTTCGGTGCTTCGGGGTCCATCCTCATATTAGCCATTGCTGCCTACATAATGAGTTTAAAAGACAAACTTAGCTTGGAGAAAATTTCCAAAAGAGGACAACCAGAAGCCCAATCAAATCTTGACGAAGAAGCCGACTCAGAAAAGACACTTCGGCTTCGGGCATAAAGCATCAACATGATGCGTCTTGTTACCCTTCCCAGGAGTTCTTGCAAACGATATCACAGTCTGGTTCGATCTTGTCTCATTACTGAAACCATTTGCGTATCCACGGAGACACGCCAAAATTTGTTCAGTAAGTAAACTCGCTCTTGCTAGTTTTGCTCTCATTTCCTTGACGAGGGTTAGAGCCGCGCCATACCGTAATGAGAGGTTATATTGGCATTAACCCTATGAATGGACGCCTTTCATTGAAACAAACATCAGCCTGTATAGGCGTCCAAAAGGTCGGTCATTTCGTAATAGTCTAAAGCGAGAATCGCACATAAACACGCTGGTTTTTCTTCACAAAATGGAAGCTATATTATGGAATTTGTGGCCCTTCTTCTGAGTAGCCTTTTGTTTGGCGGCATGACGCTGTATTCGTTTGGATTCGCAGCTTTTGTATTTTCTGCACTTCCACCTGACCTCTCTGGGAACACAATTCGGCAGGCGTTCCCACATTTCTATATTTTCGTGCTCGCGACGTCGGCTATTTCGGCGACGTTGCTCTACTTTTTAGACCCCGTTGCCGCGGCGGTAATGGTCATTATTTCGGTGACAACCATTCCAACAAGACAGATTTTGATGCCTGCAATCAACAAAGCATCTGATAGTGGGGCTCGTCGAAGATTCAAAATCTTGCACAGTCTCTCCGTTTTGATCACATTGAGCCAGATCATCGGCTCCGGATACGTTTTAACAAGGTTCGTCTGACTGCCTCCTGCGCATTATTAGATCCCACCTCGAGCATCACACGGGTGAGAATAAACTATAAATTATCTGGTGGTTCGCCGACCAACTGATGGAGCCGAAGACACTGTCTCGACTCTTCGGATGGTGACTGTTCTAACTTGGCTTTATTAGTTCAAAACAAATCGTCTCGGGAGGGTTCGAACAGGGCAAAAGTAACCGCAGGAATTAAATTCTAATTGGTGGTAGTGATGCGACAGCAACCGCTGACTTTTCCAAGCGACGGAACCAATCCGACAAACCTGGACGGCTAATGCGCCAATCAAAATCCCGAACTCTGCGTTCTAGATCTAGAGCGCAAAATAAAAGCAATTGGGGCTTGTTCCAGTCACCCTCAAACACTGCGTCTCGGATGTTATTTTCGAAATAATCAGCGAGCCTTTTGGCACGATTGCGTTCATGTTCGATTACCTCGCTTGATTGATCGGCGACTGGGCGTTTGATTTCTCGCGCCCAGACTGATACTCCGTCCAACATACTTCGGGCAGTGGCTTCAAACATGCGGAACTGCCAATATCCCTCACCATCCGGTGCGCCGTACTTCCGAGGCAGGGCAAGCGCATCAAAATATTCGACGATTAGATCGGTATCTTCCATGCCACTTCCGTCACCCAGCATGAGAAAAGGAATTCGCCCTGACGGATTAATCTTCAATATTGGATCACCTTGTTGCCGGGTCCGGGTCCAAACCAATTCTATTCGATCTGCCAGACCTTTGTCATGCATCGCAATCATAGCAAGCCTAGAATAAGGGGATGTGGGTGTGACATATAGTTTCATATACACTCTCAATGTTGGAGTTCGTGTCAATCAACTGGGATCTGCAACCCACTACTTACAAATTGGAAAAAAGGGATAACAAAAGAAGAACTCCTTAGACCAAATCATTCTGTGCATGGGTTGGAGAGAAAAAAGGCTCAGTGTGGCTGCCAGTTTATTCGCAAATCGTAAATTCTATTGGCATTATCAAACATTATCTCTCTTTGGATATCTGGATCTAAACCTGCAATAACCTCCCTCGCCCTTCTTATGGTTTCTTCGTAACTAATTCTTTTTGATCTTCTTATCTTAAAGTCCGCCCCAAACATAAACCTATCCGAATGCGATTTAATGATGTGTGCCCACCTTTTATGAAGCTTTAAATCAAAATCATTGATGATATTTAGATCATGAAACTTCCAATACATGCCCCACCCGCCATGCATGATCTTGAATTGGGTGAACACATTCTTGCAATAATTAAATATCTCCCCCAATATTTTTGGCGGTAGCATCGCATTATGAGAAAGAACGAATTTTACGTTTTTATATGTGGCACAGGAGTTTTTATAAAACTTAACTACCTCATCCTCCCTGTTGACTCCCCTCGGAGAGAAATTGGGCTCTATATGGATATGAACAACTTTTTTGTATTTATTGGCTATTTTTAACATGTCGATAATATAACTATTATCAAGGTGCGACAGGATCTCTCCCTGCTGTCTGACTGACTTTCCCTTAGCAGGTACTTTCAGAGATTTATTGTAATGAATAACACCCGCCTCGCCAAAACCTAGACACAGACCTTTCTCTAATTTGTTTTTGTTCGAATTAAAATCCTGCTTCGCCAGTTCCATGTAACCCTTTGCCGCAAGCGCTATAAAATCCGCCGGACAAAGAGCTGATACGGACTCAAAATGGCTAGCAAATGTTATTGGATCCTCCGGAGCATTCCTTTTCTTTATTGCCTTATAGCTGTTGGGTCTATTCGCCATAATGGTGTGCTTCACACCAGCAGTTTTTCTAATTTCCACCAGTTCTTTGCCTGTGGGAAGGTTTTCATGCCTTTCGTTTGTTTCAAATCCATATCTATGGGTATGATCCAGGACGTCAATAATTGGTCCTTGATATCTCTGTTTATACTCAAGCTCCGAAAAACCCTCTAACTTACTTGTTGTTCGAAGAATCTCGATTTCCGCTGGAGAAAATCCTTTTTCTGATGCCATCATAGAAAATTGATCAGCCATAACTGCTGGGCACATAAGAAAAAGACTTAAGAGGCAATACACCAGCCGTCTGGTTAGCATTATCTGTTTAACTCCGCCAACGTTTCACTCCTTCAATTTGTCATTCCTACAAAAATTCTCAAATTTTTAGGAATTTGAACTAAGCGTGACACGTTGCGTTTCTCCGAACACGTCACATATCACAAATTCCTCTAGATCCACAGGCGTGTATTCTATTTAATGTTAAATAGACAATTTATTTTGAAGCACAGGGAAAATTCATAGACGAAGCTTGATACACTTTATGTCAGAGGAAGGAAAAAGGTGATGTCCATGGAAAGTCGGAAATTTATAGACGTGGATGGCATTAACACAAGTTACTTCGAAAAAGGCAGAGGAGAGCCACTAATTCTTCTGCATGGAGGTAATTTCGGATCTAATCAGCTAGCTGACAGCGCCCTTGATTTTTCTACGAATTTTGATGGCTTATCAACGCGTTACAACGTTTTCGCTATCGATAAGATCGGCCAGGGATATTCGGCAAATCCCAAAAATAAGCAAGACTATACCATGCAAAAGGTCGTGGAACATGCTTGTAGTACCCTAGACGCTCTTGGAATACGCGACGCTCACCTCGTTGGTCATTCGCGAGGAGCCTACCTTGTCTGCGCCATGACACTGCAGCGCCCAGACCTCGTAAAAACAGTTACATTTGTAGATAGCAATACACTCGCACCAGGCGTTGGTTTAAACGATATCGTACTCGCAAATCCCCCTGGAAAGCCGCTTTCTGCTGCCTGTCAACGGTGGGTCATTGAGAAATATTCATATTCATCTCACCACATTACTGATGATTGGATAGACGAAATTGTAAAGATTGCAGAACGACCGGAATATGAGGAAGCACGCAAAATTATTACCGATGATGGACTTCGTTACACTCAATTTATGCCGTTACTGGCTCGAGAGAAATTACAAATGTTTGCCCAGATAAGGGATAATGGACTTCAGCGCCCCACAAATTTGATATGGGGACTTAATGACCCCACCGCGCCAGTTGATATGTGTCGCGCACTTTTTGATTTATGCGCTTTGCGTGAATCTAAGACGCAGATGCATATAATTAATCAGGCGGGACATTTTTCATTCAGAGAACATCCTGAGGAGTTTAATGCCTGCCTTACAGGTTTTATAGAGGGCGTTGCTTAGGTCACCTTATGGCCTTTCTTCGAATTTTTCGAAAATATCGTTTTCTTGTTGCTTGTTTTATTTTGCTACTTCCCGGCTGCATTTCCTCGAAAGATCAAAAAACAAGTATCCCGGCGATCCCAATGATCGACGCCCACAGCCAAGCCAGTAAATACCTTGATCTTGATAACATAATTCCGCTAATGGATAAGGCTGGCGTTAAGCGCACACTTCTATCCGCTCGGCGCGGGTTAAAATGGCAAAAATTAGCGGCCTTTGCTCGGGCACACCCAGACAGAATTACTGCATCGGTGCGAAGTAAGGGTAAACACTATCGTAATAACAAACCCAAATATTATCGCCGCCTCTCTAAACAAATAGCGGATCCAATATTTGGTGCGATGGCAGAAATCATGATTTATCACGCCGAGAAACGAAAAGGTCTTGCCGCCGAAGTCGATGTGGATTTTTCCGAACCCCAACCGCTCGCTGCAATACAAGCTGCTCGCAAAAAGGGTTGGCCAATAATACTACATATCGAATTTGCATCATTGCCCAGCGAGGAGTCCGCACAAAAAGAATTCATGAACAATTTCGAAAATTTTCTGAAGTCGCAAGAAAATCATCCGGTGGCACTTACGCATCTCGGTCAACTAAACGCAGACCAAGCCGCTTCCCTGCTGGCGAGGCATAAGAACCTTTATCTTATTACCTCGCATGCAAATACCCGGTTTACTCGCCAATCGAGCTCACCATGGACTGAGATGGTTGACGACGACGAGTTAGTTCCAAGATGGCGCAAACTCGTACTTGCCTATCCGGAGCGTTTCATTCTCGCATTCGACAATGTATGGCAGGAACATTGGGGTTGGTTCTACATCAATCAGGCACGCGCTTGGCAAAAAGTCTTTCGATCTTTGCCACCCGAGGTAGCCCATGCAGTAGCTCACAAAAATGCCGAAAAACTATGGAATTTGCCACCGCTTGGGGTTCGATAGCCCAAACAGGTGGATAAGCCTATTTTGATGAGTGATTTTGAATTTAAGAAATAGTGACTACAGGTGCGAGGAGGTAATTCACTTTTCAAAAGTGAAAGTGATTATTGCCCCTTCATAGACATAAAATGCCTTGTTAGAACCATCCACTGTTATGAAAGGATATAACACTTTCCTGTCGGTAACTTTACTTCCATTGCATGTAATCCGATGAACAAAGACCTTTGTATTTTCATTCATCAGACCATTTTCTTCAAAGACTTTAGAGAACGCTTTCTCTTGATTGACGAGTTCAAATTCCTTGTTCACAAGGAATTCTGTAATTGTGTGAGTATTATAAGTTGCAGATTGACCTGCATAATCACAGGAATAGAAAACACCATCTGCCCATCCTTTGTAAAATTCCTGGTGCTTGCCGAGAATGTCTTCCTCCTCGGCGAACCACAACTCCCCAAAATATCCTGTGACGGTCCATTTGGTATCAATATATTGAGCATTCAAAATCGAGGGAAAGGTGAATAAAAAACCCAACAAAAACAACTTTTTTAATATTTTATAAAATAATTTCAATTTTTTATTCAACTGTAACTGATTGTGTTGTAACGACCGTCCTATGATTTAGTCATCAGAAATAAGTCTCTTTCCAAAAACTGAAACATCATCTTGTTTCTTATAATCAATACTTTTATAAAACTTGCTTACTTCAGAATTATCTGACCTGACCAAAAGGTTTACTTTTGGACAACCTAACTTTTTGAGTTTATTTTCAACCTCTTCTACCAACATTTTTCCATAACCTTTACCACGAAAGTCAGGACTTACTGCCAGGTAATTCATGATGCCACGGTGACCGTCATATCCACCCATAACAGTTCCAATTATCTTATTTTCATATTCAAGAACAATAAATAAATCTTCACCAACCCCCTTTTTTCTATCAAAATCTTTGTTTGGGTCATTCCAAGGGCGAGTTAAATCACAAGTT
>CAJXEC010000010.1 GCA_913052165.1 uncultured Rhodospirillaceae bacterium
AGACAAATCCCTTTTGGGGCACGTTTTAGCTCAGCGCTATTTACATCCAACAAAATATAGATCGAAATACTCCGAGCTGGCGGACTGGCTACAGTCATTTGAAGATCATCCGGATGCATGGCGCATATATCGACTTGCTCTAAAGCGTAAACCTAGATCCGTACGACCACCGAAAAAGCCAAATTTTAGTAGATCCAAAAAACCTGTGAGATTTAAAACACAATCTTATGGTATCTACTACCGATTGCGAAAAGCTTCTGTCCCGATTTCTTCCAAAACGCGAAATTTTCATCGTGAAGTGCGCCGCCTTGTTTCAAAAGAAAGATTAACGCTAGCCGGAAGATTTGTAGATAAATTTAAAAAACGCGGTATGCACCCCGCCCATATTTCGATTGCGCGAGCTCGGATATCTGCAGGTTGGTTTTATTATGGCGATGATAAAAAAACCACTGCTTTGGCAAAAAAAATAGATCCAAGCATGAGGCATTTGGCTCCTCTAGGGTGGTGGTACAGTGGTTTGGCCTTCTTCAGAAAAGGCGAGTTTAAATCTGCAGCCAAAAACTTTGAATTACTGGCTCTTACCGATGATATATCCGAATCCTCAAAAGCGTCTGCCTCGTTTTGGGCAGCAAGGTCGTACATGATAGCAAAATCGCCCACCAAGGCTATCAAATTTTTTAAAATTGCAGCAAGGCATAAGTTCGAATTTTACGGGATTCTTGCACAAAAGGTCATCGGGTTAAAATTTTCTCAAAACTGGGAATCTGTCGAAAAAAATTCTAGGGAACTATCTATTTTTAACCAACATCAGTCAGCGCAAAGGGCTTTGAAATTATTACAAATCGGAGAGCGTATCCGAGCCGAGAGAGAACTGGACCAACTTAGGGGAGATCCGGGTCCACGTGCTCAGCGGGCCTTACTTCAATCCGCCGATGCGCTTTCCATGCCACGGCTAGCTTATCAAACTGCTAGATCTCTCGAATTTGATGGCACGCCATTGCTCTTGCGGGGCCTTTATCCCTTGCCACCTTGGATTCCCAAAGAGGGGCTTATCCTCGATCGCGCCCTTATTTTTGCCTTTATGCGGCAAGAATCAGCCTTTAGAACCAGGGCAAGAAGTCCCGCGGGAGCAAGGGGTTTGATGCAATTAATGCCAAAAACGGCCCTTTATATTGGTGGAAGAAAATATCGAGCCCGAAATCTTCGCCGTTTATATGAACCAGAGATAAATATAAATTTAGGCCAGAAATACCTTAATTACCTGATGGAAAACGAATTAGTAGGACCCAATCTTTTATTCCTTACAGCTGCATATAACGCGGGCCCAGGAAACCTAAAAAAATGGAAAAAAAAACTTAAAACGGGTTTCGACTCACTCATGTTTATTGAGAGCATCCCCTCGAGGGAGACACGAAATTTTATCGAACGTGTCATTGCAAATTTTTGGATTTATAGAAATAGGCTCGGTCAGCCTGTTCCATCGTTAAAATCTCTAGCTGAAGGCGGGGTTCCAATGTATCAGGTACTCGACTAATTTTTAATGCGAGACTTTAATATGGCAGGAATTGATCAAAATATAGAATTTAAGGCCCTTAATATTGCCGTCATGACAGTTTCGGACACCCGAACAGAAGAAACTGACAAATCCGGTGCGTTGCTCGTAGAAAGTTTGCTTGCAGCTGGTCATAACCTCTCAGCTAAAACAATTGTTCGCGATGAACAAACCGTAATAGAAGCCACGCTCAGGCAGTGGATCACTGATGAAACAGTCGATGTTGTATTGGCGACTGGAGGCACAGGCGTGACTGGCAGAGATGTGACCCCTGAAGCCTTTCAAGCGGTGTACGAAAAAGAAATTCCTGGATTTGGAGAATTATTCAGAATGATCAGTTACGACCTAATAAAAACTTCAACATTACAATCTCGGGCAACAGCTGGGGTCGCTGGTGGCACCTACTTATTCGCTATTCCAGGCTCAACTGGAGCATGTCGTGACGCCTGGAACAAAATACTGATCCATCAACTAGACATTCGTCACAGGCCTTGTAACTTCGCTGAATTAATTCCGAGGCTAAAAGAGTAATAATCAAAACTTTTATGGAACTGGATATTTTCTCTGTGGCATGTGGAACATGAATTGCCGATGCAAAGCCGACGAAATCTTATTAATATTGGCGTAGACCTGGGCGGCACAAAAATTGAGTTTATTGCTCTTGATACGGATGGTTCAGAACTATTACGATTTCGTAAACATACTCCAGTTGATAACTACCCTGAGACCATCGAACTAATTGCAAGAAACGTCTCAACCATCGAAAGCCGGTTTTCAGTTGAATGCAGTGTAGGAATAGGGATACCGGGATCAATTTCACCCTCTACTGGTCTGGTGCAAAACGCTAACTCGACCTGGCTAAATGGCCAAGCTCTTGGTCAAGACCTTTCCTACGTTTTGAGCCGTAAGATTAAAATAGAAAATGATGCTAATTGCTTTGCCCTCTCAGAGGCAAAGGACGGCAGCGCTTTTGGTGCTCAGAGTATGTTCGGTGTTATTTTTGGTACTGGCGTTGGTGGCGGTCTTATCGCTAACAACAAGCTGATCGGAGGATCAAATGCGATAGGTGGAGAATGGGGACACAATCCCATGCCTGGCGAAGCCAGGGGCCTACATCAAGAGAGAAATTGTTGGTGTGGACAAAAAGACTGCATTGAAACTTATTTATCAGGTCCTTCCCTGGAAAAAGAGTTTCTCGAAGAAACGGGGAAAAGATCGTCATGTGCTGAGATCTTCTCACCGGAGAAGATTTTAGATCCTGCCGCAGCTAAAATAATCGCGCGCTTTGAAAAGCGGGCGGCGATAGCACTGTCGTCGGTGATAAATATCTTTGACCCCCAGATAATTGTCCTCGGGGGCGGTCTCTCCAATATAAAAAGAATCTACAATCAAATTCCGTTTCATTTGGAAAAATATATTTTCTCCAATGGCTACTCCGTTAATTTAAGACCGCCGCATCATGGAGACTCAAGCGGCGTGCGTGGGGCAGCCCGTCTTTGGGATGACCGTATTTGCAGTTAAGCTTCGCCTCTCATAAAAAGTTGAGAAGTATCCGCTACTTTGGCTGGCTGTATCATCACATTCTAGCTTTCTCGGGTGCACAACTTGCCTTTGTCTAACCCAAAGTTTGTGTATTTATCGGCTCTTTATCGATTATGTCTCCCATACGTTCGGACCTTCAATCAGGTCGAGATTTGTTAGGTTTTTTTTGAACTTTGGTTGCCATAATTCTAGATTGTGTTCGATATGTTTTACCGCGGCAAGCGGGGACTTGGTGGCAGGTTTAAGGTCCTCTTTTGGTCTCCTAACTCATAATACCCAGAGACTGCAGACTCTGTCCAACCAACAAAAAGCTTCTCAAAGACACAGAAATCCTCCTTCGCGTAAGCCCCACAATCAGAAAAACGCCTAAAAAGCAATATACTAATTTTGATCTATAAGTCTGCTAATCTCTTAAGACTACTCGTCTTTAGTCGGCGGCATCTCAACTCTTACATGAAGCTCCTCAAGGTGAGATTTACTTACTACCGCAGGAGCACCCATCATCAAGTCTTGAGCCTGTTGAGTCATCGGGAACATCGTGACTTCCCTAATATTTTCCTCACCCGCCAGTAACATTACAATTCTATCAATTCCAGGAGCAGAACCGCCATGGGGCGGTGCACCAAATTTCAATGCGTT
This sequence comes from uncultured Rhodospirillaceae bacterium, assembly GCA_913052165.1. Classification (GTDB taxonomy): domain Bacteria; phylum Pseudomonadota; class Alphaproteobacteria; order MPNO01; family UBA2964. The sequence goes on from CAJXEC010000010.1 coordinate 3,734, forward strand.
GAGCATGCCGCCGAAACGCGCCTCTACCTCACTGGCAGCATAGCCAGCTAATTCGAAAGCCTTGTACATTATTTCTGGCCGATGATTTCTAATTGCACCGCTAGACAGCTCAATCCCATTGCACACTATGTCATATTGGAATGCTTTAATATCCAGTGGATCCTTCGCCTCAAGCGCTTCCAATCCCCCTTGAGGCATTGAAAAGGGATTATGGCTAAATTCCAAAGTTCCAGTTCGGGGGTCTAACTCGTACATCGGATAATCAATTATCCAACAGAATTTAAACGTGTTCTGATCAATAAGCTCTAACTCGTTAGCTATCCGAGTTCTCGCCAATGCGCCAAACTCCGCAGCCGTCTCCGCCCTCTCACACACAAAAAATACTGCGTCACCGTCCTCAAAACCAGTTATATTTTGAAGTTTTGACAGGCGATCCTCATCAAGAAAACGAGCAATCGGACCTTTAGCCTCTCCATCTTGAAAAAGAATATATCCCAGACCCCCGGCTCCTTCTTTACGAGCCCAGTCATTGAGTTTATCGAAAAAACTTCTTGGCTGATTGGCGGCTGACGGTACTGGGAGAGCGCGCACTACTGCACCTTTCTCTATCCCTTTCGCAAAAATTTTAAAATCTGTTCCGCGCCAAACATCGGTCACATCCGACATCTCGATAGGATTACGAAGATCGGGTTTATCGGTCCCGTATTTCAGCATGGCATCTTCGTATGGAATTCGGGGGAATGGAGCGGCGGTTACTGTTTTTCCGTCACCAAATTCATTAAACACACCGTTTAAAACTGGTTCCAGCGCGGCAAACACATCTTCTTGTGTTACAAAAGACATCTCTATATCTAATTGGTAGAATTCTCCTGGTGACCTATCAGCCCTCGCATCCTCATCACGAAAACAAGGCGCTATTTGAAAGTAACGGTCAAAACCCGCCATCATAATTAACTGTTTAAATTGTTGGGGTGCTTGAGGTAACGCGTAAAATTGGCCTGGGTGCAAACGGCTCGGGACGAGAAAGTCCCTTGCGCCCTCAGGGGAAGTCGAAGTCAAAATTGGTGTCTGAAATTCAACGAACCCTTGTTCCGTCATTCGGCGCCTGATATCAGATATAACCCGCGACCGCAAAACAATATTTGAGTGAACTCTGTCACGCCTTAAGTCTAGGAAACGAAAACGTAATCTTGTCTCCTCACCATAATCTTCATCGCTATTCACTTGGAGAGGCAAAGTTTCTGCTGGACCTAAAACCTCAACTTCTTGTATCACTAATTCTACCTCGCCCGTTGGGATAGAGGAGTTAACCGTTTCATCACTTCTAGGAACTACTTTACCTGTCACACATATCACAGTCTCATTGCGGGCATCTTCGACAACGCCAAAAATAGGGCTGCTAGAGTCCACCACACATTGCGTGATCCCGTAATGGTCTCTTAAATCGACAAACAATAAGTTACCATGATCTCGCTTGCGATGGATCCATCCTGACAATCTAACTTTTTCTCCGGCGTGTTCAATGCGTAGATCACCACACCGATGAGTTCTGTATTCGTGCATGTCGGTTCCAACCCCTATAAATACGTTACCTGGTCTCAACTCAATCCTCGACGGAGAGGCCACGGATTAGCTCTAAATGTCAAGAGGAATCGCCCCCTATCCGAGATGAAATTAATTGTGTATAGCCAGGCTCATGTTAGTAATAACGGATAATGACACCCTCTTTACCTTTTGCGACAAAGTCGCCGCTTCTTCCGCCTTCATAACGGTTGATACCGAGTTCATGCGAGAGACTACTTACTGGTCCGAACTCTGCCTAATTCAGATAGCGGGGGAAGAGGAAGCAGCAGCTATCGATGTGCTTGGCAACAATCTTGATCTCTCGCCGGTCCTAGATCTTATGAGGAACCTCTCAATAATGAAAGTTTTCCATGCTGCACGACAAGATTTAGAGATCTTTTTTCGGTTGATGGGCGAAATACCCAGACCCATTTTTGATACCCAAATTTTCTCCATGGTCTGCGGTTTTGGAGAGTCGGTAGGCTATGAGACCTTAGTGAAAACACTTACAAAAGAAAGAATTGACAAAACCGCTCGTTTTACTAACTGGAAAAATAGGCCCCTATCGGAAAAGCAACTTTCCTATGCGTTGTCAGACGTTACCCATCTGAGAATTATCTACAAAAGGTTGCTTCAAATGCTAGCTATAAACGAGCGAAAAGATTGGGTTCGCCAGGAATTAGAGGTTTTAACTAACGTCAAAACATACCTGATGGATCCAAATGACTCATGGAAACGCATAAAACACAAACTTTCCAGGCCCCGCCAGCTATTAATATTACGGGAAGTAGCTGCATGGCGAGAAATTGAAGCTCAACGTCGAAATATCCCGAGAACACACGTGCTTCGGGATCAGGCCCTTTTAGAAATCGCCTCACAAGCACCAAGAACCGAGAAAGCTTTTAGGACGCTCCGCGGCCTAAAGACCGGCCTGCTGAAAACAGAAAAGTTAAGGTCTCTACTTGCCGCCATAAACAAAGGTGCTGAATTACCAGAAAATTTGGCTCCTGTGCTGCCCCGCAGAACTCAAAAAGACGCGTCCATGGAAGCGACAAGAGACCTTATCAAAATACTTCTGAAACATAGCTCAAATGAGCACGGTGTTGCCCCAAAATTAATAATTACCGCTGATGGAATCGAAAAATTGATATCTCGTGAGAACAGCGTAGAAGAAATGCTCCCCGGCTGGAGGTATAAAATCTTCGGAAAGCATGCGACTAAATTGTTAGAAGGGAAACTTGCACTCAGCACAAATGGTAAACACATTAAATTAATTGATCTTAGCCATTCCTTTTAAAACCATTCTCCCAAAACATCACGTGCAAAAGGAATTGTAATTGCCCTTTTCTGTGATAGCGACTCCTCGTTAAGACGTTCAACGATTTCGAGAGCCGCGCTATAGCTTCTATTCATTCTTGTGGCGATAAAGTTTATTAGGTCGGAGTTCACAGAGACCTGCTTATCATCAAACATTTTTAACAAAATGCCTTTTAATAAATCATCGTCAGGGAGTCCTATTTCAGAGATTGGTAAACTTTTTAAACGCGAGATTAAATCAGGTAGGGAGCACTGCCAAACCGCCGGAGGCTTTTTAGCCGTAAAAAGAAGATAACCTCCTTTGGAATAGATATGATTGTATAAATGAAGCAAGGCCTCTGGATTAGCCAAATCCGCATCATCCACAAAACATGACAGAACCCTATCGTTTTCACGGACTGTTTCTAAGACCTTTGAGACTTCTGACCCTTTGACTCCTATTGCATTACTGTGATCTCTCCAAAGACAACTCAAGTGCGTTTTACCAGAACCATGAGGACCACAAACTACCAACCCATGCATTGGCCATTCTGGCCAGATATCGATCCAATGCATAGCCTCTCTGTTAGACTTCGAGACAATAAAATCAGGGCGCCCGCTTAATGATCTTATGGAAACGTCTAGCACATACTGCCTTGGCAATTTTTCTCTCATTTCAACAGTTTTAAAAATCTCTCAGGTTTTTTCTATAACCATCCGCTGCGAAACGAATTAAAACGCCACAAACTGCGGCAACTGGGATCGCAACGAGGACGCCACTGAAGCCCAACAATGCACCCCCAACCATCAATGCAAATATCATCCAAACAGGATGAAGCCCTATCCTATCACCAACCAGCTTAGGGGTGATGAAATTTCCTTCTATTACCTGTCCAATCAAAAAGATCGCGGTCACTAACAGTAAGGGATCCCAACTTCCAAATTGTAAGAATGCCAGAACTAGTGAAACTATTAAGCCGAGTAGCATTCCAATATACGGCACAAAAGAAATAAGCCCAGCGATAATCCCTGCTACCAAAGCAAAGTCTAACCCAAGAAATATCAAAGCAACGGAATAGTAAAATACGAGTATTGAACAGACAATTAATTGACCGCGTATAAAACTTGCAAGCACTTGATCTATCGAAGCCAAAAGACTTTTTGTAGTTTCTAAGTGCCGTTTGGGTATCAGATCAAGCAACAATGCGACCAAGCGATCCCAATCGCGTAAAAGATAAAAAAGAACTATCGGGGTTATTATCACTAGGGAGAGAAAATTTAGCGCTGCCAGTCCACCAACCCAGAAAGTTCGGGTCAAATCACCTACCCATTTGATAGCGTGTGGTCCGTATGCTTCACTCACTTTTTCCGCTAGCAAAGCCTGATCAAAGATGGGCCAACTATCTTGAAGGTTGGTAATAATGGGACCAACGGCGATCCTTAATTTTTCAATGTAATTGGGCGCTTGCTCAATAAAATCAATAAACTGTTGCAAAAGAATAGGCGCAAAAAATATAAAAACGCCAACAGCAAGAAATATTGCACCAAAAGCTAATATCGCCGCTCCAAGCCAGCGCGGGCACCCTGCAGACTCCAAAAAATCTGCAACGGGATCAAGCAGGTAAGCTAAAACAAGACCAACAATAAAAGGAAGAAGAATGTCAGAGATTGCCCATAAAAATCCAAATAAAAAGAAAGCAAATCCCAAAATCCAAATATTTCTTGAACTCATCTGGTAGCCCCTCCCGTTTCAGATATTTGATCACGGAAAATGCTAGAGATGTAAGCACCACCTGACAGAATTGTAAAAAGAGCTATTAAGTAAATTGCAACTTGTTTCACATCCCATAGCGCATGTTGAAAGGTAAGTTCAGCAAGCACAAAGATTATCAGTAAAATCTGCAAGGCTGTATTCAATTTGCTTATGATCAAAGTACGCAATTTGACTTCAGCTTTAGAAACGTGCAGGAGCAACACTCCTCCGATAATAAGCAAATCTCGGAATACCACCAAAATAGCCAGCCATAAGGGAATTTGATCTATGGCGCCAAGGGTTATATAGACCCCCATCAATAAGACCTTATCCGCCAGTGGATCAAGATATGTACCAAGTTTTGAACTCTGTTTCCAATGTTTAGCTATAAATCCGTCTAAAGCATCAGATATGCCAGCAGCTAGGAATAACCAAAACGCCGCATTGAAATGGTTGGTAAGGATTAACCAGACCAGAATAGGCACACTGAATAAACGGGCGAGTGATATGGTATTAGGTAAATTCACTTCAGTTTTCCATTACTGTCGGCTGTCCAGGATTATTAAGAAGCGTGATGCCCCAATTTTCCACCTCTCTAAATAAATCCAGGTTTTGTTGAACAAAACTCACGCCCAATTGCTCAGGTCTCCCGAAAAAATGAATTTTAATACCTGCTTGCTTCTTTGAAATATCACTAATCTCGATCTGGTAAATCGATGCAATCAAGGCCAACTTTTGCTGGATACTGACCCATTGCGATAGCCCATCATAATATACCATCGCTGATATTAAGCCTCGATCTCGGAAACGAATTACATTCTGTTTTTTCCACTTTTCAGATAGATCCCTTTCAACCTTTTTGATCGCTCTCGCGAGAACATTCTCCAATGACCTGTTTTTCGGAGCGCGGATACTCCTCACTTCGGTATAATCAGGCAAACCCGTTTGGATGCGGCGTATAGTTAATTGCAACATAGTTTCATCTTTGCGGAAATTTTCGACCCGCTCTGCGGACAGCAAAAGTATTCCAGAAGCACCAAAATGGCGGCAAGCCTCTGCAATCTTTAACTTATCTGCTTCCATGGCCTGTTTCGCTGTTATGATCCGATTGAATGCTATATCTGCCGCAGGAATTTTTAGTGGCAGGAGAGAATAGGTTTTACTCTGGGCCTCCCAAGCTTTACGCCACGGGTTTTCAGTCTCCCAAAGTAATTGTTTCTCGCGTTCGCGAAATATTGGCAACACCAAAAGGGGTTTGCTAAAACCCTCTGCAAACCCCACACCCAAACCATGAAGGTATCGTCTGACATCTGAGCTTGAAAATATAATATTTAGAGAGGCTATATATCTTATTTGAGAACTTTTCTCGTCCTCAATCTGCACAGCTGAAACCAGTTCCTCAAGCTTCTCCTCACTGATTTGTGGCAACTTCTCCGTTTCTTTTTCTGGAACTATTCGTTCAATCAGTCTCTGGAAAGCCATCAGCCGTCCTTTTTTGAGCGCTAATTCCCTCGCTATTTCAGCCGAAACAGCAGTGTGGTCTACAAAAACCGAGTCTATTTTATAAGCATTCTCAGCTTTTAGAACATGCCCGGACCAACCGAGAAAGAACATAACAAGCAAAATTAACGAAGAGACCCTAATCGGGGTCTGATTTGACCAACCTAGCATTGCAAACAAACTAATAACCTTTATCTTCGCCTATATCTGGCATAACGGAATTATTCAGACATTATCGCGATTGACATGAGTTAGAAAGACATGAGTTCCGACAGCTACAGGGAAGCCGGGGTCGATACACACGAGGCAGCCAAATTCATTCGGGATATAAAAGCTGACGTGCGGTCAACCCAACGAGCCGGCGCCGATACAGAAATTGGAGGCTTTGGAGGTATCTTCGACCTCGCCAAGGCAGGCTTTAAGGATCCTATCTTAGTTGCCGCAACTGATGGTGTAGGAACCAAATTAAAAATAGCACTAGAGACCGGGCAGCATGGAACAGTGGGAATCGACTTGGTCGCGATGTGCGTAAATGACATAGTCGTCCAAGGAGCAGAACCACTTTTTTTCCTCGATTATCTTGCGACCGGTAAGCTAATAACTTCTATAGCAAAGGATATCATTTCCGGAGTTACCATCGGCTGTCAAGAAGCGGGTTGCGCCCTAATAGGGGGCGAAACGGCTGAGATGCCCGGCTTTTATGCGGCAGGGGATTACGATCTTGCTGGATTTGCTGTGGGAGCCGCAGAACGAAATAGTGTCCTGAACGGAAGCACTATAAAGCCCCATGACCTCCTAATTGGCCTTGCTTCAAGCGGCCTACATTCAAATGGATTTTCCTTAGTAAGAAAAGTTATCCGAAAATCTGGCATCGGGCTCGATTCTCCCTGCCCTTTTGCCAAGGGAACCCTCGGAGAGAACTTGTTACACCCTACAAAAATTTACGTCCAAAGTTGTCTCGCTCTTCACAGGGAGGGTATAGCAAAAGGCTTTGCACATATAACGGGAGGTGGGTTGATCGAGAATATACCACGTATTCTCCCAACTGGCTTAAGCGTCTCTTTAAATGCAAAACAATGGCCGGCTCCCCCCATTTATCAATGGCTTTCAGATGAGGGAGGGATACCGCCCTTAGATATGGCCGAGACCTTTAACTGCGGTATAGGAATGATTTTGGTTGTTGCACCTGAAAACTTGGAAAAGGCCAATAAACTGTTATTACAACATAACCAAGAAAGTTTTATCGTTGGAAGGGTCATAGACTCCCAAAAAGGTCAAGAGTCGGTGAGTATCGATGGTATTAATGCCTTATGTCTAGGTTAAAAACCGCGATTCTTATCTCGGGCCGAGGAAGCAATATGCGGGCCTTGATAGAGGAATGCTGGAAGCCTGAAGCCCCTGCCGAAATTATCCTGGTAATTGCCAATAATCCCCATGCTGCGGGGCTAAAGTTCGCAAGGGAGAGTAACATACCTACTCATGTAATCGATCATAGAGACTTTAAGCACAGAGAGGATTTTGAGAATGAGATAAATAGCGTGTTGAGAGCTAACCAGGTTGATTTCGTGTGTCTCGCTGGTTTTATGCGGATACTTACCAATAATTTTATTGAGAGATGGAGTGACCGAGTAATAAACATCCACCCTTCTTTACTTCCTGCTTACCCTGGCCTTAATACTCATCAGAGAGCACTTGAAGATGGTGTAAAATTTGTAGGTTGCACAGTGCATTTTGTCAGAAAAGAGGTGGACGTGGGCCCTATAATAATCCAAGCAGCAGTGCCTGTTAGGCCAAAGGACTCAATTGAAACGTTGTCTGCACGAGTATTAGCCAAAGAACACGGGTGCCTTTGCTACGCATTAACTCAAATTGCTCTGGGAAATATAAAAATTTCCTCTGGCAAAGTTGAAATCAACGCTTCCGCTGCACCAACCTCGAGCACAACAAACCCATTAGTATTATAGTTCAGCCAAAATGGGGTTGACTATATCCAACCTGAGTACATTAATTCCTCAAATTTTTCGAGGAGAAAGGTAATTTAATGAGTGACGATAACGAAGAAATAGCAAGAAGGTCTGAGGCCGGCTTCAAAGGTTTCTGTCAGGCTACAACTATTGGAACCATTGGCGTGATTATTATATTGCTGTTGATGGCCGCATTTCTTCTCTAAAACTGCCGGCATTTCTTGAGGTATTACCACATTAACCCACGATATCAGATTCAGAGAAGAAAAAGCCTATCTCATTTGCGGCGTTGGAAAGCGAGTCAGACCCATGTACTGAGTTAGCTTCGATGGACTCTGCAAAAGCCGCTCTTACGGTCCCCTCAGCTGCATTTGCTGGGTTTGTCGCACCCATAATTTCTCGATTACGAGCGACCGCATTTTCTCCCTCCAGGACCTGAACAACAACAGGACCAGAGATCATAAATTCACATAAATCTTTGAAAAAAGATCTCTCTGCATGTACTCCGTAAAAACCCTCTGCCTGCGCTCTGGTAAGCTGGATCCGCCGTTGAGCAACGATCCGAAGACCGGCGTCTTCAAAAATTGCATTTATTTTTCCGGTAAGATTTCGCCTCGTCGCATCGGGTTTGATAATTGAGAGAGTTCGTTCAATAGGCATTGATTTTTGATCCATTAAAAAGTGTGGAGCGGCTTATAGCTGTTACGTAAGCCAACGGCAAGATTATTTTGAGATAATTTGTTGTGGCCTTTAAGAGTCATAACAAAGAAAGTCTTGATATTCAGGCACTGTTCTTTGTTTCCCACCTACCTTTTGAAGATTGCTGCCAGTAGGTGATAGTGTATCCACAGTCAGTATATTGCTTCCAACGGGTCCGAGCCAAGTCAGCAGCCACGGCGTCGGCCCCACAAAACACTTCTAAACAACGTTCAAAGTCGTTTAGATTTGGGGTTTCATTTCCATCCAACACAACTAACACATCTGATTTATTTGGATTTTCATGTTTCTCTGTAATCCAAATGGGCTGAGACTCGGCCTTTCCTTCTTTTATAGTTCCATGAGGCAAAAAGGATGATTGATCATATGTCCATAGTATTGAATTAATTATTCCAACTCTTTCCTCGCTCTCCACTCGCACTAATGCTCGTTTTCCGGATTCAATAACCCTTTCCAAAAGTTTGGGCAGTGCCGCCTCAACACTGCTGGCGGTTAAATGGTAGAAGCTTATTTCCGTCATTAGAGCCCTAAAGAACCCCTATTTTTCGTAGTGTTCAGCCACTAAACGGTCAAGTAATCTGACACCAAATCCGGTTCCACCCTTTGGAACTGTCGGAGAATCTGCGTTTGACCAGGTAACACCGGCTATATCCAAATGTGCCCACTTTACTCCATCCTGGACAAACCGCTGGAGAATCTGCGCAGCCGTAATACTTCCGGCATCTCTTCCGCCAACATTTTTCATGTCAGCAATCTGTGATTTTACTTGATTATCATAGTCATCACCAAGTGGCATTCGCCAAACTCTCTCTCCTGTCTCCTCACCGCTCTCGGCGAGTTTCTTTGCTAAATCATCATCATTTGCAAACATCCCTGCATGATGGTGACCTAAGGAAACAATAATGGCTCCAGTTAGAGTTGCGAGATCAATCATAGTGTGAGGCTTAAACTTTTGCTGACACCACCACATCGCATCAGCTAGCACAAGGCGACCTTCTGCATCCGTATTAATAACCTCTATGGTTTGTCCACTCATTGTTTTCACAACATCGCCTGGCCTTTGCGCCGTTCCCGATGGCATATTTTCGACTAATCCTGCTACACCAACAGCGTTCACTTTTGCCTTTCTCTCTGCGAGGACACGCATTAGTCCTGCCACTACTCCGGCACCTCCCATATCCCATTTCATATCTTCCATGCCTCCTGAAGGCTTTATAGAAATGCCACCGCTGTCAAAAGTCACACCTTTTCCAATAAAGGCTATCGGGCGCTTACTAGATGAATTAGGAGCACCATCCCATCGCATAGCGATTAGTCTCGGGGTCCGTTGACTACCTTGGGCAACCCCCAATAAGGCACCCATGCCCAATTTCCTCATTTCTCGTTCACCGAGTACCTGTATTTTAATTCCTAACTTGGTAAGTTCACGTGCTCGCTCCACGAAACTCTCAGGAAACAATATGTTAGCGGGCTCTGACACCAGATCCCTTGTAAAAAAGACCCCGTTCGCGACCTTAGATAAAGACGAATAGATCTTCTTGGCTTCATTGGGTTCATTAACCCCAATGATAAGATTTTTCAGTTTTGGTTGATCTTTCCTACTCTCTTTTGTTCGATATTTATCAAATCGATAGCTGCGCAGATAACCCCCAAATGCCAATTGAGCGGAACATTCCATTGCAGAGAGCTTTGATCCCGGCATTGAGTCAACTACTACATGAACAGATTTTTGCGAGGCTAAATGAGAGTAAATTTTTCCTCCCAATAGTTGAGCCGATCCGGCCCGAAACTTTTTAGGGTCTCCGACCCCAACGAGAGCTATTTTAGAACTTTTTATTCCATTGGGTGCGTTTAAAACTAGTATCTGACCAAGAGTTCCCTCAAAATCTTCGTTCTTGATTACGCGGCTCATCAATTGATGTGTTTTTTTGTCGAGAGTTTGGGCTGAAGAGAGCAATTTCCCGCCATCAGAGATCATTAAAACCAGAGGCTGATCAGTAGATAAATCAGCTTTAGAAAATTTTATTCGCATTATTCTTTTTGCCTCTCAATCATTGCTATTTCAATTGTTAAACAAGATATCTTGTTTCATCACCTTGCAAAGGGAATTACTCCGTTCCCATGCTTAGTTAGTCGTCCCAAAGTTGACACATTTCAGATATTTGAGATGGAAACAAATATAAATTACTCAAACAGCACCAGTTAACTCTGTGACACTCCCAATCCAATGTTTATACTGACCCAGTGACAAGATTAGATTGGTATATTTTTCGCCAAGTGACAGCGGCGACTGTATTTTTGACGGTAACCCTTACAGGTGTCGTTTGGCTTATGCAATCATTGCGTTTCATTGAACTGATTGTAACTCGGGGTTTGTCGGGACAGGTTTTTCTGTATTTGACATTACTGCTGCTGCCTTCGCTTTTAAGCATCATTTTACCTTTGGGACTCGTAATGGCAGTACTTTTTACATACAATAGATTGCTGAATGATAGCGAATTAATTGTTATCCGAGCCGGCGGTTGCAGCCAATACGGTCTCGCGAAGCCGGCAATACTGGTATCATTGTTGGTAATGATTATTGGTTACAGTCTATCGCTCTACCTTTTGCCGACCTCTTTTCGAAATTTTAAAGACTTACAATTTCAATTGAGAAATTCAATTCCAGGAGTCCTTCTCCAAGAGGGGGTTTTTAGCCAAATGGGTGAAGGTATTACGGTCTTTATCAGAAAAAGATCGGACCAAGGAAAACTTAATGGTATTATGATCCACGATGCACGGCTCCCGAACTCACCAATAACGATGATGGCCGATGAGGGGGTAATAGCTCCGGGAAAGAATGGCCCCAGGGTGATCATGGTAAAGGGAAACCGTCAGCAAGTAGACCAGATTTCAGGTCAGTTATCTGTTTTGTATTTTGACCGCTATAGCTTTGAACTTGCGTCTGTAGGGAAAAAAAGCTCACGTAGTTGGAGAGAGCCCAAAGAACGCTACCTTAACGAATTATTCTTCTCCTCTGCTCAAGAGAAGAAAATCCACCAATACCATAAACTGAGGATGGAGGGTCATTTTAGATTATCCATGCCGTTATTATCGGTTGGGCTTGTTTTGGGAGCGCTGGGTATTTTGCTAAGCGGAGACCTCAATAGAAGAGGTCAAGCTCCTCGTATTCTGTCAGCTGCGGCGCTCAGCGTAGGCATACAGCTCGGACACTTCGCATTACAAAATCTTGGAGAGAAATTGCAATATTTAACTCTTGGGATGTACGTCTTGCCAATACTTCCCGCATTTTTAGGGATCGTCTTTCTACGCTCTTGGAGACCAATTTTCTTCTGGTCAAAAAAAATAACTAATCTCTCCGTGGGCAAAGACTAATATGTTATCATGCGGTTGCATTTAACTTTATCCATCTACATCGGAAAGCTATTTTTGTTCTGGTGGACTTCTGTATTCTTGATTTTATCGCTCATAATTGCACTATTTGACATGATTGAGCTCCTCAGGATAACCGCAAGTGCGAACGATGTATCCTTTCAAACAATTTTATCCATGGTTTTCTTAAAGTTACCTACCCTTACCCAAAAGGCTGTGCCGTTTACGATCTTGTTTGGTGCCATGCTTACATTCTGGCATTTAAATAAAAATCAGGAATTTGTTGTCGCGCGTTCCAGTGGTGTATCAGCCTGGGAATTTCTTTTACCTGCAGTTTTCATTGCGATAGTAATAGGGATAATACAAGTAACCATTTATGGGCCTTTATCTTCAACTTTAATGACAAAGTTTGAGCAAATAAAAAACGAAACATTAAAAAGAAAAAGTAGCCTAGCGACGTTGGCTGAAAAGGGAATTTGGTTTCGCCAAGCAACTCCGGACACAAATTACATACTGCATGGAGCTCAAATAGAGCCGAGCACCATGGCTCTCAAAAATGCTATAATTTTTCGGTTTAACTCGGACGATAAGTTTGTTCAAAGGATAGATGCGCCCATAGGTTTTCTTTCTCGCAACAAATGGGTTTTCCCTGAAGCAAGTATCGCTAAGTCCCAGGGCCTTATTGAGAGAATAGAAAATTTTAAATTACCCACTGAGCTCACAAGAGGAAATGTTCAAGACAGTTTTGCCAAACCCAATACATTTTCTATATGGCAACTACCCAAGTTTATCGACGTTATTGAAAAAGCCGGGTTTTCAGGTGTCAGGCACAGAATTTATTTTTATTCGCTGCTTATCACTCCGTTCCTATTATCTGCCATGGTGTTATTTGCAGGAGTTTTTACTCTTCATAAGCAAAGACGGGGGGGCGGGACCATCACAGTAATTTTGGGGGTAGCATTTGGATTTATTCTCTATTTTGGCTCCGATTTGGCTCATGCCCTGGGTCAAGCAGCCCATATTCCACCAATGATGGCTGCGTTCAGTCCTACAGCTATTGCCCTCTTGGTTTCCATGGCCTTACTGTTTTACAGAGAAGATGGTTGACTCCTAATGCGACTTTTCGTCGTGATAGCTCTCATATTTGTGTTTTCAGATCTATTGAGGGCCGAAGAGCTGAGTAGCTCGGATACCAAATCCGCGGTTTTCTTTAAAGCTGATGAATTAGAAAATCAGCAAGACACGGAAAAGGTAATAGCCCGAGGCAACGTCGAGATTGTTCATGAAGACCAAATTTTGAGAGCCGACTCGGTTCTCTATGATAGGGTTAGGGACAAGATTTATGCTTCAGGAAATGTTACATTATTACAGCCTGACGGCGATGTATTATTTTCCGATACTGCAGAGATAACTGGTGATCTTCGGGAGGGTATATTAGAGAATATTCGGATCCTTCTGGCAGATAATTCGCGGGCCGTAGCGACCACGGGTAGGCTGAGAGAGGGGAAGATTACGAATTTAGAGCGGGTTTCCTACTCCCCCTGCCAAATCTGCCCCAATACAGAAAAGAAGCCAACTTGGCAAATAAACGCCCAACGTATGTCTCACAACAAACAATCGAAGATAGTCGAGTACCGAAATGCATTTCTGGAGTTGTACGGACTTCCAGTTGCCTATACTCCCTACCTTTTACACCCAGACCCTAAAGTCAAACGCAAAACCGGTCTACTGCCAATCTACAATGGGTCTTCTTCCCAGTTGGGCTGGTTCGTCAATATTCCATACTTCATCGCACTTGATCAGGACAAAGACCTAACTGTGGAACTGATGCCTACCGCTAAGGGCGGTCAAGTTGTAAAAAATCAGTATCGCCAGAGATTCTCAAGAGGCTTTCTTGAATTAGAATTGAGCGGGACGGCTACGAGCTTAAGCCCAGGTGGCACAAAGGGTGATCTGCACGATAATAATTTTCGGGGTCACGTAAAGGCATCAACCCGATTTGATCTCACCGAAGACTGGCGCACGGGGGCAGATATTTGGCTTACTTCAGATGATCTTTACATGAAACGCTATGAGATCAGCAACGAAAACGTGTTAAAAAACAGTCTATTTATCGAAGGTTTCAGAGGTAATCATCACATAGAAGGCAGAACATACTTCTGGAGGGACCTTCGTTCGGGAAAATCTCAAGATGACATGCCGGTAATCTTGCCAATGATTAACTACCATCTGGTTGGACCTGTTACGAAATGGGGCGGCAACTTCGACTTCAAAGGCAGCCTAGTTTCACTGACACGAGAGCCCGGAGCGGATAGCAGACGGGTATCACTAGAAAACTCATGGAATCAGAGAAATGTCTCGAGATCTGGCCATGTCTTTGAAGCCCACGCGTCACTTGAAACAGACCTATATTATGTATCTCAGTCAGAAAATTCTAATTCTTCAGAGGGAACGGAAACCCGCATTCACCCAAGACTAGGCCTAGAATGGAGGTACCCTCTGGAAAGCCTTATCGGCAATAGCTCAGTTGTTTTGGAGCCAATCGGGGGAGTCATGTTAAGCCCCAGGGGAGGCAACTCTGATGTTATTTCCAATGAGGACAGCCAGGCATTCGAATTTGACGATACAAATCTCTTAAGTAGAAATATGTTTCCGGGCCGAGATCGGATCGGGGTCGGTCAGCGCTTGTTTTATGGCTTCGGCTTTGGTGTCTATAGTTCAGAAGGGTATTCTTCGGGCTTTCTCGGTCAAACCTATCATTTTAACAATGAAACTGTATTTCCTGCTGGATCAGGCGTCGACGAAAAAGCTTCAGATTTTGTAGGCCGAGTTATACTCAAACCCGCTCTGCCCATTGAGGCGATATACAGATTCCAAATTGATAACAAGGGTTCAAGATTTAAGAGAAATTCGCTTCACATAAATGGTGGGTTGCAGCTTCTCAAAATTGAAGTCAATTATGATCAAATAAATGCAAATAACAGTGACGAAAGTTTTACTGACCGAGAAGAAATCTACCTCGGTCTCCGGTCACAATTCTCCTCAAGTTGGTCTGCTGATGCCTCGTTGACCCATGATCTTGTAAACGGGTTTACGTCCGAACAAAAATTAGGCCTTACTTACTCAGATGATTGCTTTCAATTCAAGACGCTTTATAACCGCACGTTTTTTCGAGACAGGGAAATCGAACCTAATGATGCGTTGTATTTTCAATTAATCTTTAAAAACCTAGGTAACTTTCAAACATCAAGTATGTTAAATAGTAGAAAAAACTAGCAGAGATCGGCTCCCCGCGCGCGACATCGTTCAATATTAAAACATTATGACAAAAACATCCTCAAGCATTTATATATTTCAATTCCTCCCTGGCGTCCTTATTTCAATGTCTTTATTTTTGACCGCTGCAGTCCCCACAAATGCCCAAGAAACTATGAAAATCGCAGCAGTGGTTAACAGCGAGATAATTACAATGCGTGATATCGAGACGCGCATGAGGATTGTACTTTTAGCTTCAAATTTACGCCCTACAAGAGCAGTCATTAAAAGGCTAGGAAATCAAGTGCTTCAAACGTTGATAGACGAGAGACTAAAACGAGAGGCAGCGAGAAAGAATCGAATTGAAGTGACAAAAACAGAATTTTCAGAAGCCCTGGCGATACTTGCAAAAAGGAACAAAATCGATCCAGATCGCTTTCGTCAATACTTGACAAGTAAGGGTGTTGACTGGAATGCGATGAGCAACCAGGTACGGGCACAAATTTTATGGTCAAAGCTGGTACAACGTATTTTGTTGCCGAAAATATTAGTTTCCGATAGCGAGATTAGTGATCGCTTAGAGCAATTAAGTAAAAGCCTAGAGAAACGCGAATACGACATTTCAGAGATATTATTATCTCCAGGCGCGCCAAGAGGAAATTCTCTTGCCAAAGAAAATGCCGAGCAGCTTATCAAGTACATAAAAAACGGTGCCGATTTTGGTGTTTTAGCCGAAGAATTTTCAGACTCCACAAGCGCGTCTTCAAGAGGTTACATTGGCTGGCAAAAGCTGGAAGACCTGCCGCCCTTTGTTCACCCCTATCTCTTAAAAATGGGACCTGGAGACATATCTCCTCCAATCGAGTTTCAGGATGGGGTTTACATTATTCGGGTTAACAAAGTTAGATCTTATGGGATTAAAAACGGGGAGATGGAAGCGGTAGACCTTCGCCGCATGCTTCTCCAGGCTAGCTCAAATGACCCCGTGGGTAATAGAGCGAAATTTGCGAAGCGGATCGAGACTATACGAAAAAAAATCTCGTCATGTAATGATTTCGATCAGGCCGCAAAGAGGGCTGGATATAGTCGTGATACGAAATTGGGCAGGTTAAAACTCAAAGAGTTGTCTCCGAAGATCGTAAAAGAGATAAGAAATCTTCCGATCGGGAAGCCCAGTTTACCCATTCAGATTGGAAACAATATTGTAATATTTGCCGTTTGCCAACGATGGCGCCCCTCCCGAGTACCAGATAGACCACAAATACACCAAAAGATCTTCAGAGAAAAACTCGACATATTAGCGCGAAGGTTTTTACGTGATATGAGGGCTAACGCTATAATAGATATACGGATTTGATCATGGTTGCAGATAGACCACTAATTGCAATCACGATGGGCGAACCGGGTGGAATAGGTGGGGAGATAAGCATTCAAGCGTGGGAGAGGAAGCGAGAACTTTCATCAGTATTTTTTTTACTCGACTGCCCAAAACGAATACAGAAATTAGCTGCAAGCATCTCAAAAAGATGCCCAGTTGGGATCATATCTGAGCCAGATCAAGCTGCAGAGGTTTTCAAAACCGCACTGCCTATTATTCCCTTGTCGTATCAAATAAATACAGAACCAGGGACAAGTAATTTTTCCGATGCCAAAGCTGTTTTAGAGTCCATTGACCGTGCTGTAATGTTTGCTAAAGCTAACAAGATTGATGGCATGGTAACTAATCCAATTCAAAAAGAAACGCTTTATCAAAGCGGATTCGCCTATCCAGGACATACGGAATATCTAGCAGAAATAGCGGGCACAGGCCGGTCGGTCATGATGATTGCGTCCCAAAACCTTCGAGTGGTTTCCGTAACAACACATCTTCCGATAAGACAGGCTATTAAGTCTCTGACGATGGATGAAATCCTATATTCCGCGAGAGTAACGAGGGAGAGTTTGGAAAATTTTTTTGGCATTCTCAACCCCAGATTAGCAGTTTCAGGAGCCAATCCACATGCTGGAGAGGGGGGATTTTTGGGTCACGAAGAAAATCAAATCATAGAGCCGGCTGTCAAAATACTTCAAGCAGAAGGGATGGATATTTTTGGCCCAATATCAGCTGACTCAATGTTCCATGAGCGAGCGCGAAATAAATATGACGCGGCGATCTGTATGTATCATGATCAAGCACTAATCCCAATAAAAACGCTTGATTTTGATGCCAGTGTCAATATCACGCTAGGAATTTCGATAATAAGGACATCACCAGATCATGGAACAGCTATGGACATCGCCGGGAAAGGAAACGCAAAAGCTGATAGCCTCATTGAAGCTATCGAATTGGCGGGAAGAGTGGCCATAGAAAAGCGGAAGAATTCTCAGCGTGGAAAAGTACGGTAATTTTTTTGACCCAAATAGATTACCACCACTTCGTGAGGTAATCAGTCACTTTCAGCTGTCGGCGAGACACAGCTTGGGGCAACATTTTATCCTGGACCCCAATCTTATTCGAAAGATTGTTCGGGGGGCTGGAAATTTGTCGGGAAAAACAGTGATAGAGGTGGGACCTGGACCAGGCGGGCTAACTAGAGGCCTTCTTGAAGTCGCGGACAATGTAACAGCCATCGAGACCGACAGGAGGTATTCAGAGCCGTTGAGCCAAATTGTAGATGCATCCGAAGGCAGACTGAAGTTATTGGAAAAAGATGCGACAAAAATATCTCCCTCAGAAATATTGCGTCCTGGTGAAAGGGCAGCAATTGTTTCAAATCTTCCTTATAATATCGGCACACATTTGCTCATCATTTGGTTAAAGGATTTGTCATGCATAGAATCAATGACCTTGATGTTTCAAAAAGAGGTTGCTGAACGCATCACTGCCTTACCTGGTGATCGGTCATATGGAAGGCTCTCCGTTCTAACCCAATGGCTTTGCGAAACCGAAAAATTATTTGATGTTCCGGCCGAGGCTTTTAAACCAAGTCCTAAGGTAACCTCGACAGTGGTCTCACTGCATCGAAAACCCATTCCGCTGTATCCCGCAAAATTTAAACATTTGGAGGCTGTAACGAGAGCCGCATTTGGTCAAAGGAGAAAGATGCTTAGATCATCACTAAAATCCATCATGCCAAACCCTGGTGAGATGCTTAAAAAACTTCGAATAGCGCCGACCGAACGAGCAGAAAATCTCTCGATCCTTCAATTTTGTATTTTAGCCCAAGAATATAACCTTCTGTTAGAAAGATCCTCTCAGTAACCTTCCTGAAGGCGTTTTACAAAATCTGTTAAGCCAATCATCCTATGCCGACGCAACCTCTCGGCGGCTATAATTGCCTCAACCTGCGCAACACTCTCTTCAACGTTGTAGTTTACAACGATAAAGTCATATTCAGCGTAGTGACTCATCTCACTTGGTGCTTTAGCCATCCTTGCCGACACAACCTTTTCAGTATCTTGCGCTCGATTTTGGAGACGCCTATCTAATTCTGCTGTGGAAGGTGGTAAAATAAAAATACTTACGAGATCCTCCCTTGCCCTCTCAGCAATCTGTTGTGAACCCTGCCAGTCGATATCAAAAATCACATCTTTACCAATTCTTAATGCCTTCTCAACCGCACTAATTGGAGTTCCGTAATAATTATCGAAAACCTTTGCATACTCCATAAGTTCACGCCGATTAATCATAAGATTGAATTCGGTTGGCTCTACGAAATAGTAATCTATTCCCTCTATTTCGCCGGGACGCATTGGTCGAGTAGTAGCAGAAACAGACATAGTTAAATTCTGGTCACGTGCTAACAATTGACGGGAAATAGTTGTCTTCCCCGCGCCAGAGGGCGAAGACAGAACCAGCAGCAATCCCCTGCGCTCTAATTTCGTTTCGTCACTCAGAACTTTAGCCTTTTTACTCAATATTCTGCACCTGTTCTCGAAACTTATCGACTAGTAATTTCAGTTCCAGACTTGCCTCGGTAATTTCAATCGAAGTCGATTTAGAACAAATTGTGTTCGCTTCCCTGTTAAACTCTTGACATAGAAAATCAATTTTTTTGCCCACTGGACCATCGGTCTCTAAGCATAATCGTGTTGCCTCAACGTGGGATGAAAGTCTATCAATCTCCTCACTAATATCAGCTTTTGTCGCTATGAGTGCAACTTCCTGTGCCATTCTATCAGCTGGAATAGACCCAATACCCCCTAAAAGGTTTCCTACTCGCTTTTCTAGAGCCGCTAGAATTTGAGCCGACTGGTTTTCAGCTGTCTGTTTTATTAGTTTCACAGACGCCTCAATATCATCTATTATTGTAACTAGCACGACTCCAAGCCTTGCCCCCTCTCCCTGACGCGCCTCCTTCAGCAGTGCAACGACACTTTTAAAACTCCAAGTAATTTCCGCCCCTAGAGCCTTGTATTCTCTCGCGGCCGGACGCGTCTCAGATACTTGGATAACATCTCTAAAACCCAAAAAACTCTCAATACGAGGCGTATCTATTTCAAATTTTTTGGATAAAGCCTTGGCCTGAGTCATCAACTGCTCAAGCGCCCGTTCGTTTATCCTATAAATAGGGTCTAGGTTTGGGCTTCTAATTGTTAACGACGCAGAGACATTGCCACGATATAAATACCTACTGGCAACTGCTCTGAGATCTGCCTCTAAGCTCTCAAACCCACTGGGTAATTTTATTCTTAAGTCGAGCGATCTCGCGTTCACACTTCGGAGCTCCCAACTCCACTCGAACCCATTAAACTCGTTTTGCAACGAAGAAAATCCCGTCATACTCGATATCGTCAAAACTGGCCTCTACCAAGGGTAATATTGGATAGTCTATACTGACCTCTCTTGGATGCAATGAGCGAGAGACTTTGACAAGAAAAAAACAGACATCGATCCTTATCACTGGCGCATCCTCGGGCATCGGGGCGGCGCTTGCGGAGGAGTACGCCAGTCCAGGCATAAAACTTGTATTAATTGGCAGAAATACCCGCCGATTAAAAATGACCGAAGATATTTGCCGTAGATTGGGTGCGACAGTTTTTATATCTGTTTTAGACGTCACAGACGAAAAGGCTCTGGAGAGGGTTTTCGATGACTTGGGCCCCTTCAATATAGTTATTGCAAACGCGGGAATTTCAAGTTCGAGATCAAAAAGTATGGCACAGAACACCAGAGAAATATTTTCGGTGAATATTGACGGTTTGGCTAATCCCTTTTTCCCAGCCATATCAGAAATGAAAGAACAAGGAGGAGGCAATATCGGGATAGTAAGTTCCATAGCTGGCTTCCAAGGCCTTCCGTCGGCACCAGCTTACTCCGCTTCAAAAGCAGCGGCAAAAATTTGGGGAGCAGGTCTTAGGGCTCGCTATGCCGAGGAAAACATTGTTGTCTCAGTGATATGTCCAGGTTTTGTTGAAACTCCGATGACAGATAAAAATGATTTTTTTATGCCTTGGAAAATTCGTCCGCCCCTTGCTGCTAAGGCAATACGTCAGGGCTTAGAGCGAGGGAAGAGCTTGATCATATTTCCTTGGCAGATGGCATTAATTATCAATCTAATAAATGTCTTGCCGAGGCCGATCGTCGAATGGATATTTCGAAAACTTCCAAGAAAGGAATAAAGCCTTAACATTGGATCACAAGAATCGACGTCTTTGGTTGAATTATTTTACAAGGTTTAGCGATAATTTTCTCTTTTAAGCAAACGCCATTTGGCTACGTTGAGGTTATGTTGATCCAAGGTGCGTGCAAACAAATGCCCGCCTTTGCCGTCTGCTACGAAATATAAATCATCGGTATTAGCCGGTTGAGCGGCAGCCCTGAGAGAAACTTCTCCCGGGTTTGCTATGGGTCCGGGCGGCAAACCCACGACTAGGTAGGTGTTATAGGGAGAGCGTAACCTTAAGTCAGCCCGAGACAACCCTCTTTTTAGTTTTCGTGTGCCTTCGGTCAGGGCATAAATTACCGTCGGATCAGCTTGGAGCCGCATACCCAATTTCAGCCTGTTATTGAAAACAGCTGAAATCTTATTTAGTTCAGACGGGAGACGAGCTTCTTTCTCTATAATCGAGGCTAATGTGACAAGTTCTTTTGGGGATCGAAGAACTGACGCTTTGTTGCGGGCAGCCCAAGTTTTTGTGATGAGCCCATCCATTTTAGTTCGCATCCGTTCTATTAATTTTGAACGGGTATCCCCCCAAGAATAAAAATATGTATCTGGAAAAAGGTTGCCTTCTGAGAGATTGCGAGCATCAATTGTTCCCTTTAAACCCAGTGACGAATTAACAAGCTCAGCAACTTCCCATTTAGTTAACCCTTCAGGGACCATCAGGCTCCTTTGGACCGTCTTACCAAATGCGAAATGATGCAAAATCTCTCGTGTCGACAACCCTGCATTTAACAAGAATTCACCTGACTTGATTTTTAAGGTCAAGTCATCAAACCGCGCTCCAAGTCGGAAAATCCAAGAAGACTCTAACACCCCTAACGTAACCAGTTGCGAAGCAACTTGATTGACAGTAGCTCCGGGTTCTACAACGAGGCGAATTTGGGGTCGATCGTTTTTTGAAGAGGTGTACTCATGCCATACCCAAAACAAAAAACAACCACTTATCGCAAGAAGTAAGCCGCAAGCTGTCGCAACCCAACGCTGAATGACCATGATCTCCTAATCATTGAACCGTTTAAATACAATAGTAGCGTTGGTGCCCCCGAAACCAAATGAATTCGACATTGCACAACTTACGTCTCGCTCTTTAGCTGTCTTGGGAACAAGATCCAGATCGCACCCCTCAGAGGGATTTTCGAGGTTTAGGGTTGGTGGAATGATTGAGTCCCTGATCGCTAGGAGTGAATATACGGCCTCAACAGCACCCGCAGCACCCAAAAGATGACCGATAGCAGATTTTGTCGACGACATTGACAGACTATACGCATGTTCTTTGAAGACTTTTTTCACCGCATTTAATTCGATTTCGTCACCCAAAGGCGTTGAAGTACCATGGGCGTTGACGTAAGAGATTTCTTCCGGGTTTAAATTAGCTCTAGTTAACGCCGCTTTCATAGCTCTGACGGCTCCGCTCCCGTCTTCAGAGGGGGCTGTAGCGTGGTAAGCATCTCCAGACAGACCATAGCCCACGAGTTCGCCATATATCTTCGCAGATCGGGCTCGCGCGTGATCCAACTCTTCCAGAACTAGTACCCCTGCCCCTTCTCCCATCACAAATCCGTCTCGGTCAACATCCCAAGGCCGAGAGGCGGACTTAGGGTTTTGATTAAATTTACTTGCCAGAGCTCTTGCGGCCGCAAAACCAGCAATGCCAATACGGCAAATTGCTGACTCAGCGCCTCCAGCCACCATAACTTCAGCATCACCGAACTGTATAAGCCGCGCGGCATCACCAATTGAGTGTGCGCCGGTAGAACACGCCGTCGTCGCAGCGTGGTTTGGCCCTTTTAACCCAAATCGTATTGAAACCTGTCCTGAGGCTAAGTTAATTAGAGTAGAGGGAATAAAGAATGGCGATATTTTTCTGGGCCCACGATTTAAAAGAGTGACTGAAGCATCATAGATACCTTCGAGGCCCCCAATACCAGAACCTATCATTACACCCGAGCGGACCTGTTCTCTCTCAGCATCAAGATCCAACCCAGAGTCACGTATCGCTTGCGATGCGGCAGCCACGGCGAAGATAATAAACTTTTCATTTTTTCTTTGTTCTTTGGGGTCCAACCAATCATGGGCATTAAACCGGCCACTGCCCTCCCCGATTGGGACCTCGGCGGCGATGGTCACGTTTAAATCCGACGCGTCAAATCCTTGTATCTGATCAACCCCACTCTCACCAGAAACAAGTCTGTCCCAATTAGTCTCAACACCAACACCTAAAGGAGAGACCAGGCCCAAACCAGTAACGACCACCCGCCTCAAGAGATGACCCCCCTTAAATTAGAATCCAGGCCTGCCGATCTAATCGCAGCCGCCTCTAACTACCAGAATTTTCTTCGATGAATGAAATGGCATCTTTCACAGTCAAAATCTTTTCAGCTGCATCATCAGGAATTTCACATTCGAACTCCTCTTCAAACGCCATAACTAGCTCGACTGTATCTAAACTGTCAGCACCGAGATCATCTATAAAGCTTGCACCTTCTAGGACTTTCTCTTCATCAACACCTAGATGTTCGACAACTATTTTTTTAACTTTATCCGCTACTTCGCTCATAATTTCCCCACTACAATTTTTTTTATTAACTAATGCAAAGGCTATACCCGCGTAAAGGGCGAATCGAAAGGATGCGATGTCACGGATCCAACGATCAACCTAACGTGCCGTCTTTAACTCCATTTTCAGTTCGAAGTCATACTTTTAAATCATAGCCATTCCACCGTTCACGTGAATTGTTTGACCGGTCACATAACGCGCCTGATTACTTGCCAGGAACGTCACACAGGCAGCTACGTCCGCAGGTTCCCCCAACCGACCTGCGGGGATCCGCTGCATTATAGCCGCCCTTTGAGACTCTGAAAGCGCCTCAGTCATAGGGGTATTTATAAATCCTGGCGCTACGCAATTAACCGTAATTCCTCGTGACGCAACCTCAGCAGCAAGCGCCTTACTCATTCCAGATAGACCTGCTTTCGAAGCGACGTAATTTGTTTGACCTGGGTTTCCTGTAAATCCAACAACTGACGTAATGTTGATAACACGTCCCCACCGGCTCTTCATCATTCCTTTTAGCGCTGCTCTAGCCAATCTGAACGAAGACGTCAAATTTACCTCAATGACCCGCGACCAATCATCATCAGACATCCTAATCGCAAGGGCGTCCCCAGTGACACCTGCATTATTGACAAGAATGTCAACACCCCCGAGGGCTTTTTTTGCATTTTTAAAAAGATCGGCTTCTGAGTTGGGAGCATCGAGTGACGCTGAAAAATAACTCACTCGGTCTCCAATATCATCCGCTAACTCTTTTAAAATGCCCTCATTTCTTCCGCTTAGGACAACTGAAACTCCATGGGAATGCAAAGACCTGGCAATTGCACTACCAATTCCTCCCGTGGCGCCGGTTACAAGTGCGGTTTTACCCTCTAAATCAAACATATACGATCCCCCAAGGATTTAATTATTTTTCAAGCGCGTAAGAAGAATTTTTAGTCCTTCCGGATTGTTTACGGATATTGACTCTAAGTCACGATCTATGCGTTTACCCAGACCACTGAGCACACTGCCCGCTCCGACTTCAATTAATTGTCGAACACCCAACTCTTTGAGCCTCATAATACTCTCACGCCAACGAACCATGCCTGTTACTTGCTGCACCAGCAGCGATTTAATCATTGCGGGATCCTGCGTGGGTTCAACGGTGATATTTGGTAAAACTGGAATAATCGGGACAGATATCTCTGCGGAGGCTAAAACTTCTTGCATTTTTTCGGCGGCAGGTTGCATAAGCGAGCAATGAAACGGCGCGCTGACTTGAAGGGCAACGGCACGTCTAGCTCCAAATTCAGAGGCTTTCTCTACAGCTCTTGATATTGCTGTGGCATGCCCCGACAAAACAACTTGACCCGGGGCGTTATCATTTGCGGGCGTGCAAACCTCACCCTCTGAGGCAGCTGTTGCCAGCGCTCGAGCTGTCTCTAGATCTAATCCGAGGATAGCCGCCATCCCGCCTTGTCCCACGGGAATTGCCTGCTGCATGGCGGTTCCCCGGATTTTTAACAACTTGGCAGTATCAGCTAAAGACAGTGCGCGAGCAGCTGCCAGGGCAGAGTACTCACCCAAAGAATGCCCAACTGCAAATGAGAAATTTGAAGCCAGGTCGATATCGAAATGGCTCTCCATTACTCGAATTAGCGCCAAGCTCACGGCCATGAGCGCAGGCTGAGCATTCGCTGTAAGGGTGAGTTGATCCTCCGGGCCTTCAGAAATTATTTTGAACAATTTCTGTCCCAACGCATCATCGACCTCTTGAAAGACTTGTCTCGCCTCCGGAAATTCATCCGCAAGCTTGGTACCCATACCCACTGACTGGGACCCTTGTCCCGGAAACAAAACTGCTAAAGACATAAAATTTCACTCATTTCGATCTAAAATGATTACTGGCACGCTTGTTCTTAATTTCCAAGTGCTCAATGTCAACACCCCCATTGAAGGCACAATGTGGATCACACTTGACTCCAAAAGTCAGTATAACTTGCAACGAAGTTGCAGATGTGTATATTACCGCGGTTTCCAGCGGCTGGATTGGTGATGTTTATCCTTGCTTTTCTGGTTCAATTGATTTTTTCAGTCAAAAGCTTTGTTGTCTGTTTGAGTTGCGGGCAATCCGACTAATAAGGAGTTCCGAAGTGGCCTACTATGAAAGCGTATTTATAGCGCGACCGGATATTACAAATGTCCAAGTGGAAGCTATATCCGAAAGCTTTAAGGCTATTATTGCCGAGCATGGTGGGTCAGCAACCAAAGATGAGTACTGGGGCCTTAGATCGCTGGCATACAGGATTAAAAAAAACCGCAAGGGCCACTACGTAATGCTTAATCTAGACGCTCCTGCCAGCGCGATAAGCGAATTGGAACGGAATATGCGTTTAAACGAAGATGTCATTAGGTTTATGACAATCAAAGTTGACTCGTTGAATGAAGAGCCCTCTGTAATGATGCGCAATAAAACTGCTAGAGATGAGAAAAATAGGCGAGATGGTTTTGTCGAGGAGCAGTATTCGGATAATAAGATCGTAACACCCACCCAGAAAGATCAAGGAGAAGGCCAATGAAAAGCCGTCGGCCTTTCTTTCGCAGACAAAAAAGTTGCCCATTTTCTGGTGTCGACGCTCCGGCTATCGATTACAAAGACGTAAAACTCCTTCAAAAATTTGTATCAGAGAGGGGTAAAATTGTCCCCAGGCGGATAACTGCCGTGTCGTCAAAAAAACAGCGCGAGTTGGCTCAAGCGATCAAGAGAGCCAGAAATCTGGCGCTCATGCCATACGTTGTGGATTGAAATTATAATTTGGTCTCTAAAATAAATAGCGCTCTGCTACTATCTCTCCTAGGAGGCTTCGCCAGTGTGCCTCTAGGAGTTTTTTTTTTCGGGCCCGCCCCAATTTTGGCGGTGGGCCTCATTTTTGGGACTTCCTATCCGCCAATTTCAGCAGCACTCGCCGGACTGGTTGCTCTCGCATGGACGGGTGGATATGGGGCCCTGTCTTATTTGGCTTTGACGGGTATACCGTCGGCGTTAGCGGTACAACTCGCGATCTCAAATAATGGTTTATCTGGCAAGATAGACACTAGCCACGCGATTACTGTGGTCTCCATCTTCGGTCTGTTCGTTATATTATTTTTGAGTATTGATTTGATTGGATTGGGATCCAGAGCGGAAAACTATGTGGAGAATAGTTTCCAAAATTTTTTCGCCCAATTTCAAAAACAGTTTCAAACAGTTACTGATCCTCAGCAAGGCGAAACGGTGGCGCTTGCACTCAGTGCTCTTGGAAAATTTGCTGCGAAAATTTCCTTTGGCGCCCTCGGGGCGGTGTCATTTTTGATATTGGCTGTCAATGTGGCCCTGGTAGAGACGCTGACAAACAAAATCGGTCAATCCAGGTTAATTAGGGCCGATTATTCGTTGACGCAGCCACCTGCATCACTGAGCATCATATTTTTTGGAATGATTGGCCTGTCTTTTTTTGCCGGGGATGTAGGTAAATTCGGTCTTAATGCCACAATTTTTCTATCATTTCCCTTTATTCTCATCGGTTTAGCGGTTATACACACGATCGCGCGCGACCGCAGCAATGTAAAGGTTGCTCTGTGGGTTTTCTACGCACTGGTTTTTGTTTTGGGCGTTGTTTTAGGGCTATTAGCCCTTATAGCCATTATATTAGCACTAATCGGGGCATGTGAATATTGGGTTGGCGTGCGGAAGCGAATACGGAAATCGTCACCTGATTAACAAGGAGGTTTTGTGATGGAAATAATTCTTCTTGAAAGAATAGAAAAACTAGGTCAAATGGGTGATGTAGTCTCTGTGAGGCCTGGTTTTGCGAGAAATTATCTTCTACCTGAAAAGAAAGCTCTGAGGGCCACTAAAGCAAACAGGGCGTCATTTGAAAATCAGAGAACTCAACTAGAGGCGGCAAACCTGGAGCGTCGGTCGGAAGCAGAAGCAGTAAGGAAGAAACTTGACACCAAGACCTTCGTAATTGTTCGGCAAGCCAGTGATAACAATCAACTTTACGGTTCAGTAACAGTACGCAATATCTCTCAGGCCATAACAGAGGCGGGATTTACCATTGATAGTAAACAGGTTCAGATGGGGACTCCGATCAAAACAATCGGTCTTCATCCGATCAGGATCCAATTACACCCGGAAGTTTCGGTTACGGTTACTGTGAATGTAGCACGCTCTGAAGAAGAGGCGACCATTCAAGCCGAAGAAGCCGCTGATAAAAAATCTGATAGCACCTCTAAAGAGTCAGCACCATCACAGGAAGCCGCTGACACACAGGAAAGCACCGAGATCTTAGAGAACTAAAATCAGCTCTTTAATCGGTTTGAATTTCAAATAAGAAAAGATTTTTTAGACAATCGCCGCTTAATCAACAACAACAAAATACTTGCAGTCAACCTCGGCCTTACCAAACTAAAGAAAGTTCGATAAGGCTAGTACAGATGTTTTGGTTCGCTCCATCCTCGGATGTTTAAACAATAGTTATTTCTTTGATGGTTTATAAAAATATTCATTTTGTGAGTTCTGATGACCAGCGCGCAAGTCGTGCCGCCAAAAGACTTTCAAATTTACATGGCAATGCACCGATTTCCGAGGCAGATGTTGTAGTCGTTCTAGGCGGCGACGGAACGATGCTAGAGACACTCCATGCCAGTTTTGAAAATGGAATGCCGATTTATGGGATGAACCGGGGGACTGTGGGGTTCCTTATGAATGAATACGAGGAAAGTAATCTTTACGACAGGTTGAATAGTGCCCAAACCGTTACCCTCCACCCATTGGAGATGAAAACCCTGGATGTGCATGGCAACGAGAGTCAATCGCTGTGCATTAATGAGGTGGCCCTTCTCAGACAAACACGGCAAGCTGCAAAACTCAGAATCTCTATAGATCACCAAATAAGGATGCAAGAACTGATTTGTGATGGGACTTTGATAGCCACACCCGCTGGAAGCACCGCCTACAATCTATCGGCGCATGGTCCTATCATACCACTCGGTTCGGAATTATTGGCGCTTACTCCAATTAGTGCTTTTCGCCCCCGGCGCTGGAGAGGGGCTCTTTTGCCATCTACTGTTAAAATAGAGATTGAAATCCGTGAGCCTCGCAAGAGGCCAGTGAGCGC
Organism: uncultured Rhodospirillaceae bacterium; assembly: GCA_913052165.1. Classification (GTDB taxonomy): domain Bacteria; phylum Pseudomonadota; class Alphaproteobacteria; order MPNO01; family UBA2964. Next base: position 32,500 of record CAJXEC010000010.1, read on the forward strand.
CGTAGCTGATGACACCGAGATCAGGGAAGTATTACGAGTAACAGTATGTCAGAAACATAGCATCACTCTTAACCTATTATTTGACCCCGAGCATAACTTAGAAGAACGAATCCTTAACGAACAATTCATCCCGTGAAGTTAAATAAGTATTAACCGTAAATACAATTTGAAGAATTGATTGGGCAAAGACAACAGATTAGGTGCGCAACCTCTCAGCGCAAATAATGCCCCTAAGATGAAATTTCTTTTTAATTTGATAACGCAGTTGGAAAACGGAGTCAGCTACAAGAATAATTTTCCATTTCACAAATATCAATAAGTTCTCTTACTGCCTTTTTTGGATCAAAGGCTCGCATTATCCCTCCCATCACAGCGAAGCCCGCAGCCCCGGAGCGGAGAACTTCCGCTGCATTGCTTCCAGAAATACCGGCCAGTGCAATAATGGGAACACTTGATGCTTTTACAGCATCGGAGATAGAGGAAACTCCAAGCACAGGGCCATAGCCAGGCTTGCTATTAGTCTTAAAAATCGGGCTTAGAGTGACGTAGTCTGCCCCTGCGATTGCTCCGGCAGCAGCATCGTGAATTGAATGAGCGGAATATCCGATGAGGCGTTTTTCTCCCAAAATCCTCCGGGCCTTAGCAACATCAGCCGTCTTTTGGAAGTGAGCCCCATGAGCTCCAGATCTTATCGCCGCCTGAAGGTCACCGTTGACTATCACAATTGCAGTCGGATCAACGGCATCCATCAACTCTTTTGTTAAAAAAATCAATTTTTTTGTATCAAGTAATTTTTCCCGTACCATAAACCATCTCAGACCCGCATCAGACGCTGCGGCAAAAATGCTTTGGATCGGCACTCTGGCTTGGCTTGAGTCGCTGATTAGCAAAACCGGGGGGACCGGGAGAATGCGAAACTCGCTCAAAGATCGGCCATCCCCTCTGAAGGGCTGGATGCAGTAGCATAAAGCTTCCGAGGTATCCTTCCCGACTCAAAGGCCAGACGCCCTCCCTGAATTCCGAGCTTCATTGCCTTTGCCATTCTTATCGGGTTTTGAGCCCCCGCAACAGCTGTGTTTAAAAGAACACCATCCATCCCCAGCTCCATCGCGAGAGCCGCATCAGAGGCGGTTCCAACCCCTGCATCAACAATCAGAGGCAAGGAACATTGCTCACGAATGATCCTAAGATTGTATGGATTACGGATACCCATGCCTGATCCGATTGGAGCCGCCAGCGGCATTACCGCAGCGCAACCTATATCTTGAAGTTTTTTGCAGGTAATCGGATCATCATTGCAATAAGGGAGGACAACAAAATCCTTTTTTACGAGCTCTTCAGCGGCTTTCAGAAGCTCTTCCACGTCAGGAAATAACGTCTCCTCATCCCCAATAACCTCAAGTTTTACCCATTTAGTCTCAAGCGCTTCACTCGCAAGTTCCGCCGTAATTACAGCGTCACGCGCTGTAAAGCATCCTGCTGTGTTGGGAAGAAATTGATATTTGCCTCGCAACAAATCAAAAAGTCCCTCTCCGCCACTTTCAAAACTTACACGACGAACAGAAACTGTAACAATTTCTGCACCGCTAGCGGATATCGCGTCTAGCATGACTTGCTGATTAGGGTAACGAGATGTTCCGATCAGAAGCCTGGAGTTAAATGTTTTACCCGCTATCTGCAGGCCACTCTCCAAAGCAGTAGAAACCATTGATCAACCCCCACGAACTATTTGTACGATCTCCACTTTATCTCCATGATTTAAGAGAGTTTGCTCCCATGCAGATCTTGAAACGACGGCCCCATTCACCGCAACCGCTAACCCGCTCTGTCGCGGTTTAAAACCCCGAGCGATGAGCAAGTCAGGGATAATCTTGCCGTTGAATGTAGTAACTTCTCCGTTCACGTGTATTTGCATAAACTCACCTAATCAAGTTAAATAGTCCAGGTTCAATCCTTTTCTTGAACCCACTAAAAGCGACCCACGCCAAAGCTACTAATCAAATTCGAATCCTTTCCTTCAATTATATAACTTGAAATTTCCGATGCTGTTATGGGAGAGAGCAAAATACCATTTCGATGATGCCCGGTGGCGTATGTCAGCCCGGCTATTCCCGACTTGCCAAGGATAGGGGCATCATCTCTACTCGCCGGACGCAATCCAGACCAACTATCAATGAGAGGAAGGTCATATATCCCAGGCAACACCTCCCAAGCTGATCTAAGTATTTCCAGAAGACCTCCCCCGGTCATACGTTTATCGAAACCCATTTCCTCTACCGTGGCTCCCACAACAAGGCGACCGTCGCTTTTGGGAGCCAAGTAGACATTAGATACAATGGAGTTACCAGGACCCCAAATTACATGAGCAATCAAAGGCGCATTTTCTGGCATTTCCAAGGCAAGCATTTGCCCTTTTAGGGGGCGCACGGGGGGACGAGAGATTTCGGGGATCCCCGGAATATTCCTCGACCAAGCACCTGCAGCAACCACAACATGGTCAACTGTAATTTTGTCACCATTTACAATTACTCCCGTCACGCAACCTTCATCGATAACTATTTCTTCCACGGAAGACTGCTCTCGCAATATACCGCCGGCTTTTTGAAGAGCTATTTTCAGAGCTAGGGCAAGGGCTCGATTATCAACCTGGTGATCTTGAGGGCTGTATATACCTCCAGTCACGGCTCGAGAGATGTGCGGTTCTAGTCGGCGGACCTCGTAGGCTGAGAGTTTTTCAACCTCTAATTGGTTTCGACTGAGAAAACTAAAACGATGATCAAGTTGTTCTTGCTCGTCTCTATTAAGGGATACCTGGATCGTACCCTCTCTTCTATAATCAATATGAATTTCGGTTTCAGCCTCTAGCTCTTTTGCGAAATCTGGCCATATTTTTCGGCTTGCCATGGTCAGAGGCAAAAGCATCTCCTCACCATACTCAGCTTCTATTTGGGGCGCCAACATTCCCGCCGCCGCCCAAGTCGACTCCATCCCCGCCTTATTACGCTCATATATAGTTACATTCTGACCGGCCTGAGCCAATCGCCAACCAATTGCCAATCCAGAAACGCCGCCACCAACGATGACAATCAATGTTCACCCCTCACACGATTTCTACAACTTTCATACGGGTTTTAACCTAACCTTGACCCGATGTTTTAGAGGACTAAGTTGTTAGCACAATCGCTCATTGGAAAAAACATGACACAAGATAATCGTATTCTAATTTCTGGAGCAGGCCCGGTCGGCTCAATAACTGGTTACTACCTGGCTAAGCATGGAGTGCCTGTTTCTGTTTTTGATACGGCCCCTCTTACACCAAGGGACCACCGAGCCTCCACTGTTCACCCCACAACTCTCCAGATGTTGGCGTCTATAGGCATCACAGAGAAGATAATTCCCCAAGGCATAATCTCGCCGATATTTCAGTTTCGCGACAGGTTCGATGATCGCGTAGTTGCAGAATTTGATTACGGGATTCTTAGCGACATATTTGACTTCCCTTTTGCCCTTCAGGTTGAGCAACATAAAGTTATTAATACGACCCATGAAATCGCCAAAGAATATGACACTTTTGAACTTAGGCGCCCTTGCGAAGTCATCGGTCATGTTCAAGACGAAGATGGCGTCACGTTGAAGGTAAAAAACCAAGAAGGTGAGATAGAGGATCACAGGGGACTTTTTTTACTGGGAACTGACGGCGGTAGGAGTGTTACCAGAAAAGATGCGGGGATCGATTTTCCCGGTTTTACGTGGCCGGACAGATTTGTGATTGCAACTACGGAGTATGACTTTGGCACACAAAAAGGCGGAAAACATCATTACCGTAATTATGTGGCGCATCCAGTCCAGTGGTGCGCACTCATAAAAGTCGCCGGAGATGACATGGCTGGTTTATGGCGTATTTTGTTGCCTGCTATGGATGATGATCCCTCCGGGCTTGAGATAGGTTCATCTGAATGGGTGCAAAAAAAATTCGTTGAATGCCTTCCGTATGAAGACGAATACAAAATCATTGATATAAATCCATATAATGTACATCAAAGAGTCGCCGAAACTTTTCATAAAGGGCGGGTATTACTTGCAGGAGACGCTGCCCATGTTAACAATCCACTTGGCGGCATGGGTATGAATGGAGGTATTCATGATGGCGTAAATCTCGCCGAGAAGCTCCTCCACATTTGGCGGGAGGACAAAAGTGCCAATGAATTATTGGCTCAATATGACCGTCAAAGGCGGCCTACTGCCCTGAAGTACGTGCAAGCGCAATCAATCGCTAACAAGGAATTACTGCAAGAAACAGATATGCAACAACGTCGTCAAAGACTTGATGTTCTGGCTGCAACTGCAGAAGACCGGGATAGGTGCAGAGGCTATCTCAAAAAATCGTCTCTCTGGACTATGTTAGAGGAGGCAAAGAATATTACTTAGTTTTGCGCTGAACTGACCGCACCCGGACTTTTATGAGTCACTATTTCTCTCCAGCGATTTTTCAAGAAAGCCCCTGATAGAAAAGATCCAACCACACAAGAGTAAAAGAGCAACACCTCCTATGAAGACCGGCCAGGAAATACCCAGCCACTCGCCCATCACACCCATGCACATTGAGCCCATTGCCGTTCCTCCCCTCATCATCAAGCCGTAGAGCGCCATTACGCGTCCTCTTAATTCGTTGCTAATCGAGTTTTGAATCAGTTGTTGTTCGCCCACCCCAATCATCACCAGGGCCAGCCCCGCAAAGCCAGAGCAACAGACTGCAAAATAAAAATTATCCAATCCGGCAAAAAGAATTAAAGAAGCACCCACCAAGGACACCGATATCCCGGTTATCCTCGTCATACCGGTTACCATCCCCCTTCGCGCAAGATAAATACTCCCGAGCATTGCCCGGCATCCCATCGCTGCATGAAAATATCCAAGCCCCTGGACACCCCAACCAAAAACTCCATCCGCAAAGCCGGGTAACAACTCTGCGAAAGCACGGCCGAAAAATGCGACAACGGCGAGGATGACAAAAACTTGCCCCATACCAGCTGTCTGGAGGCAGTAGCGCATACCATCCGCTATCTCTCTAGGGATATTCCAAAGTGATTTTTTTTATCTCGCGGGGGTATAACCAAATCAATAGCATAAAGAGAAATTATAAAAATTAGAAAGCTCAATGCGTTAATAAAGAAAGCTGCCCCCACGCCCCATATCGCAATTATAAGTGACGCCAATACTGGCCCGAGAGAGCGCGCTAGATTGAAAGATATTGAATTGATTGCAATTGCAGATGGGAGATCCCTGCGCTCTACTAAGCTTGGTAACAAGGAAAACCTCATGGGCTGATTGAAAGACATTACAACCCCACGAAAAAGTGCCAAACCGAACAACCACCAAATCGTCGCCATACTTGTGTAGGCTAAAAAGGTCAAAATCAAAGCCTGCAATAATGCAAGAAGTTGAGTAAATTGAATTCCCTTCAGACGATTGACTCGATCTGCAATAGCCCCCGCAAAGGGAGCTAAAACCATCGCTGGGACCATATCTGCAAAACCGATAGCCCCCAGCCAAAATGGTGACTCGGTAAGCTCCCATGCGAGCCAACCCATACCAACCCTCTGAATCCAGGTGCCAAAATGGGAAAGCACATTTCCCGCGGCGTAATAACGATAATTATCGTTGGCAAGCGCGCTTTTTACAGCATCAAAGTCCTTTTTTGGCATAATGTTTGATCCCGATCAAAAGCGTTTTTTTCTCGGTGACCATCATAATATAAAAGTGCGCTGTTACGCACCGCCCTTGACGAGAGAGGGGTTCAAGAGGCACAAATACGGAAACCATAAATAGATCAGGTAGACTATGGCTAAGGAAGAACTTTTAGAGTTTACAGGAATAGTAAAAGAACGCCTTCCAAATGCAATGTTCAAAGTAGAGTTGGAAAATGGTCATGAGGTTTTAGCCCATACAGCCGGCAAAATGCGTAAATTTCGAATACGTGTGCTCGAAGGTGACAAAGTGGACGTAGAGATGACCCCGTACGATTTGACCAAAGCAAGAATTATTTTTCGCCACAAATAAAAAGTCTCGGATCAGAGAATCTTATAAATGGCTTTGGTGATAGCTTAAGCACTTATGTTACTGTTAGTCAGACTGCGATGAAACTGGATTGGTCAGAAGGGAGGTGGAAGACGCCAGCCACCATCTTGGTCTGTGGCACCTGTATACTATTTTGCTCCTTCGGCATTAGACAGACCTATGGTCTTTTCCTGGCACCAATCTCAGAGGCAAATAGCTGGAATATTGCGATATTCTCATTTTCTATGGGATTACAAGTTCTCGTATGGGGATTAACCCAACCCTTGTGGGGCGTGATAGCTGATAGGTTCGGGGCCGGCAGAGTCGTTAGCCTTGGGTCGGTTCTGTATGCGGTCGGCCTCTTTATGATGGCGAAGTCTTCAACGATACTAGAAATTCACCTCAGTACGGGCTTTCTTACTGGTATAGCGATGAGCGCTACTGGATTTCCAATAATTTTAGCAGTAATTGGCCGCAGCGTAGACGCTAAAAGCCGAAGCCTTTTTTTAGGTATTGCAAGTGCTGGGGGTTCAAGTGGGCAGGTCATCGTCGTACCATTTGCGCATTTTTTTATGGTGGACGGGGGTTATATCAACACACTTCTATTCCTTGCTCTCGTAATGTTGCTGATTATTCCTTTGACCATCGCATTGGCCGGAAGACCAAGTCGTCCGGCAGGCGACTCGGGCCCGGATCAAAAGGTCATGG
>CAJXEC010000011.1 GCA_913052165.1 uncultured Rhodospirillaceae bacterium
TCGAGGATGGTTTTGATGAAGGCCTACGATCAAAGAGGCTTTGTTTTTTACACGAATACTGGCAGTCGCAAAGGCCGCGACATCCGCGAGAATAAATCTGTTGCATTATTGTTCCATTGGAAATCACTTAAACGGCAGGTCCGTATAACGGGTGCCGCAGAACAAGTGGATGAAGAGGAGGCAGACATTTATTTTGCTTCAAGGTCGCGCGGTTCGCAGGCGGGTGCTTGGGCTTCGAAACAATCGGACCATCTCCAAAGTCGATATTCGTTGGAAGAGTCAATACGTGAGTTCGAGAAAAACTTTGCAGACAAGGCGATCCCCAGGCCGCCCTTTTGGACTGGTTACCGTGTTGTTCCCCGCGAAATAGAATTCTGGGAGGAGGAAGATTTTCGGCTTCACAACAGGATCTTATATTCTTTGGAGGGTTCAGTTTGGTCAAAATCCTTGCTTTATCCATGATCTCGCTTCATCCTGTTTTTATGGAAGTACCGCAGGAAATAGCCAGCAGCTATTCAGTTTGAGGTGGGGAAATGGCGATAAAGACGATATTAGCGTGTATAAGTAGCAACGATTACTTGAAGTCGGTCTTGGATGCATCCGAGAGGGTAGCTTCCGGTTTTAATTCGCATATTGAAGTGCTTCATGTTCGCGCCGATCCGCGAGGACTTGTTCCTTACACGGGAGAGGGTATGGATGGCACTATGATAGAAGAGATCATGGACGTTACAGAAAAAGAGAGCGGATTGAGGGCTACAAAAGTCCATGATGCATTTAAATCCTTTTGCGATACCAATGAGAACCTTCTTCTGAACGGAGACCACTCCAGTCAGGCAACGACGATTAGTTGGAGTGAGGAAGTTGGTCGAGAAGATGAGGTCGTATCTATTCGGGGACGGTTATTCGATATAATTGCAGTTGGCCAACCCGCAAAAGATCAAGCCCTACCATCCCCAATCACCCTCGAGGCTGCGCTTCTGGATACGGGACGGCCGGTGATGATGGTCCCGCCTAATCTGCCCAGTACAACCGGAAAACATATCGCGGTTGCATGGGAAAGCAGCACTGAAGCAACTCGGGCGATATCCGGCGCAATACCTCTACTTGAGAAGGCAGAAAGAGTGACACTCTTGGTCAGAAACCCGATGGAACCGCCCGAGATTTCTCCAGAGCAGGCCCTAAATCGGTTCGCCTGGTCCGGTATTAGCGCTGAAATTTTTCAGTTCAGCGGAGAGTCTGAAGAGGTAGGAGCTGCCTACTTGAGTAGGTCGAGAGAGATTGGCGCAGATTTGCTAGTGAAGGGAGCCTATGCAAGAGCACGTGTTCGACAGATGATCCTTGGAGGAAGGACCCGTCATATAATTGGAAATGCTGAAATTCCGGTCTTGTTGTGCAGATAGATAAAAGCGAGCTTTTGCTTCTTTAATTTTATGTTTGGATCTTAGTTCTTCTGCGCGAACCCTCTGCAGCCCCGTTTAACGGGCCTGATCAACTCGATTATATGAGTAACAGACAAAGTAAAATAAATTGGAAATCAGCCATTTATAGGTCGCTACTTACAAGGTTGAGGGATGGATTATACATTTTCAATTAAAGATATTGATTACCTGGAGATAGAGGGTATCAAATTAAAACTCCGAATATATAGGCCTAAGGTGGAAACCAAAATCTGGGTAATGGAAGCCCACGGTGGCGCCTGGGCAAGCAACGATCGGACTTCTAACAACGTTTTGCATGAGGCACTTGCAAAAGCCGGTATTGGAGCCGTTGGGATCGATTTTCGCCTTTCGTGTCAGGCGCGATATCCAGCCCCATTGCAAGATATCAGTTACGCTATTCGTTGGTTTAAAAAAAATGCCTCCGATTTGGATATTGAGATCAAAAAATTAGGTGGCCTTGGGACATCAAGTGGCGGGCAACAAATGGGACTGATTGCTCTGAGGCCGAATGATCCGGAATATTGCCTTCCAGTCCCAGATCTATCTAACATAGATGCATCCATTGATTTTTTTGCTGCTTGTTGGCCAATATTGGATCCCCTTGCTCGATACCAAATGGCTCAACTTAAAGGAAATGGGAGACTGATTAGCCACCATCGAAAATATTTTGAAAATGAATCGGTAATGGAGAGGGCTAATCCTTATCGGTTGCTCGTTAGGGGGGAAGAAACGCATAGACCTCCGATTATGATTATTCAAGGCACCGCCGACGATAACGTCAATCATGAATGGCAAGATGCTTTTGCAAAGAGGTACATTGCTGCGGGAGGCGACTGCCTCGTCCACAAATTTGAAGGTCAGCCTCATACATTCGCCACAAAAAGTTCTTATAAACCGGAGTCAAGAGCGGCACTCAAGATTTTACAGGACTTCGTGTCTGCGCAAATCAATTAATGTTGAGAGTTCAGGTGATTTCTACCATGAGCAAGAGAAAATAAAATCGGTGAACATTGGTCGCCGGGGCTTGTCGATCTCTAAACCTTATTTTGTAATAATTTCGAGGAGGCAATCTCTAAAAATTTACCTAATCGTTAATCATCATTTCGCGGTTGGGATGACTTTATAAAAGAAGTAGAATGTTCCTCGAGTTGAAGTTTTTTATATGCACGGATGGAGAGGGGTAAAGTGCACCCGTAGGTGATGATTATTCCTACCAGGGTCCAGAGTGGTTCAGTTAACATCGCAGCTGCCAGGAATGCTATTGCTGCCATAGAGGCTCGGAAATACTTGGTCCTTATCTTTATATGTTTAAAAGACCAAGTTGGTAGGCGGCTTATCATCAAGGCCCCCACAAGAAGAGTCCACGGTCCTACCAGCCAGGGAGAACGCAGCCAATCCCATGAGGTCTCAGCAAAGACCATGAGCGGTAGAAGAAGGATACCGGCGCCGGCTGGAGCCGGTATCCCGGTGAAAAACCCTTTGGACCACGTGGGTAAGGCATTTTCAGTCGAAGAAACATTGAATCTTGCCAGTCGCAAGACACAGCAAATAGGAAAAAGGAGGGCAATCGCCCAGCCAATGCCTGCAGCCGACTGCAATGACCACAGAAACATAACAATTACTGGTGCCACCCCAAATGCTATACTATCAACCAGTGAGTCTAGTTGTCCGCCGAAATTTGATGAACCACCCACCAATCTTGCAATGCGCCCATCCAGGGTGTCCAAAAGTGCGGCTCCCGCAATTAAGAATATTGCAATATCCCACCTCTCCTCTAAGCCAAATCGAATCGAGGTAAGACCGGCACAAAGCCCCAGCATTGTGAGCGCATTCGGAAGGAGCCGATGGATTCTCTCCCTTCGGATCCTTATTTTGCTGCTCGGTTCACTCGACCCTGACATCAGCGAACTTCTCCTTTGCGATCTGCATCTTCGGAATTCAACCTAGCAATTACCGTCTCACCGGCGACAGCCTTTTGTCCTTCAACAACCAATACAGTAGAGGTGGATGGTAGGTAAACGTCCACGCGACTTCCAAAACGGATCAGACCAAACCTTTCACCCGCTTTGAGATCGATGCCATCAGGCACCCAGCTTACTATCCTCCTCGCAATCAAACCAGCAATCTGCACAACAGCTATTTCGGTGTCGTCATTGAGTGATATACGGAGTGATCGTCTTTCATTGTCGACGCTAGCTTTGTCCAATGACGCATTAAAAAACTTGCCAGGAAAGTAGGCAGAATTCCGTATTTTCCCATCCACTGGAGACCTATTTACATGGCAGTCAAACACATTCATAAATACGCTGACGCGCCTCATTGTCTTGGTTTTCATGCCAAGTTCTTCGGGAGGAGAGCAATCTTTTACTGATTGGATTAAGCCATCTGCTGGGCTTATCACAAGGTCGGGTCCGATAGGTGTAATCCGATCAGGATCACGAAAAAAATATGCACACCAGACGGTAAGTAGGCTTCCTATCGACCCCAAAATTTGGCCCGTCAATCCACCAATTGAAAAAAATAGGCTAGTAACTGCAGCAAAAAAGATAATGAAGGGCCAGCCCTTTGGATGAATTTTAATTTTTACCATACTTAAACAGACCTTTGCTCTATTTTCACAAGATTAACAAATTAATATTTCACTATGGATTTGTGAATTAGACTTCTGAGCCAATCTTTAACCCAAGTGTTTTTGTGTTAGCTCGATTCACCGCTATTTCTATCAGCCCGTTTCAATTTTTATATCAGAAAGCTTCTCCTGCCGCGACATCTGAAAAAACCCTAGCTCTTCTATATTTGTGTTCTCTCAGGCTTACCACGGTTTGGGAATTCACTTTTGCGGCCCGAAGCCCAGTAATAGCGTAGCCAAATTGATCTACGTAAATAATTGATTTTTAGTCATCCGGCCAATCAAATTGTTTGATTTCTGTTCGAGGCGGAGCCTTTCTATCCGGAAAAAACCATCGAAAATTTTTGCCGCACTGGGTGCAAAGATATCTCGACCGTAACAGCTTGCCGACCGTTTAGTTAATATTTCTTGAATTTTCCGGACCCTCGCCTCTTCGTCGGAGCAGACGTTCCGTTTGAGGACACCGTTGTCAAGTCCGAAAAACCATTTTCCTTTGACACTTATCATGAGAGGGTCTCTTCGCCCACCTACGCCGGGATCTAAAATAATAACAAAAATTATTCCAGTTTTTAAAGCTCTAGAATAAGCACTCAACAAATATCTACTGTATTTTGGCTGATATAGGCGCGCGTCATGAATTAAATATTTAATATCAGTTAAAAGGTGCGATTGAATTTATGGCGTATTTCATTTGACCCACATAAGGTCCCTCTAGCCCAAAATCCGGAAATATGACAATCATATTCGTAAATATATCCTGGTACTGTGAAGTAGTTCTCATTTTTGTTTTTAAATGCTGACCAGTTTTTTGTCTGATTTAATTGACTTCCAACGGCCTCCTGAGTAGAAGCCGCCAATATGCGTATTTTCAATTCATATAAACAAGTCCCACCTGATCTGCAGGGAGGAGTCGTAGCTCTCGGCAACTTTGATGGAGTCCATTTAGGTCATCGAGAAGTTATAAGTGAGGCAAAAGAGGTGGCAAAGGGCCTTAATGTCCCGGCCTCGGTATTGACATTTTCGCCTCATCCAAGGCGCTTTTTCAGACCAGACGATAATTATTTTGAGTTGACCCCCGGTGAAGGAAAGATCAGATTTATAGAAGATTTGGGTGTTGATGCCCTTTTTTCCATAAAGTTCGATGAAAAACTCGCTGGCATGGCCGCACCAGAATTCGTTGCCAAAATCTTAGCTGGGGGATTAAAGACAAAATATGTCGTTGCCGGATACGATTTTGTTTTTGGTAAAGGGCGCCAGGGAAATCTCGCCTTGCTAAAATCCTCAGGCCAAGAGTTTGGTTTCGGTGTTTCCGTTGTGGAGGCGGTTTCGCCAAATAATAAGTCTTTGCCTGCGATATCCTCTACTGCGATTAGAAACCACCTTCGCGCGGGCCGGCTATTCTTAGCCTATCAGTTACTGGGGCGACCTTGGGAAATTGAGGGCGAGGTCGTGAAGGGAGACCAGAGGGGGCGAGAGATTGGTTTTCCGACCGCGAACGTCAATCCGGGAGAATACCTCAATCCTGCTCTCGGGGTGTATGCTTGTTGGGTCAAAGTAGCCGAAGAGAGACGACTTGAGTGGCTCCCAGGAGTTGTAAACGTTGGAAAAAGACCAACTTTCCAAGGAAACAGTGTCACGGTGGAGGTTCATCTTTTCGATTTTGATAAGGATCTTTACGGGAAGACTTTACGCGTTATTTTGGCAAAGTTCATTAGGCCAGAGATTAAATTCGATGGTTTTGACGCAATTCGCGCCCAGATTCAAAAGGATAGTCACATGGCTAGATCTACACTCCTGGAGACCACCCCGGGATCAGTTATCAAGATCGGTGAGGAGCAATAAGCGTGGATTACAAATCAACGGTTTTTTTGCCAAAAACAGATTTCCCGATGCGCGGCGCCTTGCCGCAAAACGAGCCAAAAATTTTAGCCAAATGGAAGAGCCTGAACCTTTACCAGCGGCAGCGAGAGGAGTCCAAAGGTCGGCCGAAATATGTGCTGCATGATGGCCCACCATATGCCAACGGTAACCTCCACATAGGTCACGCTTTAAACAAAATCTTGAAAGATGTGATCAATAAATCTCGTCAAATGACCGGTTTCGATGCGAATTATGTCCCCGGTTGGGATTGTCACGGGCTCCCAATTGAGTGGAAGATAGAGGAAAAATATCGGGCCAAGCAAAAAAAGAAGGATGATGTGCCGATAATCGAGTTCCGCGAAGAGTGTCGTAAATTCGCATCGGATTGGATTGAGGTACAGTCTGAGGAGTTCCAGCGCCTTGGGGTGATAGGGGATTGGAAAAATCCATACACTACCATGACCTTTGCCGCAGAAGCACAAATAGCCAGGGAACTGATGAAGTTTGCAACAAGTGGGCAACTTTATCGGGGTTCTAAGCCAGTGATGTGGTCGGTTGTGGAAGGAACCGCTCTGGCTGAGGCAGAGGTGGAATATCATGAGTATGAGTCAGATCAAATTTGGGTCGCATTTTCTGCGATACCCTCGGGAAGTGAGACCTGGGATGATCTGTTAAATAAATTTCCAGATTTGAAAGTGGTCATTTGGACCACAACACCATGGACTATTCCGGGTAATCGGGCGATATCTTTTTCATCCAATATTTCATACGGATTATATAAAATTATTGAGGCCCCGGAAGAAAATTGGGCTAAAGAGGGCGACTTGTACCTTCTGGCCGATGAATTGGTTTCTGAAGTCATGGCTGCAGCACGGGTCGTTTCGTTTGAGAAGTTGGTTGAAATCCCGGCAGAAACGTTATCAGAAGGGCACTGCCGTCACCCGCTTAGAAGTTTAGGAGGTGGTTACAATTTCGATATCCCTCTGTTGGATGGAGATCATGTGACTAATGATGTGGGCACCGGATTTGTTCATACGGCTCCGAGTCACGGCAGGGATGATTTTGAAATTTGGGTTGCAAACACCCCTTTGCTGGATGCACGCAGCATAGACCGTCATATTCCTTACACGGTAGATGCAAGAGGGGCTTATACGAGAGAGGCGCCAGGTTTTGAGGGAGAGCTTGTAATCAAAGAGAATGGAAAAAAGGGTTCCGCGAACTCTTTGGTCATTGGAGCGCTTGCCGAAAAAGGCGCAATGCTGGCTCGTTCTCGTTTAAAGCATCAGTATCCGCACAGTTGGCGTTCTAAAACGCCTGTTATTTTTCGTAATACGCCTCAATGGTTTATATCAATGGGAGACGAGCATGGGGCGAGGAGTTTACGCTCCAAGGCGCTAGACGCAATTTCTGCGACTAACTTCTTCCCTCCTCAGGGCAGAAACAGGCTGAGAGGAATGATTGAAACCCGACCTGATTGGGTAATCTCACGTCAGAGAGCCTGGGGCGTTCCCATCTGCGTTTTCGTTCACAAGGAAACGGGGCATATTCTACAAGACTCTGATGTGAACGCTCGGATCCTAGAAATTTTTGAAAAGGAAGGGGCTAATAGTTGGTTCGCGTCGGACCCGACGAGGTTTTTGTCTGATGGTTACACTGCGGACGACTATGATCAGGTGACCGATATTTTGGATGTTTGGTTTGACTCTGGATCTACTCACAGTTTTGTTTTGGAGCAGCGAGAAGATCTTGTATCGCCGGCCGACCTTTATCTTGAAGGATCAGACCAGCATCGGGGTTGGTTTCACTCGTCTCTTCTGGAGTCTTGCGGCACGAGAGAGCGGGCCCCCTATAAGGCAGTTTTGACTCACGGGTTCGTCCTCGCGGAGGAAGGCGTTAAGATGTCGAAGTCCTTGGGCAACGTGATATCCCCCGAAGAGGTCATCAAACAATATGGCGCAGATATTCTTCGGATCTGGGTTGTTGCATCCGATTACTCCGAGGACCTTAGAATCGGCCCCGAAATTCTTAAATTTCAATCGGACGCCTATCGGCGCTTGCGAAATACACTGCGCTTTCTCTTGGGAAGTCTGCAAGGTTATCGTGATGAAGAGAGGGTTCCCTACGAGGACATGCCCGAATTAGAGAGGTTCATCCTGCATCGCCTTCAAGATCTCGACAAAATGATACGTCAATCCGCCGAAAATTATGACTTTCACACCGTGTTTTTAGCCCTCCATAATTTCTGTGGGATCGAACTATCTTCTTTGTACTTCGATATCCGAAAAGATAGCCTTTACTGCGATAAAAAAGATGCTCCTACCAGACGAGCAGCTCGGACGGTTCTTTTTGATACTTTTTCTTGCCTGACCGCATGGTTGGCGCCGATAATTTGCTTTACCGCCGAGGAGGCGTGGCAAAGCCGGCAGACCGCGGATTGGGACGACGGGCCCGAGTCAGTGCACTTGCGACAATTTCCTGATGTTCCACGCGCTTGGGAGGATCAGAAATTGGATAAGAAGTGGCAACGCATCAGAGAAATTCGCCGTGTGGTCACTGGAGCAATAGAAGTAGAAAGAGCGAGTAAAAAAATTGGCTCGAGTTTGCAGGCGGCTGTGAAAATCTTTCTCACACAGTCTGATACCAAGCTATTTGAGAATTTGGATGTGGCAGAAATTTGCATTACATCCGGAGCGGAATTGACTACTGATGCAATTCCTGCGGATGCTTTCAGCCTCGATGATGTCTCTAATGTTGCAGCACAGGTAATCGCGGCGCCCGGGAATAAATGCGAGAGATGTTGGAAGGTGCTTCAAGAGGTGGGTGCCGCTGGGCAGGCAGAGGACCTGTGTAACCGTTGCTCGGAGTTTATGAACCTTTGATCCTCTCAAAACGTTCAACGGCTTTTATTGTTTTGTTCTTGGTAGTCTTGGTTGATCAAGCGACAAAGTGGTGGATTTTGGCCGTAATAATGCCTTTTCCAGCGATAATTCCTATATCCAATTTCTTTAACCTGGCACTGGTTATGAACACTGGCGTCAGCTTCGGAATTTTTGGGGATGGCGATTGGTGGGTTCGTTGGGTTTTGGTTATTTGTGCTTCAGTATTAACGGTTGGTTTGTTTTTCTGGATGGTTAAGACAAAAGAACGTCCTTTATCGTTCGGTCTGGCATTTATCATTGGAGGTGCCGTGGGAAATTTGATTGATCGAATTAGATTTGGGGCGGTAGTTGATTTCTTGGATTTTCATTACGAGAGCTGGCATTGGCCGGCATTTAATATTGCTGATAGTGCAATCACGTTCGGGGTGGCGATAATTTTGATTGACAGTATATTTAGTAAGAAGGCCAAATGAACGTTCTTTTAATCCAGGGTAGTACCATTTGCTCTACAATGAAGGCTAAATCTTACAAAAGTCTCCTTGCGGTAAGCCTGATGATCTTGTTGACAGGGTGTAGCTCTGCTCGCGATATTGTGGGGCTCAGCAAACAATCGCCTGATGAGTTTGAAGTGGTGACTAGGGCCCCATTGAGCTTGCCCCCTGATTATGGCCTCCGTGTGCCGGTCCCGAATATCAATAGAACTCAGGAAAAATCTCTGAGGGGGGGCGTAGATAAACTGATTCAAGCGAGAGGTTCCCAATCACTAGGTCAAAAATTGTCACGAGTAGACCAATCGGATGCAATTTCTCCCGCAGAGGATGCGATTTTGGGCCGCGCTCAGGCTAAGATTTCCAATCAATCCATCCGCGCAGAGATAAATAGTGATAACAAAACGATCAGCGGCACCGACAAAAAGCTCATAGAGAAAATTATATTTTGGCAGGGCACCAAAAAGCCGGGAGCTGTTCTTGACCCTGAAAAAGAGACCGAACGGATAAAAGGTTTGAAATCGGATGGCAAACCAATAGGTAATAGTGATGTGCCTGTGATAGAAAGAGCCGATCGGGGTTTACTTGACGGACTGTTTTGACCTTTTTTTACAGAGTCCGCAAAACCTCTCCGATTAAAGAACACTTGATTTTGCTCACGGGTCCAAAATAACCATTCGGCAATGGAATATCTGACAAACTGTGTGAACTAACGGTGCAGTTATGATACGTTTTTTATTATTAGCTCTGTCATCAATGGCCCTTTTTAGTTTTTCGGGCAAGACAGAGGTTTTTAACCCCGAGACTCATACCTTAAGCAACGGCATGCAAGTCGTTGTGGTTACAAATCGAAGTGCGCCAGCCGTGGTCCATATGGTATGGTACAAGGTTGGAGCAGCAGATGAACCGCGAGGTCAATCTGGCATTGCACATTTTCTTGAACACCTAATGTTCAAGGGAACGAAATACACCCCACCAGGCGAATTTTCAAAAATAGTTTCACGTAATGGCGGGACGGATAATGCCTTCACATCTCAAGATTTTACAGCTTATTATCAAAAGGTTGCTCGGACCAAGTTAGAATTGGTAATGAAACTCGAGGCTGAGCGCATGACTAACCTTGTCCTTTCTGAAAAAGACGTACTTTCCGAGAGAGACGTTGTTTTGGAGGAACGAGCCTCTAGAACAGATAATAGCCCTTCTGCGCAGTTATTTGAGGCGCAGCAAACAGCTCTTTACCTAAATCATCCATATCGAAACCCTGTTATTGGTTGGGAACATGAAATTAGAGAATTGAGTGCAGAAAATGCGTTGAGCTTTTATAAAAAATTCTACGCCCCCAATAATGCTATCCTTATTGTTGCAGGGGATGTTTCGTTGAAGGAAATCAAACCGCTTGCGGAGAAATATTACGGGCCTATTCCGGGCGGCGCTGAGATAGTAAGGTCCAGAATCTTGGAGCCGAAGCATAGAGCCGCTCGAAGAGTTTCTCTATCGAGCACACAAGTAAGGCAACCAAGTCTCAGCAGGGTATATATTACTTCGTCTTATCGAACGGCACAGAAGCGAGAGGCATACGCGCTCCAAGTTCTTGCAGAAATAATTGGGGGCGGAACGCGGTCTCGTTTATATCGAAGCCTTGTTTTGGATCAGAAAAAGGCGATATCTGTCTCTGCCTGGTATAATCCAACAGCGCTTGATTACGGAGAGTTTGGCATTTCGGTTACGCCGCGGGGCAATCTGTCGTTAGCACAAATTGAAAAGGCACTAGATAGAGAACTTTTGGAAATTAAAACTAAAAGTATTTCCGCTGATGAGATCAAACGGGCAGCGAAAAAGTTAACCGCGGAGGCGGTCTACGCCAGGGACTCACTGATGGCAGCCCCAAATATCATCGGTCGCGCGCTTACGACCGGTCAATCACTGGAAAACTTGGAAGCTTGGCCCGAGAGGATTATGAGTGTTCGTATCGAGGATGTCGTTGCCGCGGCTAATGAAACCCTAGTACTGAGAAATTCAGTGACTAGTCTTTTGACGCCTAAGAAAAGAGGAGTGCAGTAAGTTGAAAAAATGGCTTATCCAGCTTGCTGTCTTAGCTTTACTGAGTGTCTTTCCAATAGAATTTGGCTGGGCGGTTGATATAAAAAAGGTCGAGAGTAAAAGTGGAATTAGAGCTTGGCTCATTCGAAATCCCTCAGTGCCGGTAATCTCAATGTCTTTTGCATTTCGCTCGGGGGCCGTGTCAGATCCGACGGGAAAAGAAGGAAGAGCACAATTTGTCGCCTCAATGTTGGATGAAGGCGCCGGTGATTTAAACTCCGAGGCATTTCAAGAAAAAATAGAGGATCTCTCCGTGCGTCTGCGATTTAGGGCAAGCTTGGAGATATTTTCCGGATCAATTCAAACTCTAAAACAGAACCGCGCCGAAGCTTTCAAGTTGCTCGCGTTAGCTCTTAATAAACCGCGTTTTGACCAGGATCCCTTTTTACGGGTTCGAGCTCAATTGAGTGCCTCTTTGAGGTTAGATCAAGAAGATCCTGATAGAATAGCTTCTCGGGTGTGGTACCGATCTGTATTTGGCAATCATCCATATGGACGACCCATTGGGGGTACGTTAGCCTCAATTTATAACATTAAGAGAGAAGACCTAGTTTCCTTCTCTAATTCTTTTTTTAGTCGAAAAAATTTGTTGATAGGGGTCGCTGGAGACATTGGCCCAGATGAACTATCTGTGAGGTTGGATGAGATTTTTGGCGACCTGCCTCTCGGAACTGATCGAGAGACGCTTGCCGAGCCAGAGATTCAGTTGGAGGGTAAGACGATAGTTGTTGAAAAATCACTCCCTCAAAGCGTCGCATTATTTGGGCACCGTGGTTTAAAGCGAACCGATCCTGACTGGTATGCCGCTTATATCGTCAACAGAATACTTGGTGGTGGAGGTTTCTCATCGCGCTTGATGGAGGAAGTAAGAGAAAAACGGGGTCTTGCTTATGGTGTTTACAGTTGGTTGAATCCCCTTGAAAGCGTGGGCTTAATTATGGGAAGCGTAGCTACCTCTAATTCTCGAGTTAAGGACTCGTTGGAAATTATCCGTGAGGAGTGGCGTAAAATGTCAGAGCTCGCAATTTCAGACAAAGAATTACAAGAAGCAAAAAATTATATTAATGGTTCTTTTCCCTTGCGTTTGGACTCATCCAGAAGAATCGCGCAAATGTTATTAGCAGTGCAGGTCAACAGATTGGGAGTCAAATATTTAAATCGTCGGGCTCATATAATTAATTCCGTAACCAGAGACCAAGTAAAAAAGGCAGCAAAGCGCCTCCTGGATCCAGGGCTATTTACAGTTGTTGTCGTAGGCAAACCTGCAGGAATATCCTCTTCTCAATAACTAGGAAAGAGCTTTCCTTACTAAATTGAGCCCCGCTAGAGCAAGCAATAAGAAGACCCCTATCCTGAATCTTTCCTCAGAAATCAAACGACGTATTTTTTCGCCTAAATACATGCCGACCATTGCGGGCAGCATTGCTAGAGCTGATATTGGCAGATTTTCCAGATTTAAGATCCGTCTTTGCCATAGGGCCAGTAAAAGAAACATCCCGGCTATAAAAAAAGTAATCCCGAGGGCTTGGACAAAAAGGTCTTTTCTTAATCCCAAAGCTTGAAAATATATTATCGTCGGGATCGCGATCACTCCGGTCATCCCACCCATCAGTCCTGCCGCTATTCCAGTGACGGGCGAGAGCCAAAATTTATGTTTGTGCGACACCGTGACATGGAATGCGAATATATTGACAAGAGCATAAACTGTAATCACAGCCCCAAGTATCATAATTATGAGCGCCGTATCAACATTCATGAGTATGTAGACTCCAGCGAATGTAAATACACATGCAGGTACTATAAGAGGCCAGTATTGGGATATGAGAAAGCGCGAATTTCCCCCCCGAATGGCTTGGAAAAAATTGGTGGCGAGAATTGGGATAACCAACAGAGGAACAGCAATGCGCAAATCGATCACCTGCGTCATCAACGCAACTGAGGTGAGCGGCAAACCCATTCCAACGACCCCCTTGATGAGGCCGCCTGAAAAAAATGCCAGGAAACAAATCGTGAAAATCATTACATCCAAGATAGTGAAATTCCTTTGATCAGCTGAGCACTGCAGAAGTTTTCAAATTTGATTCTCTTTATCTATATTTGGATAATATTTTCACGACTCGTGGGTTTGGGCTACCTTAAGATTTTTATATCATGAGCTATACTCAAGACATATCTTGCTGTTTGGCACAGCAAATAGGGGAGTCTGGATTAGAAGACAAAGAAATTGTTTTTCTTCTGGATCGCTTGAGGCCTATTTTAGAAGCATTGAGAAACGCGCATGCAATAAATGATTTGTCTGTCCTGGACACACCTAATATAGATGACCTTAGCAGTTTAACGACCCTTTCCAGAAAATGGAGAGAAAAATTTGAGACTGTTTGGATCCTTGGCGCTGGCGGTTCGAGCCTTGGCGGCAAGATGCTTTACGAACTCTCTGAAAAAAAAGCCAACCCCTCAGAGAGCTCTCCACGAGTTGTTTTTTTCGAGAATATCGATCCATTTACGTTTCAGAAAGCGCTTCAAAATTGTGACTTTGATAAAACCGGTGTGCTGGCAATATCTAAATCTGGAGAGACCTTGGAAACCGTCGCACAATTGTCGCTTTGCTTGTCAGCTTGGAACCAAGCCGGGATCGATAGATTGTCCGATCAATTTATGGCTATTAGTCAGCCAGGTCAGAATTCACTCAGGATAATATGCGAAAAAACGAATATACCTGTTTTAGATCATGATCCAAGGATAGGTGGCAGATATTCGATTCTCTCTCTCGTGGGAGTCCTGCCGGCATTGATTGCAGGCGTCAATGGTGGAGATTTACGAGACGGTGCCAAAGTTGTTTTAGATCATTTTCTGTCGGGGTGTGATCCTCAAAGCTTTGCCCCAGCGATCGGCGCAGCAATGTCGGTGGGACTAGCGGAGAAAAAAAACATCACTCAGACAGTTTTGATGCCTTACTGCGATCGTCTAAATTTATTTGGCAGATGGTATCGTCAACTCTGGGCGGAGAGTCTCGGTAAAAATGGTATTGGGACTACACCGATAGATGCGTTAGGAGCCGTTGATCAGCATAGTCAGATGCAGCTCTATTTGGATGGCCCCTCGGATAAAATGTTCACCTTTATTAGGGTCGTTAACTCAGAGGCTGGAGAAAAAATTAAAATACCTTCGCTTGTTGGATCCGACTTGCGAATCTTAGACGGTAGGACTTTAAATGAGCTGATGGATGTTCAATACCGTGCGGCGGCAATCGCGCTTAAAGAGAGGGGTCGGCCCTGTCGAACTATTGAAATTGAGTCGGTCAACGAGAGGGTGGTTGGCGGTTTGATCATGCACTTCATTTTTGAGACGATCCTATCGGGTCATTTGCTTAATGTTGATCCTCTAGATCAACCAGCAGTTGAAATTGCCAAACGCTTTGCCAAAAAATTTTTGCGGGATTTGGAAGCTTAATGCCTATTCGCCTGTTGCCAGAAATTACAATCAACCGAATTGCGGCTGGGGAGGTGGTAGAAAGGCCTGCGTCCGTAGCAAAAGAATTGGTTGAAAATGCTATTGATGCGGGTGCAAAGCGCATTGATCTTATATTGCGTGGTGGTGGTCAGGGTAAACTTATCGTCACTGACGATGGCCAAGGCATGTCAAAATCGGATCTAGAGTTATGCGTCGAGAGACATGCAACATCCAAGTTGCCCAATGACGATTTGATTCAGATTCATGACCTTGGGTTTAGAGGGGAAGCCCTCCCGTCCATCGGATCTGTGGCTCGTCTAAGCATATCTAGTAAAAAAGCTGGCTCGGAAAGTGGCTGGAAAATTACTGTGTCGGGCGGGGCAAAAGATGGCTTCTGTCCGGCTGCTATAAGTGCTGGCACTCGCGTAGAGGTAAGCGATTTGTTCTATGCCACCCCGGCAAGGCTTAAATTTTTGAAGACGGAGCGCACAGAAGTAAATCACATACTTGAGACGGTAAAACGTCTTGCTATGGCTAGTCCGAATATTTCGTTCACTGTATCGGATGAGAGAGGTGAGAAACTATCTCTGGTTGCGGAGCAAAATGACTTATTGGACCAGAAGATTAAGCGTCTTGGTGATGTAATGGGACGTATTTTTATAGAAAACTCCGTCTCCCTTCATGCTGAACGGGGTGCCATGCGGCTAACTGGTTATGCAGGTTTGCCGACTTTGAACCAGTCCTTTGCGAGATCCCAATTCCTTTTTGTAAATGGACGCGCAGTTCGTGACCCGTTGTTGCGTGGTGCAGTTAGAGGTGCTTATCAAGATTTTCTTGCCCGTGACAGGCATCCAATGGTTGCTCTTTATTTGGAAGTGCCTTCCCAAGAGGTTGATGTGAATGTTCACCCAATGAAAACCGAAATCAGGTTTCGAGAAGCTGGTGCAGTCAGGGGATTAATTGTGGGTGCTTTAAAAAATGCTCTTGCCGAGGCGGGGTACCGTTCATCTTCCAGTGTTGCTCAGCAGGCGTTGGGAGCCTTCAGGACCGGGCAAAGTAGTTCCCTAACACGAATAAGCCAACGCGTCGGTGGAGCCGAAATATTCAAAGGTCAATCGAGCTCATTCTCAAATGCTTATGGTCCGCTCTCCGGTGCAGAAGATCTTTCAGCACCACCTGACACTTTTACAGGTATTACAAACGCAGAAAATGAGGGGCAAGATAACGTTTTTCCGTTGGGAGTCGCCAGGGCACAACTTCATGAAACTTACATAGTTTCGCAGACTTCTGAGGGGATTGTAATCGTAGATCAGCATGCGGCGCATGAGCGCCTGCTCTATGAAGATATGAAGGATGCTCTGGCGAAAGGGGGCGTAAAACGTCAGGGATTGCTTTTGCCGGAAATCGTGGAAATGGACCCTAGCGACTGCCAACGCGTTGTCGATCAACAGGAGCGCCTTGCAAAAGTTGGCTTGGTTATAGAGTCTTTTGGTACGGGTGCAATTGTGGTTAGAGAAGTGCCGGCCTTGTTGGGACAGACAGACGTAAAGAGTCTCATCAAGGATATAGTTGAGGACCTGGTTGAGCTCGGTGACAGTTTCTCCCTCGAGGAGAAGTTAGAAAATATTTGCGGAACAATGGCTTGCCACTCGAGTGTCAGAGCAGGAAGGCGTCTTAGTCAGCCGGAGATGAATGCGCTACTTAGGCAAATGGAAGTGACCCCGCACTCAGGTCAATGTAATCATGGCCGGCCAACATATATCGAGCTTAAGCTTGAAGACATAGAAAAGCTCTTTGGGAGACGGTAAAGACTATCTTTTTGGGGTTAGATGCCCTTAGTCGACCAGTTCAGAAAGGTAATTCTTGTTTTACCGTATTTTTTTTCCTGAAGAATTTTGGCTCTCCCCGGCCAATCGAGAATCTCATTCGAACTTGTTTCAACGACACATATCGCTCCGTTTTTTATCCAGCCGGCGGCAGACAAAGACCTAAGTGCCCGAGGTACAAGCTCTGTGAAATATGGAGGATCAAGAAATACCAAGGAGCATGGTTCTCTGGCGGGCGGGGGCGACAATGCGCTGCTGGAAATTATTTTCATCTTGTCGCTCAAAGCTAAATTCCTCGCATTCGTCCTGCAATAGTCTAGTGCAATTGGATCCATATCTATGCAGCTAGCATGCTCTGCACCCCTAGATAAAGCTTCAAATGCCATCGCGCCGGTGCCACAAAATACATCGATTAGCCGCGAACCTCTAACATGATCCTCGACGCCAATCTGCGTGTTACCATGACACAGGGTATTAAAGACTGCTTGACGGACCTTTTCGGCTGTTGGCCGAACACTTCCCTCGGGGGGGGCCAAGATTGTTTTTCCCCGATAATATCCAGAGGTTACTCGCATCGAGTATTTTTAAACTCTACTTTTTGTGCCTGTTTGGATCTGCTTCTTATGCCTTTCGACTTTTTGTGCGATCCTATTTGGTCTTCTATTACGCTCGCTGGGATCTCTTGCAGACCCCCGCGAGGTAAATTCCCTAGATGAAAAGGGCCGTATGAGATTCTTATTAATCTGTTCACCTCCAAACCCATATGGCTCATGACACGTCTTATTTCGCGGTTTTGGCCCTCCCGCAAGGATAACCTGAGCCAGCTATTGCTCGCCTTCTTTTCCTCAGTGATTGCTTCAATAGGGCCGTATTGAATGCCAGCAATCAACACCCCCGCTTGGAGACTTGCCAATAACTTTTCTTCGTATTGTCCGAACACTCTCACCCGATATCGCCTCACCCATCCTGTCGATGGTAATTCAAGTTTTCGGGCGAGTGTGCCGTCATTTGTTAGGAGGATTAGGCCCTCGGAATTAAAATCAAGTCTTCCCACAAGCATACTACGGGGCATATTTTTTGGCAGTTGTTCAAAGAGGGTAGGTCGCCCTCTAGCATCATAATTTGTGCAAAGGACACCTGGTGCCTTGTGGTAACGCCACAATCTAACCCGTTCTGGCAAGTTGATTTTTTTTCCATCTACTTTGATGACATCCTCGTCAGATACGAGCGTCGCCGGGGTTTTTAAGATCCGATTGCCAACACTGACACGACCAGCATTAATCATTCGCTCTGCCTCTCGCCGAGAACAAACTCCGCTGCGCGACAACCTTTTTGCTACTCGTTCTGTCATTCTGCCTTAAATTTATATTTACTTCGTTGCGTCAACAAAACCTTGGAAAATGGCTTGATCAGACTTGTTGATTCCATACTCAGGATGCCATTGGACGCCAAGACAAAAGCGTTTACTTGGGACCTCAATGCCCTCAATTACCCCGTCTGGCGCGAAGGCGTTTGAAACGACTGTGTTCCCAGGAGCTGCAACAGCCTGGTGGTGGGAACTATTAACTGCAATTTTTCTTTTCTTCACAATTTGATGGAGTAACGTGCTTTCCTTAATGAAGATATCATGTGCAGGCTCGGATTTGGGATTTGTTTGCTCGTGCTCTAGCGGGTTCTCAATTTCATCAGGGATATGTTGGATTAAACTACCGCCGAATATCACGTTCAGGAGTTGTTCTCCCCCGCATATTCCAAGGGTAGGTATATCTTGGTCAATTGCTTGGCGCGTAATTTCTATTTCGAAAGCTGTTCTTTTTTCTTTCAATGTCACACGGCTGTGCTTTGATTTCGCACCAAATATTTTAGGATCCACATCAAAATTTCCCCCAGTAATTATGAGTCCGTCAATTAAATTTAGATATTCTGAAGAAAGATCGGGTTCATGGGGAAGGGTGATTGGGTTGCCGCCAGCATCAAATACCGCTGAACAATAATTTTCTCTAAGGGCATACCAGGGGGTTGTTGCAAACTCTCCTTCTTCTTCTCGGTCAAGGGTCAGGCCAATTATAGGTCGAGTCATAGAAATCAATTACCGGAAAAGCTTCGTGTTAGGGTCCCAGTCTAGGCGGTATTAACCCACCTGAACATAGGGGGAGGACTTGTCCTCATCATAAAGTGACCTCACAATCATCAGAGATATTTTATGGAGGCGAAAATGGCATTTTCCAGTTGGCGAGGGATTATAGGTATAATCAAGCCCACGATGAGACCAGGAGGTTTGGAGGATATGATCCGCCTGTTACCCGAGGGAATCGGCGTCATTCCGCTATTTAACGATATTCGCCGCGGCGAACGTACGGAATTCAAAGAGATTATGAGGGATTATGACGAAAAGGTAGCTATTCTTGCAGAACAGGGGTGCGATGTAATACACCCTGAGGGAGCTCCACCTTTTATGGTCATGGGTTTTAGAGGGGAGGCAAAAAAGATTCGTTCTTGGGAGAGAAAGCATAAAATACCGATCTTTACATCGGGGACAAATCATATAGCCGCTCTAAGAGCGCTTAACGTAAAGCGGCTTGTCGGTGCGAGCTATTTTAGGGGGGAGATCAATGACACTTTTGCCGAATATTTCAAAGCGGCAGGTTTTGATGTGCTCGATTTTCAGGGAATGGACGTAGATTTTAATCAGGCGCAAAACATGGATCCTCGCCATGTATACGCTTTTATAAAAAAACTGGTTCTCAAAAATAAGCGGGCGCAAGGCATCTACATGCTTGGCACCGGTTGGAAGGTGCTCAACATAATAGAGTTACTAGAACAAGATTTGGGGCTGCCGGTGATCCATCCAGTCCCTTCCAGGGTTTGGGAGTTTCAGAAGCGCCTCAGGGTTCGTGAACCAAGACTGGGGTATGGGAGGCTTTTGGCAGACCTGCCATAGTTATCTTACTTTTGGCCATGCTACCAACAGCGGCGTTTGCAAAGAATGGGTTAATGGAACTCGCATTTAGGGAAGCAACACAGGCAGCCCTGAGGGAAGAGGTGCCTGTTGGTGCTGTCGTCGTAGACTCTGACAGTGGCGAAATTTTGGCGGCTGATGGAAATCGGACCGAAGAGCTCGGGGATCCCACGGCGCATGCTGAGATGCTTGTTTTAAGAAAAGCGGCGTCTCAGTATGGCGGACACCGGCTGATCAATTGTGATCTCTACGTCACACTTGAACCCTGCCCCATGTGTGCAGCGGCCATTTCTCTATTCAGAATTCGGCGCCTCTACTTTGGCTTAGCAGATTCAAAGGGTGGTGGGGTCGAGAGCGGCCCTCGAATTTTTAATCAATCGACTTGTCACCATGTCCCCGAAATCTATGGAGGGATTGGCGAGGTTCGGGCCAAGGAGCTTTTGCAAGATTTTTTTAGGGCTCGGCGCTCAAATCGATTTTTCCAGAACTGAATTTCCCAAAAGCTATTTTACGCCGGTCAAATACCCATTTTAGTGGGTAATTATTGGCAGAGAGTTTTTCATTCTTCGAAACCGTACTCTTTCCAGCGTGCGTTGACTTTCTCCATATCTGCTTTGTGAGGTGCCACGGTTGGTGGATAGCGTTTTCCGCCGTACTGCTCCTCCGGTTCGAAATCGAGATTGATTGTGGCATCTATTAAAACCCGACACCATTTACCCGTCCCAAAAAGCATCGGGTCACGATCTTTTAAACGAGTCGAGGGATCGAGGAGGGATCCAAAATTTGCAGGAAAGAAAACAATATCATCCTCAGCTGCATTTACCCTGTACGCGAAGGCCCAATCGACCGCGCCATAATCCCGGATATCTATATCGTCATCCAGCACCCAGACATTTTTGTACCTTAGATGGGCGGAGTTAGAACCCCAAAGGGCGGCGGCGGCTTGTTTGGCCTGGCCGCGATAAGTTTGATTTAATTGGATGAAAACTGTTGTGCCATTATTCGCGGGAGAACAGTGAACATCCGTCACTCCTGGCACGCCTGCACGTTCTAGAACGTTCCATGCGATCCCGGCGCGCTGTATTGAACTCATGACGCTATTCTCGTTCAACATTTTAGGCAGAGTGCCTTCGAGGGTTCCTCGGAAAATCGGATTGTTACGGTGGGTTATGCACGTAACTTTGGTCACGTGTTTCGGCCCTGCGTCACCGCCAAAATATCCAGGGTACTCGCCAAAGGGTCCTTCCATCTCGAAGGTGGAGGGATCAGGATCTATATAACCCTCGACAACTATTTCTGCGCTCGCGGGTACGAGTAAATCACTGGTTTCGCATTTTACTAATTCGACAGGCTTTCCGCGGATAGCCCCCATAACGTCGTATTCAGAGACTCCTGTTGGAACAGGAGCCGATGCGCAATAAGGGAGGGAGGGTTCCCACCCATAAACATGCGCGACCGGCATTTTTTGGCCTCGTTCCGCCCATTTTTGAAAATGTACGCCCCAATTTTGAGCTCTCCAAAGTAGAACAGGAAGAGTGTCTCTTTGACCAATCATTCCACGATATATGCCGAGATTATGCACTCCGCTATCCGGATCCATCGTCACGGTGGCCTGAAAGGTGTTTATGTACCTCCCGCCGTCTTCGCGGTGCCATTGAGGGACAGGAAAATCAAATAAATTTATCGAGTCCCCGACTAGGATGTTTTCTTTCACTGGCCCTGTCGCTACCTGGGTGGGTTCGACTCTCTGAGACAAATAATATCTGGTTGCTAAAACGAGATCTCGCGCTGGCGAGTCTTTTGGTAATCCAAGGGTCATTGCCAGTCTCGAGTAGTTTGACATCCCACCGGTAAAAATTTGCGAACATCTTGCACTGCCTTCATTGTACCCAGTGATGTTTTTGAAAAGTATTGCAGGTCCTTCCCCCGTGCCAAAAGCCTTTCGCGCAATTGTGCCAAGCTCACAGTTCCAATCTACTTCAACATCAATTTCTTGAAGTGTATCTTCTTCCTTCAGTGCATCAATCCAACCCCTCAGATCCTCAAACACCCTGGGTTGTAATCTGTTGGAAACTCCGCCAAATGCATCAATATCGTTACTGGTCATAGTTTTTATCTTTCCTTGAGCGCCACAGTCTCAGTTACAGTATACCCTTACTCCATTTATCAAGACCTAGTTCTTCCCATCTGGTTCTCGCCTTGTCTTGGTCTTCCTTAGAGGGATGAACCGTTGGGGGCCAGCGCCTTCCCTGTTCATCTGGTTCATAATCAAGATTAATTGTACAATCAAACAAAACACGATGCCATTTACCTGTTCCAAATAGATGCACGTTTGAGTCTCGAGCTCGAACACTTGGATCAAGTCCCGCGCCCCAAGTTGAGGGGAATACGATTAGGTCGTCTTCACCCGCATTGAATCTCCAGGCTAGAGCCCAATCGATTGCTCCATAATCATGGACATCGATATCCTGATCTACAACGAAGACATGTTTGTATCTAACGTGTGATGCGGAGTTACCCCAAAGAGCTGCTGCCACTTGTTTTGCTTGCCCGCGATAAGTTTGGTTAATTTGGACTGCCACATTAATGCCAGCCTGTATTGGCATTCCAAAAACATCGGTAACTCCAGGTACGCCTGCGCTCTCGAGCGCGTTCCAAGCCGTTGCTGATCTCTGAATGGAGCTCATAATATGGTTTTCGCCGTAAGATCCCGGAACTGCACCTTCGAGAGCTCCACGGAAAATGGGCTTATCGCGATGAGTTATTGCTGTTACCCGGGCAACATGTTTTGGGGTTTGCTCAGTAGCATAATAGCCGGTGAATTCAGCATACGGGCCCTCGGGTCTAAACGTTTGAGGATCCGTCGAAATCCATCCTTCAATCACAATCTCAGCGCTGGCAGGCACCTGTAAAGGCACTGTTTCGCAGTCTACCAATTCGACCGGTTCTCCCCTAATCGCGCCCATAACCTCATATTCTGAGACATCCCGCGGAACAGGCGACCCTGCGGTAAATCCCATGGTTGGCTCCCAGCCAATCACAAATGCAACTGGCATCTCGTCAGCACGGGCCATGTGCTTTGCATAATGGGTGCCCCAGCCCTGTGCCCTCCAGAGGAGAACCCCAATATTGGCTTGGTCCAGCGCCATCCCGCGATAAATGCCGACGTTATGAACCCCTGATCCTGGGTCCTTAGTGACGCAAGCCGAATAGGTATTTACGTAGCGACCGCCATCTCCCCGATTCCATTTCGGTATCGGAAATTTAAATAAGTCTATATCTCGCCCGGTTATAATATTGTCTTTGACCGGCCCTGTGGGGACCGTTCTGGGCGGAATGCGTTCTTTGAAAATGTACCGACACATTTTTACCATGTCTCGGATGGGCGTGTCGGGTTTTAAACCGAACATCATAGCTAGGCGCGAATAACTTCCTTGGCCATTCGTAAATACCTCCCTGCATACACTCTCAGATGTGTTGTAGTCTTTGATGTTTTTGAAAAGGAAAGCTGGGCCAGCTCCTGTCCCTTGAGCCATACGAACGATCGTTCCCAGCTCCGTATCCCAGTCTACCTCTTGATCAAACTCCGCTAGCTCCTCAGCCTCACGTAGCGCTGAAATCCAGCCCCTTAAGTCTCCGAAGGAGACCGGATTTCTGTCGATTCGGTCGCTGCTTTCATCCAAAGGTAAAATTCCCTTCAATTTTCTTAAATAGATAAAAACCTTTTGGTCTTCTATTGCATGAGCAAAGTTCTGTCCACTCTGCCACCTAATCGTCACCACGCATTAAGGCTAAACATTGCCCCCAAAGGAGTTGTCGCGGTATGTTGTTTGTAGACTTTAATTTTTGGAGATAATGCGGCTTATGGGTAGGATGCTAACCAATGAGCAGGTCAATAGTTATAACACTGATGGGTTTCTTGGGCCAATCGGGCTATTAAAACCTGAGGAAGCCGCGGACATCCGTTACAAGATAGAAAAAGTTGAGTCGGAATTTGCGGGACAAATTCAATCGCGCTGTAAGATAAAGGCTCATATCCCTTTTCTGTTTTTATGCGAGCTGATCTCACATCCCAAACTTCTTGATGCCGTTGAGGATATTATTGGGCCAAATATAATGTGCTGGGGCTCCAGTTTTTTTCAGAAAGAGGCGCGGGATCCGGGTTTTGTCTCTTGGCATCAAGACTCCACTTATTACGGGTTAGAACCTTGCGAGACACTTACAGCTTGGATAGCAATTTCTGAGGCCTCACGTGAGGCGGGCTGTATGCGTTTCTTGCCGGGGTCACACAATCAGGGATTGTATGATCACGAGGAGACCCTGGCTGAAAATAATATTCTATCCCGTGGCCAGACCGTTTTAGATATTGATGAGTCAAAGGCCATTCACGTACCGTTGAAGGCCGGTGAGTTTTCCTTTCATAAAGAAGATGTATTACACGCCTCTGATCCAAATACCTCTGATGACCGACGCATAGGGTTGTCGGTGCACTACATTGCGCCAAAAGTGAGGGAAACCGGGTTTCCCGGTGCCAGTGCCATGCTACTCAGGGGAGAAGATCACTATGGATTTTGGGCTGAAGACATCTGGCCGAAAGATGATTTTGATCGCGAGGCCCTCAACGAAGTGGATCGTGTATGGAAGATGTATCAAATGAAGCCCGAGGATCGGCAGCCATCGCCCTGAGTCAAAAAAAACTGTTTAAGGCCGGTATCAATGTCTCGTGGCGGGAAAAGGGCAGCGGTCAGCCTATTTTTTTTATTCACGGCATCGGAACAGGATCGGAATATTGGGAAGACCAATTTTCCATCCTTGCGAGTGATTATCACACTATTGCTTGGGATATGCCCGGTTATGGTGCGTCCGACAATATTTCTGCACCGCCGTTCGATGTGGATAGCTATACCATGGTCGCCGTAGAACTAATTTCTACTTTGGGAATTCGGAATTGTCATTTCGTAGGCCAATCTCTAGGGGCATTGATAGCGGCACGCCTGGCAGCTCAATTTCCAGAACTTGTTCTATCTGTCACACTTTCTCACCCGTTAGTAGGACTCGGCAGGATGCCAAAGAGTGAGAGAGAGGCGGTCGCCGCCGCTCGAATTAGATTGTTTGAAGAGCTGGGTCCCCTCAGATTTGCGCATGAAAAAGGTCCAGCAATACTGGCGCCCAATGCAAATCAGGCTCTTCGACAAAAGGTAATTCGATTAATGTCCGGTGTAAGGGTTCAAGCGATGAGAAACGCAGTTAGTATGATGACTAACGCCGATATCTTCTCTGATCTCTCGTTGATAAAAGTACCGATGATGGTTGTCTGCGGGGATTGTGACCCTGTTTCTTCTCTCAAGGTATGCAGATCGATATCAGCCGCATCAAACATCTTCGAGTTAGAGGTGTTGTCAGCCGTTGGGCACTACGGAGCAGTCGAAAAACCCCGAGACTACGCCGAACTATTAAAACGTTTTGTAAAAAATTATCTGCTCAAATGATGTTAATATAAGATTCGCACTTGAAAGAGGCGTTGACCTGTGTACAGTCCGAAAAGAGGGTTATTATCAACACAAACAGGGAGAGATTTGTAATGAAATTTTTAACTACCGGCTGCGTCGCGTTGAGCGTATTAGCTTTTGCTGGGACTGCTTCCGCTCAGACATTCGGGATCGGTTCGACGAAGGCAGGAGCTGTTTCTCAGATTACTGCCACTATATCCAAAGCGGTGTCTGAACATGCGCCTGGCGTTCAAATGAGGAAACAAACTATGGGAGGCACCCAACAGTATATACCTGTGGTTAACGCAGGAGAGCTTGGGTTTGGTATTTCTAATATTACGCAGTACTATATGGCTCAGGAGGGAATAGCGCTTTCAAAAGGCACAAAGTACACCAATCTTCGCCTCTTGACGACTATGATGAAATTCACTGTAAGCCCGGTTGTCGCTATCAAATCGGGAATAAACAGGGTCGCTGACCTCAAAGGGAAACGGGTAGCATCTGGTTTTAAGGGAGCTCCTCTTTTTGTTTATATAACAAGCGGAGCGCTTGCGACGGATAAATTGTCTTACGCTGACGTTAAAAAGGTCCCACAGGTTGGGCTTGTGCAACACTGGCGAGCATTTATCTCCGGTAAAATCGATATGGCGATCGCAGCTGCAGGATCAGGTTTTGTAAAACAGATGCAGGCTAAGATCGACGGTGGGGTTAAGCACCTGTCTTTTGATGACTCCCCGGAGGCATTAGCTCGGATGCACAAGTTCTATCCAAAGTCTGAGTGGGTTGTAGTGAAGCCAAAAAAAGGCCTCACCGGCGTATTAAAACCAACGAATTTTGTGGCTTATGATTTTCTTCTCTGGACCCACAAGGGTATGTCGGACGATGTTGCCTACAAAGTAGCCAAAGTTATGCATACTAAGGAGAAACAATTAAAAGCGGGCGGACCGCTTTGGCGTTCATACAAAGCCAATAGCCGTCTGCAAAAGAATCATGGTTATGCCTATCACCCAGGAGCAATCAAATACTACAAGGAAGTTGGTCTCTGGAAACGATAATTTTTCGATAAATTTAACTCATGTGTGGACTTCGCCCGCGCGCTCTTTCAGGGACGCGGGCGGATTTCGTTTTTGATACCAGCATTGTTAAATAAAGTGCGTAAAGAGGCGTTTATATGGCGGGCGATATGGTAAGTGGGGAAACACCTGAAAATAAAAAGGGCGCAGCTTTAATTGCTGAATGGGATGAGACCCCATTCATTAAATTTTCTGCGTTGTTTTTGGGAGCATTTATCACCCTTATCGCATTAGCTTGGGCAGTTGAGTTACCTCTCAAACTTGGCTTCGAGTGGTTGGAAGAGCAAGCAATGGTAGCGTGTCTTGGGCTCGTTTTGGGTGTAGTTTTTATTCGTTACCCCGCTGGTGGCGGCAGGCGGAGGCATGCGGTTCCTTGGTATGATGCCATTTGCGCTCTGGCTGGCCTAGGGGTGGCAACCTGGTTGGTAGTTATTTACGAAGATATTGAACTCAACCCATTTGCTATGCGGGACCAAATGTTTTGGATTAGCATGGTTTTACTGCCTCTAGTCTGGGAGTCCCTGAGGCGGACTGCAGGGCTAAGTCTCACTGTTATTTTTTCCGCATTTGTTCTCTATGCGTTCATAGGACACTGGGTGCCGGGAGAGATGTTCAAGGGCGTTGAACAGGCGCCTTACCGATTGATTGCAGAATTGGGCACCAACAATGCCTCTATCCTAGGGCTTCCTCTAAAAATTATTGTTTTAACAGTTGTCCTTTTTATTTGGATGGGGCAGTTGCTCCTGCATACTGGGGCTTCGGAATGGTTTACCGATGTGGCTGCAGCCATGATGGGAAGATCGCGAGGTGGTTCTGCTAAAATAGCGGTTGTGGCTTCCGGTTTTTTCGGTTCAATATCCGGTTCAGCAGTCGCCAATGTCGCTTCCACCGGTGTGATAACTATTCCCCTCATGAAACAGGCAGGGTACGACGCTAAAAGCTCCGGGGCTATTGAGGCTGTAGCCTCTACCGGTGGGCAGATAATGCCTCCGATAATGGGTGCTGCCGCATTTTTGATGGCAGAAATTCTGGAGCTAGAGTACACAGAAATTATTTTAGCAGCTTTACTGCCTGCGGCGCTCTACTACCTCGCTGTATTTGTTCAGGTAGATTTGGAGGCAGCAAAAAATAAAATTGCTCCTTTGCCCAAAGACCGAATACCCCGAATGGCCCGAGTAATGGGTGAAGGATGGTTCTTCATCCTCCCCTACGTTATCCTGGTCTGGACGCTTTTTTCGCTCAACATGCCCCCGCAAGAGGCAGCCTTTTGGGCAGCGATTTCTGTAGCAGTTGTGAGTATCCTGTTTGGTTATAAAGGGCATCGAATTACCCCGGCTCAATTATGGGACTCAATTGCTGGGTGTGGTCGTGCATCTGCAGATATCGTGGCGATCGGTGCGATGGCAGGAATTATTATTTCAATTCTCGATCGTACTGGCCTTGGGCAGGCGCTCACTCTACTGCTTGCCTCCGTTGGTGAAGACAGCATCTTCTTACTTTTGGTCCTCACCGCTATCGTCTCAATATTGCTCGGCATGGGCATGCCAACATCTGCAATCTATCTGCTGTTAGCCACCATGATCGCTCCATCACTGGTCAAATTGGGGATAAATCCAATTGCCGCGCATATGTTTGTTCTTTATTTTGGGTTGATGTCTATGATTACGCCGCCAGTCGCAATCGCAGCTTTTGCGGCGGCTTCGCTCTCAGGCGCTAGACCGATGGAGACAGGTGTGACTGCGGTTAGGCTCGGTTGGATCGCTTATATTATCCCATTCGTATTTGTTCTATCTCCTGCCTTACTGGGGCAAGGCTCTGCGTTTCAAATAATTGAGGCTTCAGTCACTGCAGCGATAGGTGTTTGGGTCGGGTCCTGTGGGTTAATCGGTTTTGTCTTCGGACCGCAAAATAATTTCAACCGCCTACTTTTGTTTGTAGCGGGTGTTCTTTTGCTGCTTCCCGCTTCAACCATAGACTACGGTTTTGCTATTAATGGAATCGGTTTAGTTATTGGTGCGGTCGTTATAATCAAAGACTGGGTGGAAAATCGAGGTGCTGACTCCGCTGCGGCTTAACACTGCTGAATCCTCCTTCTTCTGACGCAAGTAAAAGTAAAGTTTCGCTTACGCCAAGCAAGAAAAAGTTTTTCTTAGTTGTGCTAAAATGGCCTCAGAAAACTGGCTTTTCCTCAATCAGTGATTTCCCTTTTTCATAAATTTTTTTGGGCCAAGGCACCGCTTTTCTGGCAATTGTATCTAGGGAAACGCAGACCTGGTCATTTATAGCGCATATCTCCTTGGTACAAGCGTCGATCATTACAGCCCAAACATGCAAACTTTTGGGAGTAAAATTTATAAAACAAGATCGTATCTGGATGAGATCTCCCGGGAGAATTTCTCGTTTATATTCATTACTCTCTTTGACCGCGGCCATACCTCTATTATTTTCACGCATGTACCGCGGGGTTATTCCTGCAGTAGTGAAGGTATAGTAGGCAGACTCATTGAAAGCTCGACTATAATAACGAACATTTGCATGACCCATATGATCTGTTTCCATCGGGTAAAACATACCTTGGTAGGCTAGGTTAAAGTCTTCAAATTTTTGCAGCACAGGACGGATCCGCCTAGTCAGAGATCAAAAGAAGGAGTAGTAATCGTAAAACCATAAAAAAATAAAGGTCAGTAGAGTTTCCTGTCAATTAGAGGGTTTAAACACTCGAGAATTTGTCAATATCTGTATTGATCGATGCTCCTGTAACATGGTCAGGCTCGATTGATGCCAGGAGGCATGAAATTAATTCAATTTGGGCGGTTTCGCCAAGGCTTGCCGTAATCATGTAACGCGCATCACCCATTTCCTGAATAAAGCCCTTACAATTGAGGTTTGGTTTGAGTTCAGGGTCGCATCTTGCACTGACTCTTACTATCCCCAGTTCTGGGTGCGCTCTTTCCATTTGATCTTACGCTCATGCTCAGGTCTCTAGTTTTTGATTACCCGCCACCCAATATCGCGACGGAAAAAACCCTCTGGCCATTCAATATCGTCCAGTGCTTGATAAGCATTCTTATGAGCGGCAGCTATATCATCTCCCATGGCTGCAACCCCTAGAACCCTGCCTCCATTGGCAACCAAGTCCCCGTTTCCATTTCTAAGCGTTCCCGCATGAAATATTTTTACATTATCATAATGAGCAGAGGGATAGGCCATTTTTATTACACTTCCTCCTTTGTAGGAGCGTGGGTAACCCTTTGCAGCCATCACAACTATCATTGCAGCTTCTTCATACCACCTTAAATCAAAGCCATCTAATACTCCGTCATGGGAGGCGATAAGCGCTGGCAAAATATCAGACTTTAGGCGCATCATAAGAGCCTGGCATTCAGGGTCGCCAAATCTTACATTATATTCCAACAGCTTTGCGCCACCCTCATTGATCATAAGACCCGCGTAGAGAATGCCTTTGAAGGGGGTACCCTCTGAGGCCATACCTTTCATCGTAGGTTCAATAATCTCACTCATGATCCTAATGGCGATCTTCTCAGAAACGATGGGTGCAGGAGAATAAGCCCCCATTCCACCCGTATTCGGTCCGGTATCGCCCTCGCCAACCCTCTTGTGATCTTGTGCAGAGGCAAGTGGCAGGGCGGTTTTTCCATCGCATAAAGCAAAAAAGCTTGCCTCTTCACCTTGTAAGAACTCCTCAATTATAATTTCCGAGCCAGCTTTCCCGAAAAGGCCTTGCTCAAGCATTTCCTCTATTGCGCTGTTGGCTTCTTTGATCGTATCCGCAATCACTACACCTTTTCCGGCGGCTAAGCCGTCTGCTTTGACAACTATGGGTGCTCCTAAGGAGTTGGCAAAATTGCGCGCGGACGCTGCGTCCTTAAATCGACCGTAGGCAGCAGTGGGAATATTATGGCGTGCGCAAAAATCCTTCATGAAACCTTTTGATCCCTCAAGGTTCGCGGCAGCTTGATTTGGACCGAAGTATTTAACACCAATGTCTTGGAGATTGTCTCCCAAGCCGGCGACCAGCGTTGCTTCTGGTCCAATTACTACAAATTCAACAGCATTCTCTTTTACAAAGCTGATTAAACCGGAGATATCATCTGACGCTAATGCAACGCATTCTGCCTCTTCCGCTATGCCCGCATTGCCAGGCGCGCACCATAACCGTGTTACTAACGGGGATCCAGCAATTGCCCAACAGAGGGCGTGCTCACGTCCACCATTGCCGATTACCAGTACCCTCATGCTAAGCTCTCCCTATTTACATAAAAGCTATCTTGGACTTGTTGTAACTAAACATCGGTTTAACATAGAATGCGAGTCGACATGACAGATTGGGATCCTGAAACAATCGAAAACACGGGCTCAGAGCACAATATTTCTGAGCTTTCCGTTGGTGATGTTGCACGGGCTATTAAGCGCACATTAGAGACTGAATTTGGACGGCTCCGAATCAGAGGTGAAATATCCAGGCCCAATTATCATGGCTCTGGCCATCTTTATTTTACACTTAAAGACCAAGAAGCGGTCATAGATGGTGTTTGCTGGCGTGGAACGGTTGAAGGGTTATCGTTGAAGCTTGAGGAAGGGATGGAGGTCATATGCACTGGTCGCATCTCGTCCTATGCAAGAAGTTCTAAGTATCAAATTGTAATTGAGGCTGTTGAACTCGCTGGAGAGGGGGCGCTCCTGCGGCTTCTTGAAGAGCGGCGAAAAAAGCTCGTGAAGGAGGGTCTATTTTCTGATGAAAAGAAAAAAAAGCTTCCGTTCCTGCCCGAGACAATAGGCGTTGTTACGTCTCCTTCGGGTGCCGTAATTAGAGACATCCTTCACCGTTTAACAGCGCGGTTTCCTCAACGGGTTTTATTATGGCCCGTCCTAGTTCAAGGAGACGGAGCAGCTCAAGAAATCGCGAGGGCTATTTCCGGTTTTAATAGCCTTTCTGATAAGGAAAATACTCCTAGACCGGACTTAATAATTGTTGCGCGGGGAGGTGGTAGCCTCGAAGACTTGTGGTGTTTTAATGAAGAGAGTGTCGTTCGTGCAGTCGCGGAGTCCGACATACCAGTGATCTCAGGGGTCGGGCACGAGACTGATATAACTTTGATTGATTTTGCTGCAGATGTAAGGGCGCCGACCCCTACCGCTGCGGCTGAAATGGCAGTGCCAGTCCGGGCAGAACTAACGGCTCAGGTGCTGGATTTAATGACCCGGTCCGTTAGCGCAATAGAACGACTCCAGCAGTCTTTTCAGCTTCAAGTCGATGCAAACGCTCGGGGTCTCACAAAGCCCGAATTTTTCATTTCTGAGGCACAGCAGACTTTAGATGTCTGTTCCGATAGGCTCAGCCTAACCGCCTCATTTCTTTTTCAGAGATTGGGTGATCGTGTTGAAGCAGTGTCAGCAAAAATCTTGCATCCCCGAGAGTTCCTGGATGCCCTGGACGAACGGTTGATGCGGTTCCGTGAGAAGCTCGAATCTGGTGCGCAGATTGTGTTTGATGTGCGTAATCAAAAGCTCTGTGGATTAGATTATACAACTCGATCCACGACGGCAGTCCAAAGATTATTAGAAACATGGCAAAATATCTTGGTGAGTAATGGAAAGTTACTCGTTAGCTATTCTTACAAGGATGTGTTAAAGCGTGGATTTGCGTTGATAAGAGCAAGAGATGGATGCCCTATAAAGGTCTCTAAAACTTTAAAAACCGGAGAAAAAATCTCGATCGAATTTTTTGATGGGGTAAAGGAAGCCTCGGTCATGGGGGATGAGACCAAAAATATCAGTGCCAAGGGAAAAGACCGGAGGAAAAAGAAGGAACCTCAATCTGAACAGGGGACGCTCCTTTGAAAACACTTTTTGTTTTCCTCATTTTGATATTGTCAATTAGGCATGTTGTTGCGTTTGAGATAAAAGGACAACTCCAACCTGGAGGGCTTATCCATGCTCAATTAGAGCCTGGTTCCTCCGCTACATTGAATGGTACTCGATTATCGGTTTCCGAAGATGGACTTTTGGTCTTTGGGTTTGGCCGTGATGCTTCAGTCGATCAAGTGCTTGAAATCAAGGAGCCAGATGGATCGATAAAAAGGCAAAAGTTAACTTTGCAAAAACGAAATTACAAAGTCCAAAAAATTTACGGTTTGCCAAAAAATAAAGTTATCCCGCCAATTGCTCAAAGAGAGCGAATTGCTAGTGAGAGACGTTTAATAAGTACAACGCGAAATAAGAAGACCAATAGACGAGATTTCTTGGGAGGATTCTCATGGCCTGTAAAAGGACGCATAAGTGGTGTTTTTGGAAGCCAACGAATTTTAAATGGTGTCCCTCGTTCGCCACACTATGGACTGGATATAGCTGCCCCTGAGGGGACTCCGGTGCTTGCCGCTTCAAGTGGCGTTATTTCCTTGGCTCATGAAAACATGTTTTTCACTGGGAAAACTATTTTGATAGATCATGGGTTTGGAGTTTCAACTATCTACGTTCATCTCTCAGAGATCTCAGTTGAGGTGGGCCAGAGCGTTGAAAGAGGTCAATTAGTGGGACAGGTCGGGATGACGGGAAGGGCCACAGGGCCGCACCTTCATTGGGGTTTGAGCTGGGGTCAAGTAAGGTTAGACCCTCAACTTGTTGTCCCCCCTATGATCAATTAGGTCACATGAATTCAGCGTTTAGGCCATCGGTTGTGGAGCCAGAACCATTGATCAGGTCGTTCTATAATCCAATCCTCGAATATTTCGTTAACCTTAGTCATCATTAATTCAATATCCTTTTTTCGATCGCCTGTTTTAGGAGGGGCCAACGGCGGTAGGATGGTGGCCCTGAAGCTGCATCCCCTGATACGCTCAAGTCGAATTGGAATAGCTGGGCAGTTGTACTTCAATGCAAGGGTAGCCAGAGCCGAAGAGGTCATTGCATCTCTTCCGAAAAATGGGATCGATATCCCATCATTCATTTTTTGGTCAACCAGCATTCCAAGTGATTTTCCATTCTTCATTAATTGTACAATTTTTCGGGCTCCAGAGGGGCCCTTGGGGACAGTATCATCACTTTTGAGGCGGCGAAGATGTCGCAATAAAAAATCTACAATTGGGTTGTTGGCGGCACGGTATACAGCGGCGGTGGGGGCTCCTAATTCCCGCAAAATTAATGGAAATAACTCCCAATTGGCAAAATGCCCCGAAAAGTAAATTACCGGTTGTCCTTCCCTATGAAATTGCGTGAGATAATTCCTGTTAATTATTTCAATTTGATCTGTTCTCGCCCAGCGCGCGATATGCCGAATGTGCGGCATTTCCCCGACTACTCTTCCGAGGTTTTCCCACATGCCAATAATTGCACTTGTAATTGTTTTTTGATCAAAATCGGTTAAAGCCTCATCCATGTTTTTTAAAGCACGTCTATTTATACCCAAGCTCGGCCCAACTTTTCGACCGAGATAACCGCCCAAATTTGAAGCAGCGATAGGTGTGAGGCATGAAAAAAATAACAATAAAAGTATCAAGCTAGAAGCTTCAAAGGGATATTTCACGAACCGGAATGTTCTGCTCAACTTTGATTTGGGTTTGCTCATGTAAAAAGTCCGTTTAAAGCTTGATCGATTATGCTCGGGTCTCTCCAAACTAATTTTATTGGAACACTGACGATGTGTTTACGAAATTTTGTGGGAATGCGCACAAAATCTTTCTCAGTTGTGTAAAGCTCTGCTGTTCCTTTTGAAGCTTGAAGTAGAAGATCCTCTATTTCTATTTTTGAAAAACAGTGATGATCGGGAAAACTTTTTTGAAAAATTAAGTCTGCTCCCATCTCTCGCAATGTTTCAAAAAACTTTTCTGGCCTACCGATCCCGGCAAAAGCTGCCACTTTTCTATCACTTAAATCCAGAGGCTTTTCGGGTAGGATTTCTGCATTTGCGATAGGTAAGGCCAGCGTTTGGCTTATCGATCCAAGATCTTGTCCAATAATAACCGCGGTATCCGCTCTGTGACATCCATCCCTGAGATGCTCACGCATAGGCCCAGCCGGAAAAATTCGCCCGTTACCAATTCCGTAAGGACCATCAAACACAAGAAATGAATAGTCTTTATAGAGGCCCGGATTTTGAAAACCATCGTCCATAATGATACAGGTGGCTCCCTCAGCGCAGGCTCGTTTGGCTGCTATGACTCGATCTCTGTTTACCCACACTGGGGCAACTTGTGCTAGTAAAAGAGGCTCATCTCCCACGTCATCTATGCTGTGTTTTGAAGGGTCAACTCTCTGAATGGCAGTTGTTTGTCGTCCGTACCCGCGCGATAAAAAATGAGGACGCTGGCCGCGTTCAACAAGTTTTTGGCAAATAGAAATCGCCACAGTGGTTTTACCTGTCCCACCCATGGTCAGATTACCAATGCAGATAACAGGAATTGGCGCTTTCCAAGTTCGAGACCTCCTGCGGGCCGCTTTACTAGCGACGTTATATAACCAGGAGACAGGTAGTAACGAGTTAGAGAGTAAGCCGCACTTTGTCCAAAAAACAGGTTTTTGCATCT
Source organism: uncultured Rhodospirillaceae bacterium (assembly GCA_913052165.1). Classification (GTDB taxonomy): domain Bacteria; phylum Pseudomonadota; class Alphaproteobacteria; order MPNO01; family UBA2964. The sequence continues at coordinate 34,736 of CAJXEC010000011.1, forward strand.
AATTTTCTTGAATTGCAATCTCAACAATTGGCAAAAGTTGATCTCCAATGTTCTCAAGTATCTCCATCTGGTCCAACACTATCTTCTTTGCGACGTCAGTCTGTGACTGTCGGGTTGACGCATCAATAAGTAATGAATAAACCGCGTTTTCAAGAGCTGCCGGCTTATCTATCCGCACTGCGGCGGCAGTACGAACCATTTCGGAAGTTATTTCATTAAAATTCTCTGTAAAAGGACCAAAGATCACAGCACTACCAAGTTTAGCGGCCTCCAATATATTTTGACCTCCGTGAGGAATAAGAGACCCCCCAATAAATGAAACTGGTGCGACTCGATAAAAAACTCCCAGTTCACCAATAGAGTCAGCGATATAAATATCTGTATTAGGTCTTAATGCCTTAGCTCGAGATCTAAGTTGTCCTGTGAGCCCCTGGTTAGCAGCCAGTTCGGCTATTAATTCGCCCCTTATAGGGTGTCTGGGTGCTATAATGGTTAATAATTTGGGGATTTTATTAGATAGATTCTTATGGGTATTGATAATAAATTCCTCTTCTCCGGGATGAGTGCTGGCAGCCAACCAGGCGGGACGATCGGCTAAAGAAGCTTTTAACTCAGTGACTATCTGGGTGTCCGCTGGCAGGGGAGCTGACGCGTATTTGAGATTGCCTAACATTTGAACATTGGCCGCACCTAATCTCTTTAAATTTTTCATATCGGTGTGGCTTTGGGCTAAACAAAGTTTAAAGCCGCCCAGAAGACTGGCGATTGTACCTGGAAACCTCGACCAATTCTGCAATGACCGGGGGGATATCCGTCCATTTACCAGGACCATAGGAATGTTTCTTGACTCAGTAAGTTTTATCAAGTTCGGCCAAAATTCAGACTCGACCCACATTGCAAAATTTGGTTGCCAATGGTCTAGAAATGAGTCGACCCATTGAGGGCAGTCAACAGGCACAAACTGATGAATGACATTCTTTGGCAGCCGTTTGGATAGCATATTTGCGGAGGTTACCGTTCCCGTCGTGATCAAAAAGTTACACCTTTTGTAGCGACTATGAAGGAGTTCAATTAAAGGTAATACCGAGAGCGACTCACCCAGGCTCGCCGCGTGGATCCATATTAAGCTTCCTTTTGGCCTGTTTCGCGAGGGCTTTCCCCTACGCTCCCCAATTCTTGCTGGATCCTCTTTGCCTTCCCGACATCTTTTATTAATAACACAGTCGATAAAGGGCTTTCCTAAAGTAACTGCCGCTCTATAGGCTAAAAGGATCATTCTTTACCGCACCGAGCTATGGCTTTTTTGGGGCTGGATCAGGTTTCTTCCCAAGCGAGTGTCAAGGTCGGCTGTCATCTCATTTAGCGCGGTCTCGAGAGCGCTGGCTATTTTAGCTATCTTTTCTTTTCCAGCGTCTTTAGGGACATAAATGGGCCTACCCCATAGAAAGATACCCTTCGTAAAGGGGAAAGGTAACATAAGGCGGTCCCAACTCGATGCTATAAATGCTGACTTGGCTGAGAGGGCCAAAGGTATAATTGGTGCGCCTGTGAGACGGGACGCTTCGACAATACCTTTACCGGCTCGCATCCTCGGCCCTTGCGGCCCATCTGGAGTGATTCCGACTACCTCTCCACGTTGAACCGCGCGAATAACTTTTCTCAAGGCAGCGCTACCACCCTTTGTGGAAGACCCTGCCAATGTATTAATTCCGAAGGGAGCCACGGCTCTGGAAATTAACAACCCATCTCGGTGTTCGGACATCATTATATTGATCGGATTTTCAAAGTGCCATGCATGAACAAACATTCCCAGTCGACCATGCCAGAAAGCGATGATAAAGGGTTTTTTATTCTCCAGCATCTCGGAAGGAATTTCCCTAGACTCTATTCGCCACTTTATGGTTATTTGTGAGAGGCGCAGGTAGGCCGTAATCGTGCACCTGATAAGCCCTTGAATAAGCTCCGTCCTTAGAACTTTTTTGGCAAAACCCATTATTTAGCCGTTTTCTCTCGGAGCGGTAGAATTTTGTGCAGACTGTTGCTCTGCAAACTGAAGCGCGTAAAGCTTGGAATAGGCGCCTTTGCGCTTTAGAAGCTCTGAGTGAGTTCCTGTTTCAATAATTTTGCCATATTCCATTACATATATTCTATCGGCATTCACAACGGTTGATAATCGATGCGCTATGACGATGGTAGTGCGGTCCTCAGTCAGTGCCGCGAGAGCATTCTGCACTACACGTTCAGTCTCGGTATCCAAGGCAGACGTGGCCTCATCAAGCAAGAGGATAGGGGCATCTTTTAACATAGCCCGGGCAATCGCAATCCTCTGCTGCTGCCCGCCCGAGAGCTTGAGTCCACGCCCCCCTACATGCGTTTCGTATCCTGCCGACAAGGTTTGTATGAAGTCGTGGGCGTCCGCAGCTTTTGCAGCCGCAATAATTTCCTCGTCTGTCGCATTAGCTTTTCCATAAGCGATATTTTCGCGTACGGTATCATCAAATAGAGATATGTCCTGAGTTACCAACGCGATATTTGAGCGAAGGCTTGCTAGAGTAAGAGTTTTAACATCAATGCCATCGACTAAAATTGTACCTTTTTGACGGTCATAGAATCTTGGTATCAAATTAAAGATTGTAGATTTACCTGCTCCTGATGGCCCCACTAAAGCAATGGTTTCGCCTTGTGAGATTTCCAAAGTAACACCTGAGAGAGCTTCCCTATTAGTATCATAGCTGAAATAAACGTTTTCAAATTTTATAGATCCAAGAGATTTTCCTAATATTTTTGCGCCTTTGGCATCCTTGATCTGAGGCTCGGCATCGATCAGTTGAAAAATACGATCGGCAGCTGCTAAGCCGTTCTGTAGGTTGGCGTTTAACGATGCGAGCCTCTTCATTGGCTCATATGCTAGCAGGAGGGCAGTAATAAAGGAGAAGAATGTCCCTGGAGTCGTTGCCCCTGCGAGCACCTGGGTTCCTCCGTATAAGATCACAGCAGCGATAGCCACGCCACCCAATGTCTCCATTATAGGGTGAAATGCAGAGCGGACTCTTGCTGCCCGTTGCACGAGTTTGAAGATAGTCTCTATCGCTGCACCTGCCCGATTTATTTCGTAATTTTCCATGCCATACGCCCTGACATGTCGAGCCCCTCGGAAAGTCTCATCGAGCAAGGTCGTCAATTGCCCGAACTCTTCCTGGGTATTCGCAGAAATTTGCCTTATTCGGCCTCCCAATCTTACAATTGGATAAATTGCAAGAGGAAACACAAAGAATGCGATAATGGCTAAGAGCCAGTCACGTTGAAACATTACTGCCACTAGAAATATAACTGTGAGAGAATCTCGCGCTATACCGGTAAGTGCATCGGAGACCGCTGAACGCAAAAGATTAGCATCATTACTAATTCTAGAGATTATTCGACCAGTCGAAGTCGTATTAAAGTACGCTACATCTGTTTTCATTAAATGGGCATACATCT
>CAJXEC010000012.1 GCA_913052165.1 uncultured Rhodospirillaceae bacterium
CCATCCTCTTGCTTGAAGGAGGCGTCGTGCTCTTCATCAACAATTATTAACCCGAGGTTTGAAAAGGGTAAGTATAGGGCCGATCTGGCACCAACAAATACATGAGTAACCCCTGAATTAGCCGCTAACCAGCGGCTGCGACGGGTTGAGTTTGATAATTCCGAGTGCCATTCAAGGGGAGGGCTTCCGAACCGAGTCTCAAATCTTGAGATCCATTGTGTAGTAAGCGCAATTTCAGGTAATAGGACCAAAACTTGTCGTCCCTTTTTGATTGTAGCACTTATTGCTTCAAAATACGTTTCGGTTTTGCCTGACCCTGTCACACCATCGAGCACCAGAACGTTTGAGCGGGTCTCTGCTTGTTTTGCGGATTTAATTACGGCTCTGCTTAAAGCAGTTGCTGCTGCCATTTGGACGTCGGAAAGAATGGGTGCATCTCCTGCAGGTTCAATGTCTGTAATTTTCTGATCGCGTTCCACAGTAACAGTAGACAGAAATTTCAACTCTGACATAACTCGGATCACACTTGGGCTAACGTTGGCAGATTTTGTCAATTCAGCCATTTTTCGGGGAACCCCATCGGTTAGAGCCCTCAGAACCCTTTTTCGGGCTTCAGTAACCCTCGCAGAACCGTCCCTAGGGTCTTTAGAAATCACATAGGCTATGTTTGTCGGGGTTGCAGCAAAAACGGACGGAACACTCATTGCCATCCGTAAAACTGCACCGGGCTTACTCATCGTGTAATTTGCTGTCCAATCAATCAAACGAATCATTTCATCGCTCATGGGCGCAAGATCTATTTTTTCAGAAATCACTTTAAGTTTTTTCTCTTCGAAATTACCCTCCGCTTCCCCCCAAATAACCCCTATCACTTCCCTATTACCCAGGGGAACAACAACAAAAGTGCCCAATTGGGCAGACATAGAGTCTGGCACCAAGTAGTCATATGCGGATGCGAGGGGAAGTGGGATGAGAACTCTCACTCTTGTCCCATGTGTCAAATCCCTGGTGGAGTCTTTGGCAAGCATGATTTAAACTTTACGCTACAGCTCGGTAACCTCCAATCTGTAGATGAGATTTCCGTAAATTAAGAAAAATTTTAGTCTTGTGGAATTTAAGATGAAGCCCAGAGATCGAGAGATTAATGCTAAGAAAAAGCAAGACATGGGCCCACGTGAGATAGTTGCCTGGCTGAATAATAATCCCAATTTTTTTCAAGAGTATTTTTCCGAATTAGAGGAAAGTCTCTCTTTGACCTCGCAATCAGGGGAGAGAATTGCCGACATTAGAGATTATATTCTAAAAAAATTACGAACTGAAATCGGAAGAAAACAGGCCAGGGAAGATCGGCTAATTAAGGCCGCGAGAGAGAACAACATAATACAGGATAGGATCCTGAAAGCCAGCCTGATGATACTTAAAGCTGATTCTTATGAGTCTTTTTTAAACCTTATTACCGAAAAATTACCCGATATATTTGCCGTCGAGGTTGCAACGCTCTGTTTCGATGAGTTGCCAAAGCTTTTTCAAGGCCATCAGCGGATAGTTTTGTGTGCAAATATCTCACAAAATATTGACGTTTTCAGCTCGCTAAGTTTTGAAATTAAATCATGCGCATTTCTCAATTTAGGCCAGGGTAAGGACCAATGCCCATGTTTTTTGGCCCTGGGTTCCATTAACCCCAATTCATTCCTTCCTAATCAAGGAACAGAACTACTGAATTTTTTTGCAGATATTTTAGAGGTTTGCCTTTCAAAGTGGGTAGAATCAAAAAGCCAGTAACATTTCGGGGAACAACTGATTGCCGAGAGGCCATAGCCGATTGGCAGACGTGGATGGAACACGAAAGGCGTGTTTCTCCTAATACCATTGATGCCTATTGCCGGGATCTAGCTGCTTTTTTTATTTTCATGGCTGAACATCTTGGCGCTGTTCCGTCGCTATCAAATTTAGAAAGCCTTGATGCTCGGGATTACCGAAGCTTTCTCGCCCAACGGTCAAGACATGGACTAAGTCAGAGCTCCGTAGCCAGATGCATGTCAACAATTAGGAACTTTTACAGATTTCTTAACAGAACAAGGGGTATATCCAACGCCGTGATAAAGACCATAAGGTCCCCCAGACCAAAAAAGCTTATTCCAAAGCCGTTAGACTCTTCCCAAGCCAAGGATTTATTGACGACGATTAAAGAGACACACGGTGAACCGTGGCTTATAGCTAGAGATTTGGCCTTATTCTCGCTCCTTTATGGCTGTGGTCTGCGTATAGCAGAGGGCTTGAGCTTAAACGACGCCGATGTCAAAGATTTAGACACCGTACGAGTAACTGGAAAAGGGAACAAACAACGTATCGTGCCCGTTTTACCCTCTGTCGGGGAGTCAATAGAGAACTATCTCAACCTACGTCCGTTTCAATACTCACCTAATGACGCGCTCTTCCGAGGATTAAGGGGCAAACGCCTTAATCCAGGCGTCGTCCAACGCCGAATGAGGGAGTTGAGAAAAACACTCGGATTACCTGAAACGGCAACACCCCATGCTTTGCGACACTCTTTTGCGACACACCTACTCAGCGCTGGGGGAGATCTGCGAACGATCCAGGAGTTATTGGGCCATAGCTCCTTATCGACAACCCAAAGATATACAAAAGTTGATGCAAAACGTCTTTTTGAAGTGTATCAAAAATCCCACCCAAGATCATGATAAGCTAAAATTTGGTATAATTTTTTCGTCATGCGCCAATGAAGATCGATGGAGTTGAACAAATTTAACGAACCTACCAAAAGCGAGTACTTTACATAAGAATTCGTCCCTGTCGGCCGCCGCGGAAATCACAAAAAAGACTAGAACTTTTTGGGGGTCCCCCCTAAAATTATGCCATGCGAGTTGAGGTGATACCAACCGGATCTGGGTGCGGAGCTGAAATCAGAGGCATTGATCTCAGAGAGCCTTTATCCGATGAACTAGCCCAGCGCATCTACAATGCATGGCTGGAGCACATTGTAATATTCTTTCGGAACCAGGATCTCCAAGAGAGAGATCACCTGCAATTTACCAAATATTTTGGGTCCGCGGGAGACTATATGCGTCCCAGTACCCTCAGAAACAACATCATGAAAAACCGCCATGATGCCGTAATGTTCGTGAGCAACATTCGTGAGAATGGTCAGCCAATTGGCGCGCTCCCAGACGGAGAAATGATGTTTCACACCGACACGGCCTATGATACCAAAATACACAAGGCTACTACGCTATACGCGATAGAAATCCCCTCTTATGGAGGGGAAACCATTTTCAGCAATCAATATGCTGTTTACGAAGCACTCCCTGAAACACTGAAGAAGGAGCTCAAAATACGCGAGGCCTACACGGCATATGAATTTGGGACCACAGTGAAGGATAAAGCGGAATATAACGATCCAGAAATGCGATCCGCTAATCATCCGGTTTTTCGTACCCATGAAGAAACTGGGGGGATAAGTGTCTTTGTCAACGAGCTGATGACAGAGAAAATCATCGGTCTAAGTAATAGAAAAAGTAGCGCGTATTTGGAGCAAATTTTCGCGATGCAACGCGAGACCCGCTTTTGTTATAAGCATCGCTGGCAGGCAGGCGATTTAATCATTTGGGATAACAGATGCTCTCTTCACGCGCGGAGAGATTTTCCAAGAGATCAACGCCGTCTTCTTCGCAGGATTACTGTCCAAGGCGACCGTCCAATGAGTGCTGCCTTATAAATCTCAGGGGATTGGATTGCCCAATATACCCAACTCTGATTTATTTGGTGGTCAAAGACAGGAGGAGAGAAAATGGCCGTAGATATAATCCCATCGGGGCAGGCGTGTGGCGCAGAAATAGCCAATATCGACATTAGCAAACCGGTGCCCGACAGAGACGCAGAGACTATTTATCGCGCCTTCCTTGAACACCAGGTCATATTTTTCAGAAACCAAGAAATAACCCCCACTGATCAAAGGCGAGTGTGCAGTATTTTCGGAGAAGTAGGCTCTTATAATCGTCCCAAGGATCGTCAACATCCCAAACATGCCAGCGATGAAGTCATGTTGATCTCAAATGTTGTGGAAGATGGAAAAGTTATAGGTGCCCATCCCGATGGTGAGATGATGTGGCACACGGACACTCCGTATTTGGCGACTCCTCACAAAGCAACCACATTATATTCTGTGGAAGTGCCCTCAGTCGGAGGCAATACAAAGTTCTCGAATCAATACGCTGTCTACGAGGCATTAACCGATAATCTCAAATCAGAGCTGCAGGGAAAAACAGCAATGAACTGCTACGAATTTGGAACCACTGTAAAGACCTTTGATAGATATGATCGGGAGAGTGTGCCACACCACCCGCACCCTGTTCTCCGCAAACATCCAGAAACGGGTAAAACCGCAGTTTATGTTTGCCCTCTCATGACCGAAGAAATAACTGGCATGGACGAGGAAGAGAGCAAAAATGTTCTTTCTTTAATATATTCTTTGCAAGCGGAGGAAAGATTTATATACGAACATATTTGGAAAGTCGGCGATATGATTATATGGGATAATCGTTGCTTACTTCATGCCCGCACCGACTTTCCGAGAGAACAACGTAGGCTTCTGAGAAGGGTTACTGTCAGCGATGATCACGCAGTAATGGGAGCCTGAACTTTAATAACAAATTTACAATCAGGATACATCATTTGAAATAGCAGGCCAATATCTAACTAGTCCCAGATTCACCAAAAACTAATTTTTACCCAACCTAGAAGCGATACGGGCCAACCATTGCTTTGCCTTTACCCTCCCCATACTGATAGCCAACCTAAACTTCGGGTAGCGACTACCAGTCTTCATTATAAGCAATCGGACGCGCGGCGAACGACGGGATAACATTACCAATCCGATACAAAGGAAAAGAACCCCCTGTAGAATCGGCAAAAAGAGCCCCAAGAAACCCAAAAAAATAAAGGCCCAGCCTGAAATAACGATCAGGTAATGTCTAAGACCCTTCCTCATAAATCGTTAAACCTGTCCAATGGAAGTTTAGCTTGATTAAGGTTGATCGGTGTTCATGATCAACGACGGGGTTTAGCCAAATTTGATCAAAAATGAATAGGCTGACTACAAGCAGCAAGAGCAGCCTCTTTAATCGCCTCATTGAGCGTAGGATGAGCATGACACGTCCGCGCCACATCCTCTGCGCTCGCGGAAAATTCCATTGCCAGGGTTAACTCGGCAATCAGGGTACCGGCATCTGGCCCAATGATATGGGCCCCAACTATGGTGTCCACTTTCTCATCAACCAAAATTTTAACAAAACCAGCTTGATCCAGCCCAGAAGATCGCGCGCGTGAATTAGCTAAGAAAGGGAATTTTCCTGAACGATACCCAATCCCCGACTCTTTTAATTCTTCCTCAGAGAAACCCACTGAAGCGACCTCTGGCGCAGTATAAATTACCGAGGGAATACATCTGTAATTAACATGTCCCGACTGCCCTACCATCATCTCTACAGCAACTACTGCCTCCTCTTCTGCCTTATGGGCAAGCATTGGGCCGGGGATCACATCCCCAATAGCAAAAATTCTTGAAACTGAAGTTTCAAATTTATCATCGACCTCTATAAAACCTCTCGCATTTACCCTGACCCCGACCTCTTCAAGTCCAAGTCCTGTTGTGAACGGTTGACGGCCTATTGCGAGAAGAACAACTTCGCAGCCTATTTCCTCAACTCTACTACCGTTTTTTGCTTCTAACGAGACAATCGTTTCAGAATCTCGCTGGGCTGTTCCAACCACTCGGGTTCTGAGGCGAAACTTTATACCCTGCTTCTCAAGGGATTGCTGCAATACCGATGATGTCTCTGCATCCATATTTGGTGTGATGCGATCAAGAAATTCAACCACCGTAACTTCAGCGCCAAGGCGGCGCCAGACAGAAGCCATCTCCAATCCAATATAACCGGCTCCTATCACGACCAGGTGTTCTGGCACTTTACTCAGGCTTAAAGCGCCGGAAGAGCTGACCACGTTGTGCTCATCAACGACTACGCCCTGTAATGGCATTGGCTCAGATCCGGTAGCAATAAGGATGTTTTTTGTACTCAGTACCCGCTCTGCATCGCTGTCGTTTACCTTAACTTTGCCGGTTCCTAACAAACGAGCTGTACCATGAATTTCTTCGACTTTATTCTTCTTAAGAAGTAGGGAGACGCCCTGATTTAGTCCCTTAACAACGTCATCTTTGCGACCAAGCATAGCCTCTAGTTCCAAGGTAACCGTATCCACTTTCACCCCATGCTCGGCCAGGTGATATTTCGCCTCATAATATTTTTCGGAAGATTGCAGCAATGCCTTGGAAGGTATACATCCAACATTCAAACAGGTCCCACCCGCTTTACCTCTTTTATCAACGCAAGCAACCTTGAGTCCGAGTTGGGCCGCGCGGATCGCAGCCACGTAACCTCCCGGTCCAGAACCAATCACCACCAAATCGAAACTGTTATCAACCATCTAAACTCCGATCAAAATGATTTTCACAAGATTAGACATCGAAGAGAATGCGGTCCGGTTCCTCGATGCACTCTTTCACCCTAACTAGGAAAGTCACAGCCTCCGCGCCATCTATAATTCGATGATCATAAGATAAAGCTAAGTACATCATGGGCCGCACCAAGGCTTCTCCATTTATAGCGATAGGTCGTTCCTGTATTTTGTGCATTCCTAAGATTGCTGATTGAGGCGGATTGATAATAGGTGTCGAGAGTAAAGACCCATAAACTCCGCCATTAGTGATCGTAAACGACCCACCGGTGAGATCGTCGACACTCAATTCACCAGAACGAGCCTTTTTACCTAACTCACCGACAGACTTTTCTATATCCGAAAAAGATCGCTCTTGTGCATCTCTAATTACAGGAACCACTAGACCCTGATCAGTTCCTACTGCAATACCCATATCGACATACTGACGATAGACAATCTCATCACCATCAATCATCGCATTAACCGCAGGAATTTCTCCTAAAGCAATTATGCAAGCCTTAGCAAAAAAAGACATAAAGCCGAGTTTTACGCCATGTTTTTTCTCAAATTGCTCTTTGTACCGCGATCTCGCATCCAAAACCGCGGTCATATCAACCTCGTTAAAAGTTGTTAAGATTGCGGCGGTATTCTGGGCTTCCTTGAGACGTTCAGCAATTTTTTTTCTGAGGCGGCTCAACCGAACCCTCTCCTCATTGCGATTGGTTGACCGGCTTTTTTGTTTGATGGGCCCGGCTTGTGCGTCAACTTGACTGCTGGCGTCAGTCTCAAGACTCTCCATATATGACACGACATCAGCCTTGGTAAGCCTCCCCCCCTTTCCAGTACCCACGATTGACCCCAGGTCGAGGTTATTATCGGCAATGAGTTTGCGCACGGCTGGCGAAGGTTGATTTTGAGGAAAATCACTATCCGCGCTCGCAGCAGAGGCTCCGGAAATCAGGCCCTCGTCGGAGACTTCAGCATCTATGACGCTTTCAGTTACCTCACCTTCTCCAATAGCTCCCAAAACAGTTCCTACACCAACTTCATCGCCTACGTCATAGGCTATCCCAGAAAGTTGTCCGTTTCCCGGAGAATTAATTTCCAACGTTACTTTATCAGTTTCTAACTCGACAATCAGTTCATCGGCCTTAACAACATCGCCGACCTTCTTGTACCACTTCGCCACAGTGGCTTCCGAAACTGACTCTCCCAGTTGGGGTACTACAATATCCATTATTCAAATTCCTGCTCAAAAAAGATTTTATATTTCAGACCGCTAATAGAGCCTCGTCGACTAATTGTTTCTGTTGTTCAAGGTGAATCTTTGAAGACCCTGTCGCTGGCGAAGCTGCTTCACCTCTTCCAATATACCTGGGACGTGTGACTTCTCCGCCCAAATCAATCAGCAAGGCTTCTATACGGCGATCAACAAATGTCCACGCACCCATATTTTGGGGCTCCTCCTGACACCATACAACTTCCGCACCAGAATACTTCTGGAGTTCTGCCCGCAAAGATATATTTGGGAAAGGATAAATTTGTTCCAACCGAACTAAGGCAATATTCTTAATGTCACGAGATCGTCTTTCGTCATATAAGTCATAATAAACTTTACCGGAACACAATATAACACGTTTAACCTTAGACCCCGATACGCTCTCATCCGTATCAGGGATAACTCGTTTGAAACTGGTCCCCGGCCCCATATCCGAAAAAGCCGAAACACATAATTTATTACGCAATAAAGACTTTGGCGTCATAATAATTAGTGGTTTCCGGAAATTGCGATGCAATTGCCGTCGCAGTAAGTGAAAATAGCTGGCTGGAGTGGACGGCACACAAACCTGTATATTGTCCTCGCCGCAAAGTTGAAGATAGCGTTCAAGCCGAGCCGAAGAATGCTCCGGACCCTGACCCTCATAGCCGTGAGGAAGCAACATTACGATGCCCGACATGCGCAACCATTTTCGTTCGGCAGATGAAATGAATTGATCAATGATGACCTGTGCGCCATTCGAAAAATCGCCGAATTGCGCTTCCCAGCAAACGAGTGCGTCCGGCTCTACCAAACTGTAACCGTACTCAAAGCCAAGGATGGCGGCTTCAGAAAGTGGACTGTTATGAGCCACGAAGCGCCCCTGATTTTTGCTAATATTCATTAATGGGATGTAATGTCGTTCTGTCTTTTGATCTATTAGATGGGCATGACGTTGTGAGAAAGTCCCCCGTTGCACGTCTTGCCCAGATAGGCGAACTAAGTAACCTTCGTCTGCCAGCGAGCCAAACGCTAATGCCTCTCCCATGGACCAATCAATATTTTTGCCCGTCTCAACCATCTTACGTCTCGCACCCATGATCCGTTTGAGCCGCGGATGAATATTGAAGCCCTCTGGAATATTGACAATTGCATTGCCCAAACATTCCAATTTATTCAGCGATAACGCCGTGTCTCCTCGCCGTTCTTCCGATGTAGGCGCCGTATTTAAGTGTGCCCACTTGCCGTCAAGCCAATCCGCCTTATTCGGCTTGTAGGTGGCAGCTGCATCAAAATCTCTCTCCAGACGACCACGCACATCATTAACTATTTCTTTTGCCCGATCGGCAGTCATGGCGCGCTCGCGAACAAGCTGATCGACATAGAGACGCCTCGTGCTTGGCTGCCGAGCAATTTGCGAGTACATCAAGGGCTGAGTGAACGCGGGCTCATCGCCCTCATTGTGCCCAAAACGCCTATAGCACCACATATCGATTACGACATCCTTCCTAAACTCTTGACGGAATTCGGTCGCAATTCTGGCCACATGCACCGTTGCTTCAACATCATCCCCATTTACATGAAAAACGGGTGCTTGCGCGCCCTTTGCTATGTCGGAAGGGTAGGGCGTTGATCGAGAGTCCATTGGGTTCGTGGTAAAACCAATCTGGTTGTTCACGATAAAATGAATAGTGCCTCCAGTCCTATAACCTTTTACATCAGCAATATCCAAACATTCCGCAACCAGTCCCTGCCCAGCAAAAGCCGCGTCACCGTGCATAACTATTCCGAGCACTTCTCTCCGCTCAGCATCATCCAATTGACGTTGTTTAGCTCTCACTCGGCCTGCAATTACTGGGTCAACCGCTTCCAAATGAGACGGGTTGGGAGAGAGGGAAAGGTGAACCGTTTTGTCATCATAACCAATGTCAGCAGAGGTACCTAAGTGGTACTTTACATCTCCAGATCCCTGAACTCCCTCTGGAAGACTGGAGTTACCTTGAAACTCAGAAATGATGGCCGCGTATGGTTTACGCATGACATGTGCTAATACCGAAAGGCGGCCCCTGTGAGGCATACCAAGAACGACCTCTCGGACACCCAATTGGCTCCCTCGTTTCAGGACTTGTTCCAGGGCGGGGATGAGGCTCTCCCCTCCATCAAGCCCGAACCTTTTTGTGCCAGGATATTTGGTATTTAAAAAATTTTCGAATGTCTCTGCCTCAGTCAAACGAACCAAAAGGGTCTCTTTACCAAGCGGACTAAATGCTGTTTTATTATGAATACCTTCAATACGCTCCTGTATCCATTGCTTTTGATCCGGTTCCTGGATGTGCATAAACTCGACACCCACAGTTCCGCAATACGTCTCTTGGAGTCTTGTCAAAATTTCTTGAAGGGTAGGATTTTCTAGCCCAAGAACATTATCGATGTGTATTCGCCGGCTCAAATCTTCTCGCTTGAATCCGTAGGCTTTATAATTTAACTCCGGATGATCCTCTTGTTTGTGAATTCCGAGTGGATCTAGGTTAGCGGCCAAATGCCCCCTCACACGATAGGAGCGGACAAGCATTAAGGCTCTAATAGAGTCAGTTATAGCGTGCTTGAAATCTAGCGCATTTTCGGCTCCCGTTACATCAGAAGCAGAAATACGGGAAATAGCATCACTGAGCCCGTTATCCCTCCCCAAAATATTGTCTCGCCTCGGGGCCCAACTAGCACCGTGAAGCGCGCGAGAGACCTCTGGTGCTTTATCATTTAAATCAGAGAAAAAAACCCGCCAGGCTTCATCTAACGACTTAGGGTCCTTCAAAAACCTAAGATATAGCTCCTCAAGGAAAGCAATATTTGTTCCCGCCAGGAAAGAGGTGCTGATTGATTTATCGAGAGACATCACGTCGTGCCCTAGAGGAAAGTTGCCTAATTACTCTTAGATAAGGTGTCGATTACAAGAACCTTACATATTTTTCGTTTAATATTAGAATACTTAATTGTTTAATACGTCCAGCATCGTCTGCCCAAGCGCTGCGGGTGAATCCGAAACAGATATTCCAGCGATTCTCATCGCCTCTATCTTGTCTTCAGCACCCCCTTTTCCCCCGGCTATAATAGCACCAGCATGGCCCATACGTCGGCCAGGCGGAGCTGTCGCACCAGCAATGAAGCCTACCATGGGCTTTTTGTTTTTCGCTCTTTTATAAAAATCGGCCGCGTCTTCTTCTGCTGACCCTCCGATTTCCCCGATCATTACGATTGCCTCAGTTTCTTCATCATCAAGAAATAATTCCAGTGCATCAATAAAATTCGTGCCGTTTACAGGATCACCACCGATGCCAACGCATGTGGTCTGCCCAAGTCCCGCCGTCGTCGTCTGTGCCACCGCCTCATAGGTCAGAGTCCCAGACCTAGAAACAATTCCGATCTTACCGCGCTGGTGTATATTGCCCGGCATGATGCCAATTTTACACTCATCTGGTGTGATAATACCCGGACAATTTGGACCGATAAGACGCGATTTAGAACCTGCGAGAGCCCTTTTCACTCTGACCATGTCTAGAACTGGTATTCCCTCGGTTATACAAACAATAAGACTGAGGTCTGCGTCAATTGCCTCTAATATAGCATCAGCTGCAAACGGAGGAGGAACATAAATGACTGTCGCATCAGCACTCGTCTTTTCTACTGCATGGGCGACCGTATCAAATATAGGAAGGTCAAGGTGACTTCCTCCGCCTTTGCCGGGAGTAACTCCTCCAACCATATTCGTCCCATAGGCTATCGCCTGCTCCGAATGAAATGTGCCTTGCGAACCCGTGAAACCCTGACAAATCACTTTGGTGTTTTTGCCGACCAGTACAGCCATTACGCGGCCTCCTTCGCAGCCATCACCGCTTTCTCAGCGGCATCAGCTAGGTCGTCTGCGGCAATGATAGGGAGCCCTGACTCTTCCAATATTCTTTTGCCCAGTTCCACGTTCGTGCCCGCTAATCTGACGCATAATGGCACAGACAAACTCACTTCCCGGGCTGCTGCGACCACTCCCTCTGCGATCACATCGCACCGCATAATCCCGCCAAATATATTGACCAGAAGCGCCTCTACATTGGGGTCCGATAAAATTAATTTGAAAGCCGCTGTAACTCGATCTCGTGTAGCCCCACCGCCAACATCCAAAAAGTTTGCAGGCTCTCCCCCGTAATATTTGATAATATCCATAGTTGCCATCGCAAGACCCGCCCCATTAACCATGCAACCAATGTTCCCATCAAGTTTCACATAGTTGAGGTCATATTTAGTGGCTTCTAGTTCTGTCGGGTCCTCTTCTGTCTCGTCTCGCAGTTCCGCAATATTCTCATGCCTGAATAGAGCATTATCATCAAAATTCATTTTTGCATCGAGCGCGACTACATCTCCATCACCAGTAACCACCATTGGATTAATCTCGACCACAGAGGCGTCTAGTTCAGTGAAGGCTCTATACATTCCATCGAGGAACCGGATGCAAGACCTGACCTGACCAGCCTCTAGTCCAAGCCCGTAACCAATTCTTCGAGAATGATGCGCTTGAAGACCAGTAACTGGATCAACCGATAATTTAAGTATTTTTTCTGGAGAAGCGGCTGCCACTTCCTCAATGTCCATACCACCCTCGGTTGAAGCCATGATGGTTATACGGCTTGAAGCCCGATCAACCAAAATTCCCAGATATAATTCTCTCTCGATATCGCAACCCTCTTCAACGTAGACTCTGGTCACCTCTTTTCCTTCAGCTCCCGTCTGATGGGTCACAAGGTTGCTACCAATCATTTCACTGGAGAATTTCTTAACCTCTTCGATCGATTTAGCTAGCTTAACGCCGCCTGCTTTACCCCGACCGCCTGCGTGAATTTGAGATTTCACGACCCATACAGGTCCGCCTAATTCCTCTGCAACTTTAACCGCTTCGTCAGCGGTGTAACCGACCCCCCCGCGGGGTACAGAAACTCCAAACTTGCGGAGCAGATCTTTAGCTTGATATTCGTGAATATTCATAAAAATTTACTGTCTTTTCGCTACTCAAAAAAATAAGAAAAAGTTAGTTAGTTAGCTTTCCTTCTTTTCATTTTTTTAACAACATCAACAAGCTCTTTGACAGCATCAACAGATTTATCAAAGGCTGTCTGTTCAGATTTATTAAGATTTATTTCAACAATTTTTTCCACGCCGCCAGCTCCAATTAACACCGGAACCCCTATATAAAGCCCTTTCACTCCATACTCACCATTCAACATCGCAGCGCATGGAAGAACTCGCTTTTGGTCTTTCAGATAAGACTCTGCCATTTGGATCGCTGATGAGGCGGGAGCATAGAATGCGGATCCATTGCCCAAAAGCTGGACTATCTCAGCCCCTCCATCTCTCGTGCGTTGAACAATCTTTTTAAGTCTATCGTTGGTGAGCCAACCCATTTTGATGAGATCTGGTAAAGGGATCCCCGCCACAGTGGAATATCGGGGCAAAGGAACCATAGTATCGCCATGCCCACCAAGAACAAACGCCGTTACGTCCTGTACAGATACCCCCATCTCCTCCGACAGGAAGTATCTAAATCGACCGGAGTCAAGAATTCCTGCCATTCCTACAACGCGCCTCTTGGGAAGACCGCTTGCCTCACGAAGAGCCCAAACCATGGCATCGAGTGGATTGGTGATACAGATAACAAATGCCTTTGGGCAGTTCTTTTTAATTCCTTCCCCTACAGCCTCCATTACTTTTGCGTTAGTTCCGATTAAATCGTCACGGCTCATGCCCGGCTTTCTGGGGATACCAGCGGTCACGATTACCACGTCTGCGCCTTTTATTGCTGCGTAACTTGATGCACCCTTCATGTTTGAATCGAAACCTTCAATAGGAGAAGACTCGACCAAATCCAGCGCCTTTCCTGAGGGAACGCCCTTGACTATATCAAATAGAACAACGTCTCCGAGTTCCTTTAATCCGGCTAAATGAGCCAGAGTCCCACCAATATTACCGGCGCCGACAAGGGCGATCTTACTGCGTGCCATGAGTGCTCCTTAAACTTTCTTAACAACCAAAAGATTGCCAAAGCCCCAAGAGATTGGACTTCTTTGACAAGATACTTGGTATCAACTGGGTAACTAACCTGAATCTAGGATCAGGGCAAGCATAAGGAACTCACTCAGCCAATTAACCTACTAAGAGAACAATACTCTCTCGAGGAAGAGCCTAATACGACTAAAAGCTTATTTTCTTTGGACAATTGCCTTTTTGATCTCCCCTATCGCCCTGGCGGGATTGAGATGTTTGGGGCATGTCTTAGCACAGTTCATAATTGTATGGCAGCGATAGAGCCTAAATGGATCTTCAAGACCATCTAGCCGCTCTCCAGTTTCCTCGTCACGAGAGTCCGCAATCCAGCGGTAGGCCTGAAGCAATGCTGCCGGGCCCAAGTAACGGTCCCCATTCCACCAGTAACTTGGACAAGATGTCGAACAGCAGAAACAAAGGACACACTCCCATAATCCATCCAGCTTCTCGCGCTCTTCTGGACTTTGTAGACGTTCTCGATCAGGAGGCGGAGGAGTTTTTGTCTTTAACCAAGGCTCAATTGAGGCGTACTGAGCGTAAGCCTGTTTGAGATCCGGCACTAAGTCTTTAATTACAGGCATATGAGGCAAAGGATAGACCTTCACATCTCCACCAATTTCCCCGATATCCTTTATGCAAGAGAGAGTGTTGGTGCCATCAACGTTCATTGCGCAAGATCCACAAACACCTTCCCGGCAGGAACGACGAAAAGTGAGAGAGGGATCTATCTCGTTTTTAATTTTTATTAACGCATCCAAAACCATGGGCCCGCAATCCTCAAGATCGACTTCAAATGTATCGACCCTTGGATTGTCTTGATCATCTGGATCCCACCGATAAATCTGGAACCTTTTAATATTATCGGCTCCTTCTGGTGCCTTATATTTCTTACCCTCTTTTACCTTTGAGTGTGAAGGCAGAGAAAATTCAACCATTTGTTTGTTATCCTATTCTGATTACATATGAGCTAGTATGTCCTGGCCTTCGGCGGCACGGCGTCCACATCATCTGAGAGTGTGTAATTGTGAACTGGTCTAAAGTCGAACCTGCTGGTGCCGTCTTCATTAAGCCAAGCCACAGTATGCTTCATCCAATTGGTATCATCTCGATCAGGGAAGTCCTCCCGCGCATGCCCCCCTCTGCTCTCCTTCCGTTCTAGCGCCCCGTGAATACTAACCAAAGCCTGTGCCATCAAATTATCAAATTCTAGTGTTTCTACGAGGTCTGAATTCCAAATCATCCCACTATCTGAAATCTTTAGATCATCCATTTTCGACCAAATATCCGCCATTTTATTGACGCCCTCAGCCATCAACTCCTCCGTGCGGAACACAGCGCAGTGAGCTTGCATAGTACGCTGCATTTCTCCTCGCAGCTCTGCGGTAGAATATGATCCCCTTGCATGTCGCCTAGAGTCCAGCCAATCAAGAGCAGAGTCGCCAGCATCACCAGGCAAATCTTGCTGCTTCGCTCCTGGCACTAATATTTCAGCGCAACGATCTGCGGCAGCACGCCCAAAGACGACGAGGTCAAGTAATGAATTTGAACCCAATCGATTAGCCCCATGCACCGAGACGCACGCCGCTTCTCCAACTGCCATAAGCCCTGGGATAATGACATCTGTATCCCCGTTAACTGGTTGAACTGCCTCACCTAAATAATTAGTGGGAACACCGCCCATATTATAATGAACCGTTGGAAGGACAGGGATGGGTTCCCTCGAAACATCAACTCCCGCAAATATTTTTGCAGTCTCAGAAATACCCGGGAGACGTTGAGCAATTACATCTGGCTCAAGGTGTTCAATGTGCAGATGGATAAAATCTTTGGATTCACCGCAGCCACGCCCTTCATTCATTTCGATTGTCATAGACCTAGAAACCACATCTCTGGAGGCTAGATCTTTGGCATGCGGCGCGTACCGCTCCATGAACCGTTCACCCTCAGAATTAGTGAGATAGCCACCTTCTCCCCTCACCCCTTCGGTTATAAGCGCTCCTGCCCCATAAATCCCAGTCGGGTGGAATTGTATAAATTCCATGTCTTGAAGTGGGAGCCCTGCCCTGAGAACCATAGCACTACCGTCACCAGTCTGCGTATGGGCTCCTGTACAAGAAAAATAACATCTTCCATAGCCGCCCGTGGCTATAATAACCATTTGCGCTTTAAACCGGTGGATAGTCCCATCATCCAAATTCCATGCCATAACCCCCGAGATTTTTCCATCAACATCTTTGATGAGATCGAGAGCAAAATATTCAATGAAAAATTCAGCCTGGTTTTTCAGAGATTGCTGATAAAGTGTATGTAATATTGCGTGACCAGTTCGGTCCGCGGCAGCACACGTCCTGTGCGCCGGCGGGCCTTCTCCATACTCCGTTGTCATGCCGCCGAAAGGCCTCTGGTAAATGTGACCGCTTTCAGTTCGAGAAAAAGGAACTCCATAGTGCTCCAATTCGATCACTGATGGCATTGCCTCACGGCACATATACTCAATCGCATCTTGGTCCCCAAGCCAATCTGCTCCTTTAACAGTATCATAGAAATGCCAACGCCAATCATCCTTACCCATATTACTTAACGCAGCCGAAATCCCACCCTGCGCCGCCACAGTGTGGGAACGCGTGGGGAACACCTTCGAGATACAGGCGGTTTTTAAGCCCTTCAAAGCAAGGCCAAACGTTGCCCTCAAACCGGCACCCCCAGCGCCGACAACAACCACGTCGTAAGTGTGATCAATAACTTTATACGCTTTAGACATTCCGCTTTACCCCAGAAACGCAACTTTAAGAATTGCAAAAATACTTGCTAACAACAGCGCCACAGCTAAAAATTTGATGATCATCACAGAGGCAATCTTGAGCCACTCAACGTGAATGTAATCCTCCAAAATTACCTGCATACCAAGTTGCAAGTGATGAAACATAGCAATACATAGTAAAATAAGCAGCACTGACACCCAAGGGGTAGCCACCCAAGCCTGAACAACGGCCTGTTGGGCCCCCACTAGCGAAATGATTGATGCTACAAACCAAAAAATAAGGGGAACTAGAGCTACAGCTGTTACGCGCTGAGACCACCAATGCGCGGATCCCTCTTTAGCGCTACCAAGACCCCTAACTTTGGCTAAATCTGTCCGAAGACTCATCAAGAACCTCCCAAAAGTGAAAGGCCCCACGCCCAGGCACCGAAAGTCATTAGAAGCGAGAGGAGCACGACGGCTGTCGCCGACCTTCGCGCTGCCGCTACATCAAAACCGATACCAACGTCCCAAAACAAGTGTCTGACCCCGTTGCACAAGTGATAGAATAGAGCGTATGACCATGCGAACAAAATAACCCTACCGAAACCAGACGCCCAGAATATCTGCATTTTAACGAAAGCGTCGCCCGTTCCGACCAAAGTAAAAAACCAATATACTAGGAGTAAGGTGCCTAACGCGAGCCCCGTCCCAGTAATTCTATGAAAGATAGATAAAGCTGAGGTAAATTCTGGCTTGTAAATTTGTAGGTGGGGAGATAGCGGGCGCTGACCCGTAGTCATATTAATTATCCTGTACTTTGTTATAATTTTTTACTTAATTTGTAAAAGTTGAATTCTCGTTTAGACCCTTGAAAAGATTTCGTCAAATCAACCCGTAAAATGGGAGCGTATCTGCCCCCACTGCTCTGCAATTTTTAGCCGCCGATCCTCCCTAATTCTGTAATATTTTTGCCGAGGAAGCCCTCCAAAAGCTCTAAACCTTCTATAATATACGACCCTAAAAAAATTTTGGATTGATCTGTGAAAGACGTCATCAAGGCTGTTTTGTAGGAGCAGCATCGGATTACAACCCAACCAACGTCCCCATGGAAACTGGCGCAAAAATTCACAACTAATGCAGAGACGCATGAGATGACCTTGCGATTTATTGGATATTTTCTCTGTGCTTTATTAACCTGTCCAATTCAACCAATCTTTGCGCCTCATCCACATGCAGGCCCTCCACTAATTTTCCATCAACGAGTGTCACGCCCTTACCTTCCGCCAGCGCTAAATCATGGGCCTTCGAAATTCGCGCCGCCCACTCCAGCTCCTCTGTTGTGGGTCCAAAAACTATGTTTGCAGTATCAATAGTTTTGGGGTGAATCAAAGTTTTTCCATCAAAACCAAAGTCACGTCCTTGGCAACATGACTGATAAAATCCGTCGTCATCGGACAAGTCAAAAAACGGACTATCGAGCACATCGAGACCGTTGGCACGAGCCGCAAGAATACACATCTGCATGGAAATAATTAACGGCAACCTATCCGGGGTATGCCGAGCTCTTAGATCCTTCGTTAAGTCAGCACCCCCCAGTGTCAAAACGGCCACGCTGCTGTGAGCACCTCCGATTTTCTCTGCGTTGAGAATACCCCTGGCATTCTCCAACATACACCAAATCTTCATACCTTCGGGAGCCCCGTTTTTGTCCATTAGCCCGGCTGTATCAACAACAAATCTCGGATCTTCAACTTTCGGGAGCACAATCGCATCAACGCCAGAGCGAGATATCGTTGAGATATCCTCTTCATACCATTTTGTCCCTTTGCCGTTTACCCGAACACAAATTTCTCGATGACCATAGCCACCCTCTTTTACGATTGAAACAATCCTCGACCGAGCCTCCGTCTTTGCATCGGGGGCTACCCCATCCTCCAAATCCATTATCAAGACGTCAGCCCCCAGCTCCCTGCCTTTTAGGAGGGCTCTCTCATTCGCGCCTGGCATATATAGAGCGCTTCTTCTCGGTCGAACCATAAAATATTCCCTTTATTCCCGTTAGCCGCCTGTAATATCGTCGCGTATTTTTTAGAAAAATAATTCGAGGCGCAGCAAAATATTCAAGCCAAAAAAATACAAGTTCACCCTAATAGAACAATTTTGAATTTAAGTTGATAAGATTGTCCCGGTTTATTGGCTATCCAAAGGGACCTGCAAAACGATATCCTCATTTTCATCGTGATCTTCAATAGGCTGAATGCCCAAAAGATGCTCAGCAATTTGCACCGCATTTAGGGCGGCACCCTTTCTCAAATTATCTGCTACGACCCAAAATCCCAAACCGTGTCTCACGGTTGGGTCTTTGCGAATTCGACTAACATAAACCATATCATCACCGACAGACTCTAACGGGGTGACATAGCCTTCGTCAGCTCTGTGATCAATTACGGTTACACCTGGCATTGCCCGCATCAGTCCCCGCGCCTGAGCTACTGTTAGTTCATTCACCATCTCAACTGAAACGGCCTCTCCGTGCCCAATGAAAACAGGAACACGAACACAAGTTGCAAAAATATCTATGTCCGGATCCAGGATCTTTCGTGTTTCCACGACCATCTTCCATTCCTCTTTTGTAGATCCATCATTCATAAATACATCAATGTGAGGAATAACGTTAAATGCGATCTGTTTTGTAAATTGTTCTTTGACGACTTGATCGTTGACAAAAACGCCCCTGGTCTGGGTAAACAACTCATCCATCGCGGCTTTGCCCGCGCCAGAGGTCGATTGGTAAGTAGACACCACTACACGCTTGATCTTTGCAGCATCATGAAGAGGCTTAAGGGCCATAACCATCTGGATAGTAGAACAATTAGGGTTAGCAATTATGTTACGTTTGGAATGTTGGGCTATCGCTTGCGGGTTGACCTCGGGAACCACCAACGGTATGTCAGGCTCCATTCGAAATTCCGAAGTATTATCTATGACTACGCAGCCTGCCGCCGCAGCCTTTGGTGCGTATTTTGCAGAAACTTTAGCACCGGGCGAAAAAAGCCCGATGTCGAAACCTTTGAAGTCAAACTCTTCGAGTGACCGCACTTTGAGAACTTCATCCTCTCCAAACGAAACCTCTCGCCCCGCCGACCTCTCGGAAGCAAGTGCGACGACTTTATCCACCGGAAAGGCCCGCTCGTAGAGCGTTTGCAAAATCTCTCGTCCTACATTTCCTGTCGCCCCGACAACTGCAACTCTATATCCCATGAAACATCTCTCTAATGGGTCCGTTAAATACTACCTAATAAAGGCCGGCAACTTAGTTCCGAGCCCTGGTTTCCACAAGAACAAAGCATATGCTTTCAAAGCTCTTTATTGGGCTCTTGAGCTTTTTTTGATTTCACATTCGGGAGAGTTCCGCAATGACCGCGTCTCCCATATCAACGGTCCCCACCAATTTTCCAACATCACTCATAATATCTCCAGTGCGGAGCCCAGAATTTAGAACGTTCTCCACTGCTTTTTCTAACCGATCCGCATCTTCGCCCATGTCAAAAGAATAACGAAGCATCATTGCCAAACTCAACAACATGGCTAACGGATTCGCTTTACCTTGGCCTGCAATATCGGGAGCCGTACCGTGGACTGGTTCGTAAAGAGCATTTCGATTGCCTTCAGCGTCCAAAGCACCGAGAGAAGCGGAAGGAAGCATGCCCAAAGAGCCCGTCGCCATAGATGCGGCGTCTGATAGAATGTCTCCAAACATATTGGTTGTTACGATGACATCAAATTGCTTTGGAGCCCGAACCAGCTGCATGGCGGCATTATCTACTAGCATATGAGATAAATCCACATCCGGATAATCCCGAGCTACCCTAACGACCTCTTCTCTCCACATGCGAGTGCTTTCCAGCACATTTGCTTTATCAATCGAACAAAGTCGCTTATCTCGCTTTAAAGCGAGCTCAAAACCAACACGAGCGATCCGATCAACCTCAGGGGTGGTGTATAATAGGGTGTTAAAACCCCTTTTTCCGCCGCCCGGCATATCCTCGACTCCTCGGGGTTCGCCAAAATATATTCCCCCCGTTAATTCTCGCACAATCAATATGTCCAGACCTGAAACAACTTCATGTTTTAAGCTCGATGCATCCGCCAAAGCATCGAAAACAATTGCGGGTCTTAAATTCGCAAATAATCCAAGTTCTTTCCTAATCGCCAGAAGTCCTGCCTCAGGACGAATTTCAAAATCTACGTCATCCCATTTAGGCCCCCCAACAGCCCCCAATAAGACAGCATCTGCCCGCTTGGCTTTCTCTATGGTCTCCGACCTGAGAGGCTCGCCATAGGCATCTATGGAGCATCCACCAATAAGGTCCTCCTCTATTTCAAAGCTAACAACTCCAGCTTGTTCCATCCAAGCCATAACACGTCGGACCTCGCCCATTACCTCAGGACCAATCCCATCTCCTGGAAGCGTAAGAATATTTTTGGTTGCGACCATATCAGCTCTCCATTAGCTCTGGTTCTTCGAAATAATGAGGGTTTAACGTAATTGTCCTGAGAGGGAAACGGTTACCCTGTTGCAATCGCAATACTCACTCTACAAGAAAAAAAGCGAGTCCAGAATGAAGTTAAAACAAAACATTGCTGACCTAATAACTCTTAATCATATTCTAGCCGACGAACGGGTTGTTGACCCATTAGGTCATGTTTGAGTCCGGCACCCCCTGAGTCCTGAAACTTTCCCATTGTCTCGCTCTTGCGCGGCCACGGTTGCACCGTGACTGGCACCGAATTTAAAGAAACGGTCTGGGCAGCGATTTATCTTTTAGTCAATGCCCGAATTTTAACAAAAGCTATGCAAATGGGCGAACCAAAGTTCCTTACTGACAAAGACATAGAGAGAGCAACTTCTCGGAAAAAAAGGGTCTATCGGAGTAGAACGCACATTGAAGTATTGGAAAAAGCGATCACCTTTATGAGTTTAAAGAAAAATCATCCTTCAACCAATTTTCTCCCGGAACTCTCGCGAAACATACGCAAAGCTTTTATAAATTGAGGCCGATTGCTGATTGAGTTTTATCTGTAAAGCCAGGGCGTTGCAGCTTTCTGTTTTCCTTCAAACTTGTCGATTTTCTCAACTTTCTGCATCGTCAGCCCGATATCATCCAGACCATTGAGCAAACAATGTTTTTTGAACGGATCGACCTCAAATGAAACTTTGGATCCATCGGGTCGAGTAATTTCTTGGTCCTGAAGATCCACGGTCAAACGCGCATTTGCGCCGTTCTCCGCATCTTGCATTAATTTGTCGATCTCTTCCTGAGGCAACGTAATCAATAGGATTCCATTTTTGAAAGAATTGTTAAAGAATATGTCAGCAAAACTAGGAGCAATTACGCATCTGATACCAAAATCTAAAAGGGCCCAAGGGGCATGCTCACGAGAGGATCCACAACCAAAATTTTCTCCTGCCACGAGGATTTCAGCGTTCCTGTAAGCTTGCTTGTTCAATACGAAGTCTGGATTTTCCTCTCTTGATTTCGGATCATATCGCATGGCATCAAACAGACTCTTACCCAAGCCCGTTCGCGTTAACGTTTTCAAAAAACGTGCAGGAATGATTTTATCTGTGTCACAATTTACTATGGGGAATGGTGCTGCAACACCGGTCATCGTATCGAATTTTTCCATTTCTATTCCTCGGTTAAATCACGCACATCAGTCAAATGACCTGCAATCGCAGCAGCGGCTGCCATTGGCGGACTAACCAAATGTGTCCTACCACCAGGTCCCTGTCTCCCCTCAAAATTACGATTTGAGGTAGAAGCTGATCTTTCCCCTGGCAACAACATGTCTCCATTCATCGCAAGGCACATAGAGCAACCAGGCTCGCGCCAATCAAAACCTGCTTCGATGAAGATTTTATCGAGACCTTCCTCTTCTGCTTGTGCTTTCACGTGGCCTGAACCGGGAACGACCATCGCGTATACGGATGAAGCCACTTTTCGACCTTTCGCCACTGCCGCCGCGGCCCGCATATCCTCTATTCGGGAATTGGTGCATGAGCCAACAAATACTTTATCGACAATAATATCTTTCATGGGAGTGCCTGCAGCCAGGCCCATGTATTCGAGTGACCTCTCCATCGAAGCACGCCGCATCGGATCAGATACCTGATTAGGATCTGGAACCACGTCATTAATACCCACCTCATCTTGCGGGCTGGTACCCCAAGTTACTTGAGGAACAATTTCTGAAATATCGAGGATTACTTCCTCGTCGTAGGTAGACCCAGGATCAGATGGCAGCGTTTTCCAATATTCTACGGCTTGCTCCCATTGGCCCCCTTTGGGAGACTGAGGACGACCCTTTAAATACTCAAATGTTTTCTCATCAGGTGCCACCAAACCAGCTCTAGCACCCGCCTCGATAGTCATATTGCAAACAGTCATTCTGCCTTCCATAGAGAGGTCTTTTATGGCCGGACCCGCATATTCAATTACATAACCAGTGCCGCCGGCAGTACCAATTTTACCGATAATAGCTAGAATAAGATCTTTTGCCGTGCAGCCTGCTGGCAGACGACCATTTACGGTAATTCTCATGTTTTTCGCGGGCTTTTGAATTAAGGTCTGTGTCGCCAGAACATGCTCTACTTCTGAGGTGCCCACGCCAAAAGCCAATGCGCCGAAAGCACCGTGTGTAGCGGTGTGTGAGTCTCCGCAAACCAGTGTGACTCCGGGCTGCGTAAAACCTTGCTCGGGTCCAATGACGTGCACAATCCCTTGGTTGATATCGTTGATTGGGATATAGGGAAGATTGAATTCCATCGCGTTCTTTTCCAACACCTCTAGCTGGACACGGGACTCTTCATCATCAATCTCATCTGTCCCACCCCGTCCCGGGGTAGTAGGGACGTTATGGTCAGGCACGCATATGTTAGCTTCAGGCCTTCGGGCCCGCCGTTTTGACATCCTCAAGCCATCAAATGCCTGCGCGCTGGTGATTTCATGAATAAGCTGTCGATCAATATAAATCAGACAAGTACCGTCATCCTGCACATCAATGAGGTGGTCTTCCCAGATCTTGTCGAATAACGTTCTGGGTTTGGTCATACTTCTTACTCCTTTACCCAACTAAAAAAAGTCACCGGTTACCGTAATCCCTAGGCTTTATCGTTTTTTTCATCGACCTGCGCCTCTACCGCGGTCTCTTCTGAGACTGTCGGTTCAATTTCATTGGTAACATCCTGGAGGGCTTTGGTTTCTTCAACAACCTTGCTTCCCACTCTGCGCTCCACTTTTTCAGCTATGCGCGCCTTTTTGCCCCGCAACCCGCGCAAATAATAAAGCTTGGCCCTTCTCACTGCCCCACGTCTAACAACCTCAATTTTCTCGATGCGAGGAGAGTAAAGCGGGAAAACCCGTTCAACACCCTCCCCGTAAGAAATTTTTCTCACGGTAAAACCAGAGTTCACGCCGGAATTTTTTCGAGCAATGCAGACCCCCTCAAACACCTGAATGCGCTCCCGAGTTCCTTCAACCACCCTAACGGATACCCTCAGAGTGTCACCCGGTCCAAAAGTAGGCACCTCTCTCTTATCCGTTTGACGAATTATTTCTTCTTGTTCTATTTGTTCGATAATATTCATGGTTTCAGTCCTTTACTGCCATGTTGCAATCACGATTTAGTGCCCACAAATCTGGACGCTGTTCACGTGTCGTCTTGGCAGCTGCCTCACGCCGCCACTCATTAATCTTCTCGTGGTGTCCACTCAGCAAATGCTTCGGGACCCGACGACCTTTCCAAACCTCCGGTCGAGTATATTGGGGGTATTCCAGCAGGCCCCCCTCAAAACTCTCCTCTAACACAGATTCTTTATTTCCCATAATACCTGGTAAAAGGCGAACACAAGCGTCGATGAGAGCTATTGCCGCTGGCTCCCCTCCAGACATGATAAAATCTCCCATACAGACTTGATCAAAGTTCCGCGCCTCCAAAACACGTTCATCAACACCCTCAAATCTGCCACACAAAATATTTAATTCCTCTTGTGCCGCAAGCCGTCTTACATCCTTCTGAGTGAGAGGGCGCCCTCTGGGCGTAAGGTACACAGGCTGCGTCCTTGGGTTGGCCGCCGCTAAAGCGGAGTCAATGACGTCCGCTCGCATCACCATTCCCGGGCCTCCACCATAAGGCGTACCGTCAACAGTCCGGTGTTTATCGCCCGAGTGAGCTCTAATGTCTACCGTTTCGATTGTCCAAATACTTCGCTTAAGACCGGCTCCTGCGAGAGAAAACTCAAGAGGCCCCGGGAACATTTCAGGGAAGATTGTATAGACTCGAGCAGTCCACAAATCATTCGCGCAAGCCATTTCACCCACACCCCTCGCTAGCTGTTTGCTGCGCAATTGGTCCGAACAAACCCTCGGGCGGATTTATTTCGATTCGTTTGGCCGCTAAATCAACAACCGGAACTACATCCTTTGTGAATGGCACGAGGACAGTTTTCCCTGCTTTCCGGGCAACCTCCAAAATAGTCCCTGCCCCGAAATCATGCACCGCAATTACTGAACCAAGGACATGACCATTCACGGCAAAAACGGCAACATCAATCAGATCATTGTGATAAAACTCTTCTTCACCCGGCGGAGGCAATGCCTCACGGGTAATGAACAGCTCAGTCCCTCTCAGTCTCTCCGCCGCATCTCGATTGTCTATACCATCTGCATGAGCTATGACATGTCCTTTTGCCATTCTCTTCGGTTTAAGTATAAACTTTTCTTTGCCCTCTTTGTCTTCCACCGGACCATAAGCACACACGTCCAAAGGGTGCTCGGTGTAGCTAGAGATCCTCAAATCTCCTTTGACACCGCTTGCACCTGCAATATGACCAATACGCACCATGGATCTTTCGCTATTCCGAGCCACCGACTAATATCTCAAAAATTACTTTATTCTTCCTTATTTTCACTTTCATCTGGATCAGCCACCACCTCTTCGGCTGATCCTTCAGTCGACTTCGACGGCTCTCCATCCTGTTCTTCAGCGGCTACATCAGCCTCTGGCTCGGAAGCAGCCTGTTCTGTGGCGGCCTTCGCTGCCTCCTCCGCAGCTTGCTTTGCCTCTTCCGCTTCCCTTAGCCTCTCTTGAGCCTTTGCTTTCGGTTGATTCTTTTTGGTTTGCTCAGGGACCGAGGGAATAGGAGCCAGTTTGGCTGCGCCAAGAAAACGGGCAACCCTATCTGAGGGTTGCGCCCCTTGCGATAGCCAATGCTTAATCCTTTCCTCGTTTAGTTTAACTCTGTCAGGATTATCGCGGTCCAACATCGGGTCATAGGTTCCCAAACGCTCAATGAAGCGACCATCACGAGGTTTTCGAGAGTCAGCAACAACGATCCGATAAAAGGGTCGGCGCTTTGCGCCACCTCGGGACATACGAATTTTTAAAGCCATAAATTTTTCCTTGTAATAGTTAAATTTTCATTTCCTGATTTCAATTTGAAGAAATCAAAGCCTGGGCATCATCCCGGGCGGCATTCCCCTCATCATTCCTTTGTTACCAAGTTTACTCATCCTCTTCATTGCGCGGCTCATTTCCTGAAATTGTTTTAAGACCCGGTTCACCTCTTGGACTGTGGTTCCGGCACCGGAGGCGATGCGTCTCCGCCGTGACCCATTAAATAACTTTGGGTTCTTCCGCTCCGCGGGTGTCATGGAGAGAATGATCGCTTCCTGCCTCGCCAGAGACTTGTCATCAACATTGGCGTTCTTAAGCTGGCTCTTTACCTTTCCGACCCCAGGTAACAGTCCAAGAATACCACCCATACCGCCCATCTCTCGCACTTGGCGCAACTGCTTAGCCATATCATCCAAGTCGAACTGCCCTTTTTGGACCTTTCTGGCTAATTCCTCAGCCTCTTCTTCTGCAACTGTCTCTTGCGCCTTTTCCACCAGCGAAACCACATCTCCCATGCCGAGGATTCGTGACGCGATTCGGTCAGGGTGGAAGACTTCAAGGGCATCGATTTTCTCCCCCGTTCCCAACAATTTAATAGGTTGCCCCGTGACTGCCTTTATGGAGAGAGCAGCCCCTCCTCGTGCGTCTCCATCAATTCGGGTGAGCACAATACCGGTAACTTTCAGTCTTTCATTGAAAGATTTAGCCGCGTTAACCGCATCTTGACCGGTTAGAGAGTCGGCAACGAAAAGGGTTTCAGAAGGTTTTGCCATTTTATAGATGGCCTCAGCTTCCCCCATTAACTCCTCATCAACATGTAAACGACCAGCAGTATCTAGGAGAATAATGTCGAAGCCTTCTTTGCGGGCAACGTCAAAAGCCCGCTTCGTAATCATTTCAGGAGTTTCAAATGGAACAATAGGAAGTGTCTCTATTCCATTTTCTTTTCCCAAAACCGCAAGCTGCTGCTGGGCGGCCGGTCGCCTAATATCAAGTGAGGCCATCAGGCTTTTTTTCCGATGGCGATCCCGAAGAAAAACGGCAACTTTGGCAGTTGTCGTCGTTTTACCAGAACCTTGCAAACCCACCATCATAACTGCCGCAGGGGGAGTCACGGACAGATTAAGATCGCTCGAGCCGCCTCCAAGCATCTCGACAAGGTGATCATTAACAATCTTGACCACCATTTGCCCTGGCGTGACGCTTCTGGTTACTTCCTCACCTACCGCACGCTCCCGCACAAGGTCTACAAAATCTCTCGCCACAGGGAGCGCAACGTCCGCCTCAAGAAGTGCGACGCGAACTTCCCTCAGGGCATCGTCAACGTCAGATTCTGACAGAGCCCCTCTTTTTTTGAGCCCGTCAAATATTTTGGTCAGTCGTTCACTAAGAAGATTAAAAATAGTCTGAAACTCCCAACTATAGAGACCTTAAACACAACAAACTAGAAACTAGTCCCGATTAAGTCTTAACACTCCATGTCCCTTGATCCCAAACCAAGGATCGCCGGCGCGCGAAACTCGCGGACCAGCGTTCACCCATAAGCGTTGAAATCAAGAATCTGCCTGAGGCGTGCGCAATCTGGCGAAAAGATTGGGTCAAGTCAAGGAAAGAGTTTAACAAGGCAAGACAAATCTGCTCGCGGCATCTTTTCGCGCCCCTACTCGGCATAAATTAATTATTGCACTTACTACTTAATTTCCTTGAGCGAATATCAAAGCAATTAAAAGTGTTTTCCAATGCACGCCGGCTGATTACAAAGTTCAATGCAGATGAGAAGACAATTAAAAGAATGCCAGATTATAAAAAGACTCCACTAGGCACCTTTAATCGAGGCGAGAGAGTCCAAAGCCCTTTCTCGAGCTACTTTGTGATCAACAATGGGCCGCGGGTAATCTAGACCTAACTTTATTCCCGCATCCTCTAGCACCATTCTAGGAGCTAACCATGGTTGGTGAATGTACTTAGACGAAAGTTGGCCAATTTCCGGAATCCACCTTCGGACATAATCACCTTTTGGGTCAAATTTTGACCCTTGAGCCATCGGATTAAAAATCCGGAAAAATGGAGCGGCATCCGCCCCGCAGCCCGCGACCCACTGCCAGCTAGCTGAATTATTGGCAGGATCAGCATCTACTAACGTATCCCAGAACCAGTCATGCCCACTCCGCCAGTCTAATAAAAGGTGCTTAATCAAAAACGATGCCACAACCATCCTTACTCGATTGTGCATCCAACCTGTCTCCCACATCTGCCTCATTCCTGCATCCACTATTGGATAGCCTGTTTCCCCTCTCTCCCACGCGGAAAGCATTGTTTTATCCTCCCTCCATGGAAACTTTTTAAACTTTTTTTGCAGGGGTTCGTGCGCCATATCAGGGTATTGAACCAGTAAATGATAAGAGAATTCTCGCCAAATTAATTCGCGTAAAAAGGCTGTTTTCCCCTCGCTTTCTGGTTTATCAAGAAAATAATTCCAGCACGAGAGCGGACTAATTTCCCCGAAATGAAGATGCGGCGATAACCTTGAGGTGCCGGTTAAATCAGGCCGATCTCTGTCGTTTTGATAGTTTCCTACTACTTTCGAAAAACTCTGGATACTCTCTTTCGCTCCAGCTTCGCCGGGTTTCCAATTTTCCCGCAACCCGGAAGACCAATCCGGAAAGGAGGGTAAAAAGCCCCAATCATGGAGCGAGTCACTTCGCGGCCATTTTCTAGGAGGAGGAATTTTAAGTGGTTTCGGAGCAGGGGGATATAGAGTCATACCTGCAAGGCAAGCCTTATAAAATGGCGTGAACACTCGGAATGGAGTGCCTGTTTTCGTCTTAATCGCTTCCGGTTCAAAAAGTAGATATCCTCGAAAGCGCTTGTAAGGGATACCCAATTCTCTCGCTATCGTGCTGTCCTGATTATCAAGCCATGGAACATAGCGGCGGTTAAAAAACACTGCTTTAGATCCTGTTTCTTCGATAATACGCAGGAGCTCCCGCAAGCGAGATCCTCGCCTAAGAATAAGACGGCTGCCATGATCTCTAAGGTCCTTATCCAATTCGGTTAAACTATTATGCAACCACCATAATGAAGCTTGGCCTTCACCCACCCCTCCAAGAACCTCTGCATCATGGATATAAAGAGGAATAACTGTATTACCGAACTCAACAGCCTTTCGCAGAGCAACATTGTCTTCCAACCTCAAGTCACGATGAAATAAATGAATTACTGTTGTCATTTCTTTAACTCAAAAAACATGGACGGGGAGTATGCGAACGCCCTATATATCGGGTTATGAAACTTTATATAGCGTTATGAGTGATTCTGCATTTATAAAAATGCAGGGTCTTGGCAACGACTTCGTTATAATCGATTGTCGTGTTGCACCCGTGCATTTGACCCCTGAGAAAGTCCGATTGATCTCAGACCGTCATACTGGCGTCGGCTGTGATCAACTAATCCTTATAGAACCCTCAACAACCGCGGATGTTTTCATGAGAATTCATAACGCAAACGGCGGAGAGGTCGAGGCCTGCGGCAATGCCACGAGATGTGTAGCAAAACTCCTATTCGGCGAAGCGGAGAGAGACTCCGTCATTATTGAGACCTTAGGCGGTATGTTGCACGCTACAGCCAATGAAAACGGACAAATAGCTGTCGATATGGGCCCTCCCAAATTTTATTGGCAAGACATTCCTTTGTCTGAAAAGCACGATACATTGCATTTACCGATCGATTTCGGCGGCTTGGAAAAACCAACGGCGGTAAATATGGGAAATCCACACTGCGTTTTTTTTGTTTCTAATATCGAAGCCGTAGATCTACCCGCCTTAGGACCTCTATTGGAGAACCATCCTCTTTTCCCAGAACACGCTAACATTGGCATCGCGAAGCAATTAGATGATAAAACAATCCGGTTACGGGTTTGGGAGCGGGGCGCAGGGATTACAAAGGCGTGCGGCACAGGGGCCTGCGCAGCAGCGGTTGCCGGGGCCAGGTTAGGGCTAACCGAACGCTCGGCTTCTGTAAGACTAGACGGCGGAACTTTACAGATAGATTGGCTTCAAGATGATCATGTATGGATGACCGGTCCGGCTCAAATAAGCTTTCATGGAGAGTTAGACCTTTTGGCACTGAACAAGGGCCTAAACTAGTGGGTGAATGCAAAGTCGTTACGATGGGCTGCAGGCTAAATGCTTTTGAGTCAGAAGTTATTAAGGGTCACATTCATAGAGCCAAATTAGAAAATATCATTGTGATCAATAGTTGTGCTGTAACCCAGGAGGCCGAACGACAAACGCGTCAAAAAATTTATCGCGCCAAACGTGAAAACCCTGAAAGCCGAGTGGTCGTCACTGGTTGCTCGGCACAAATTAATCCAGAGCGTTTTGCAAAATTGAAAGATGTAGACGCGGTTGTCGGCAATGCAGAAAAGCTGGATCCAGATTTTTGGGCAGATTTACCTAGCCATCTAGCCGAAGCAAAAATCCAAGTAAATGATATTATGTCAGTGCGTGAGACGGCGGGACACATGATACATGGGTTTGACGGTCGATCCCGAGCGTTCATTGAAGTTCAGCAAGGTTGCGATCATCGCTGCACTTTTTGTGTTATACCGTACGGCCGAGGTCCAAGTCGTTCTGTACCGGCAGGGGAAATCGTCAAACAAATCACTGCTCTCGTTAATAACGGTTTCAAAGAGGTCATCCTCACTGGGGTTGATCTTACAGATTATGGTAAAGGGCTCCCGGGAAGCCTTACTCTGACTACTTTGGTAAGAAAAATCCTGAAACTAGTGCCTGAGCTCGAAAGGCTCAGGCTTTCCTCGCTTGATCCAATGGAGATGGATGACCATTTGATCTCACTATTTGGGGACGAGCCAAGGCTACTTCCGTCCGTTCACCTTAGCGTCCAATCCGGTAACAACATAATTTTAAAGCGCATGAAAAGACGCCATCAACGTGAAGATGTCATCAAAGTTTGCGAAAAACTTCGGGAAAAACGTCCAGAGGTAACATTCGGGGCAGATCTAATTGTTGGGTTTCCAACAGAAAATGAAGAGATGTTTGAAGATACCAGGACTCTTGTGCGAGAAGCCAAAATCACACAACTCCACGTCTTTCCCTACTCTCAAAGGGATGGAACACCGGCTCAAAAGATGCCCCAGGTGCCAAATCAAGAGCGCAAAAGACGAGCCAAAGTCCTCAGGTCGGATGGTGTTGCCCAGCTCCAATCTATTCTAGATGAGGGTATTGGCTCCAAAGCAAGGGTTTTAATAGAGAATGACGAAAAAGGGCATTGTGAGAGGTTTTTGCCGGTAATAATGAACAAGACTTACAAACCTGGCGAAATAATTAACACACGAATTCTCGGACGAGATGGCAATCATTGGATCGGCAAGGGCATCTAATGAGTGAAGGTTGGTTCTCTGGCCTGAAAAACGGACTATCCAGGACAACGTCTCGGGTTACGTCAGGGATAGCACAAGCGGTAGCTGGTCGAAGGCTCGATAAAAAAGCACTTCAGGCTCTGGAAGAAACCCTTATCACCGCTGATCTTGGTGTAAACACCGCAACAAAACTTATTTCCTCCCTTGAAGCAGAAAAATTTGATCGTGACGTGACTGAAGAAGAGGTGAGAGAGCATCTCGCTTTTCGCCTCAAAAATATCCTAGAACCCGTCGCAATTCCTTTACGGCCGCAGGACGAAAATAAACCTCATGTTATAATGGTAGTAGGGGTCAATGGTTGCGGAAAAACAACGACCATTGGAAAACTAGCCAAAGCATATGTAGAAGAGGGAAAGTCGGTGGTATTAGCTGCGGGAGACACTTTCCGAGCGGCAGCCGTCGAACAACTTAAAATTTGGGGGGAACGAACTGGTTGCCCGACAGTGGCAAAAGATACCGGTTCAGATGCGGCTGGGGTTGCGTTCGAGGCATTAGAGCTAGCGCGTACAAATGGTGCAAACGTGTTATTGGTTGATACAGCCGGAAGATTACAAAATCGCGAGGACCTGATGGCGGAGGTCCAGAAAATGATCAGAGTTCTTCGAAAGCTAGACAAAACTGCTCCCCATAGTTGTCTCTTAGTGCTAGATGCCACCGTGGGCCAAAATGCCCACTCTCAGGTGGACACATTTAAAAAGATTGCTGAGGTATCAGGGATAGTGATGACAAAACTTGATGGCACCGCTCGTGGGGGAGTCTTAGTTGCATTAGCAGAAAAACACGGTCTACCCATTCACGCCGTGGGGGTCGGGGAAGGCGAAGATGACTTGCGCCCGTTTGATGCTAAAGACTTCTCTGAGGGTTTAATGGGACTATCAAAAGAAAACTGATTTCTAACAAACCAACTGGCTTGATTTACCGAGCTACCACGCCATAGTTATTATAAACAACAAAAAGGGGATTTACAATGGATGGGAAAGTCTTAGGGCAGCGAACCGCCCGCCTCGAAGATCCCAATCTACTGAGAGGTCGTGGGAGGTACACCGATGATATTAGACTTCCTCAGATGGCCCATGCTGCTTTTGTTCGCAGCCCTTACCCACACGCAATTTTAAAATCTTTAGACAAGGCAGCTGCTCTCAAGATAGAGGGGGTACTTGCTGTTTACGACTTTACAGATATTCGCCCGCATATGTTGCAAGATAAGCTCCCGGTCGAATTCCCCTCGGGGGTTCCAAATGCCGAGAATGCTGGACCTGCCGTGTTAGTCAAGGACGAGGCAATGTATTCGGGCGAATGTGTGGCAATTGTCTTAGCCGAAACGCGCCACGTCGCGGAAGACGCCGCCGCATCAGTCGAAACAGAATGGGAACCGCTCCCCGCAGCAGGAGATTGCAAAGCCGCCCTCGAAAATGGTGCGCCCACCGCATATCGCGATGCCGCCAACAATTTGATGATGGAGATGGTCCAAGAGTACGGCGAAGTCGACAAAATTTTTGAGACCGCGCCCTTTAGCTTCTCT
Organism: uncultured Rhodospirillaceae bacterium; assembly: GCA_913052165.1. Taxonomy (GTDB): domain Bacteria; phylum Pseudomonadota; class Alphaproteobacteria; order MPNO01; family UBA2964. Next base: position 33,026 of record CAJXEC010000012.1, read on the forward strand.
GAAGAGATATGGCAACATCGAGGGACAGCACATCCAATTGAATGTCGGGGAGCCGTTGGGCGATACGATCCCGTATCAGATACAATTACTCTGTGGTCCTCAACACAAATGCCAAATCTAGCGCACAGCTATATCGTCAAGGTTCTGGGACTAAATGAGAACCAGGTGCGGGTTATTACACCAGACGTTGGAGGTGGATTTGGACCAAAATTTCTCTTCTATTCCGAGGAATTAGTAGTAGCTTTGGCCTCAAAATTATCCGGGCGGGCGGTAAAGTGGGCAGAAGATCGACGCGAGCATTTTGTTGCAGCGGTCCAAGAACGAGATCAATACTGGAAAGCCGAAATCGCACTAGATCAAGAGGGAATGATTCTCGGAGTGCGCGGACACCTTATCCATGACCATGGTGCGTACACTGCGCAAGGCATCACACTGCCCTACAACGCCGCAGCGACAATACCTGGGCCCTATAAAGTACCAAATTATCACATGCGGCAATCTTTGGTATTCACTAACAAGGTTCCCTGTGCGCCGGTAAGAGGCGCCAGCCACCCCCAAGGTACGTACGTGATGGAAAGGCTGGTCGACCGAGCCGCCAAAGAAATGGGTATCGATAGGGCAGACTTACGGCTGAAAAACATGATTAAAGGCGAAGAAATGCCCTACAAAAAGCCTCTCAAAACTAGGGCCGGCGTTAATATAGAGTACGATTCGGGCGATTTTCCTAAGGCGATGAATATGGCTCTAGATGCTTGCGAGTATTCAAATTTTAAGGAACGCCAGGAAACAGCGAGATTAAAAGGACGGCATATCGGCATTGGAATGTCTCTCGGAGTGAAAGGAACAGGTCGAGGCCCTTTTGAAATGGCCACAGTCCGGGTCGGGACCTCTGGTAAAATTTCTGTTTATACGGGGGCCGCCCCGATGGGGCAAAGTACACACACCATGATGGCGCAAATTGTGGCGGAACATCTTGGGGGGGATCTAAACAATATTGAAGTAATTGCTGGAGACACACAATCAATACCGATGGGCATGGGCGGTTTTGGGAGTCGTCAGGCCATTACTGCAGGCTCTTCAGCACATATCGCTGCCCAAGAAGTCCGAAAAAAAGTGCTGACTGTGGCCGCTCAATTACTTGAAGCATCAGAGCAAGATCTTGAAATTGAAAGCGGCGAAATCGTCGTCCGCGGCACCGATATTCGGTTACCATTAGGAAAGGTCGCAAATGCAGTTGCGGGGACGCCCGGCTATGCTCTTCCAGGTGGTGTGGATCCAGGAATGGAGTCAACGCAGCGCTTCCTTACAGACCCTCTCGCTTATTGCTACAGCGCCCACTGCTGTGAAGTGGATGTTGATGTTGAAACCGGTGCAGTAAAGTTTGAGCGCTATGTTATTGTTCATGACTCCGGCAACTTGATGAATCCGATGGTGGTCGAAGGGCAGATACAAGGAGGAGCCGCGCATGGTATAGGCAATGCGCTTTTCGAGTGGATGGCTTATGATGATGAAGCCCAACCATTAACAACAAACTTCGGCGAATATCTCCTTCCCACAGCACCAGAAATGCCTGGATTCAAAGTTGAGTTTTTAGAGAGCCCTTCACCCCTCAATCCACTCGGCGTAAAGGGAGTCGGTGAAGGTTCAACTGTACCTGTAGCCGCTGCGGTCGCCTCAGCTGTGGAGAATGCTCTCGAACCTCTTGGTATTCGGATAAATCAAGCCCCGATTACACCCCAAAGGATAATCGAGCTGATTTCGCATTCCAAAGCTGCGTAATATTTGCACCTCTCTAATTCGGATCAGAAATTCGTTCTTTTGGAGGAACAATATCAGTAACAAGATCACGAATTAGTCTTTTGTTTTTCAGCGGCCCTACCTTGACCCCATCGGGGTCAAGGCGCGCCGTACAAGCATAGTCAACCTTATCGTTAACCAAAACCATGCATTCTTTGCAAGCATTAGCACTTACGCAGCTATACCGAAACGCGAGAGAAGAGTCTTTATGACTTCGAATCCAGGTCAAAGCATCCAGAACCGAGGCTCCATCCTCAAAAGGTACTTCAAAGTTTTCTTCATAGGGCTTTTCATCTGCGCCCCCACGGACGACGCAAACTGAGGTTGTCTTTTTTTCATTCATAACGTTGCAAGCACCTTGTCTTCTAATACCCAATCTGACCGAATTACGTCGGCCCACTCAATCTCCAAATCCCCCCCACGCAATTTCAGAACTTGATTTTTTTCAAACTCTGGCTTTGCCTCCGGGATATCCTCGCGTTGATGAGCGCCCCGGCTTTCGGGCCGATTCAACGCTGCAAGAGCCACTGCTTCTGCACATTGCAAAGCATTTCTGAGCTCAAGCCAATCTTGCATGGACTGGTTGAATGGACCTTTATCAGAGACGTTTATTTGGCAGAGGTCATTCGTGATCATGTTCCGAATTCTATCGAGCCCTGAACGCATATTTTTGCCATCTCGGATTAAACCAATATGATCTTCCATAACGCCCTGGAGTTCTTCTAAAATAAACGCAGCTCCGCCTGAGGCATCAATATTACTCTTTAGGTGATCCCGAACTTCTTCCACAAGCGCATTTGCATCTTTCTCTTCAACTGCACCACGCCTTGCTCCTTTAGCCGCAGCCGCTGCAAATTTCCCAGCACGTTCTCCAAAAACAAAGGCTTCCGTAATAGCATTTCCAGATAATCGAGTGGCGCCATTTGCCCCACCTACTGCTTCTCCCGCTCCAAATAGGCCCGGCACGCAAGTAGCCATTTCCTCGTCGACCTTAATTCCACCCATATGGTAGTGGGCTATGGGGGCTACTTCGATAGCCTGTTTCGTTAGGTCGATGTTATTTTTTGCCAATTTCCCGATTACCGGGCCGAAGCTATCTTCTAGTGTTTCCTGAGGAATATGCTCAAAGCTGAGCCATGCCCCTCCATGTGGCGACGCACGACCAGCCTCTTTTTCTTTATAAATAGCATAAGAGGCAAGATCCCTCCGAGCGGTATACACGCCCTCATCTGACCCACCGTAGTTGTGGATGAATTCGTCAAAATTTCCGTTTAACAAGCGCCCACCTAGCTTGTATCGAAAGGGATCCCACATGATAGGATCCATTCCGACCATCCGAGGTGCGAGATGCCCTATCGGAAAGAATTGAACAAATTCCATATCGACTAATTCCGCTCCGGCGCGCAGCGCCATTGCATAAGACTCACCTGCCATATTTACTGATGCACTATTACGACGATAGAGCCGTGTTAAACCGCCTGCCGCAATAACTACCGCTCCCGCGCTTATTAGAACCGTCTCTCCACTCTCTACATCCAGAGCAACAGCCCCTATCGCAGCGCCGTCCCGAACTACAATGTCTAGGACGTTTAATCCGCTTGCCCTCTTAATTCCATCTCTTTGGGCAACTTCCCCTCGCAAAGCGCGTGCTACGGCAGGACCAGTGTTAAGAAAGTCGGAGTATACGCATCTTTGCACGTGGTGCCCAGGTGCCATCACCTGAGCCATGCGTCCAGTTTCGTCACGGGCCCAACCGACTTTCCAATCTTCCATCTCCATTATTCTCTTTGGAGCTTCCTCGCAGAGAACTCTGGCAAGTCTCTCATTACACAGCCCATGTCCTGCCTC